>DATDGT010000011.1:0-4362 GCA_036521975.1 Bryobacteraceae bacterium
TATCCCACCGGTCTCAAACCGAACCGCCGACTCATCTCATCGCTCGCCCTCAAACCCGGCAAGATATTGCCGCGATGGAACTACACCATTGCACCCAATCTGTGAGAATCTATGGAAGTTAATTTTGCGTGGACCCTAAGGTGTCGTCGCGCACAATGGGGCAACGCTAATCGGAAAGTTCATTGTAGTTCCGAGCAGGTGTCCTGCGTTGCGCTGAGGGTGGGGCATGCATGCTGTCGTCCTCCGGTACGGGATGGCTCACCTCCAGTGCGATGTTCTTTTCCATATTGGGAGTCTTCTGGATCGCGGGAATCGCCTGGAATGCTCCTGGGTGGATCGGGGTTTGCCTCGGTTCGCTTTGGCCCTCGTAGCTTCGATGACTCGCCCTACGATCCAGGTTATCCGCCGCGCAACCACTAACTTTATCGCCGCTGTGAATCTGGTCTTTTGGCCCGTTGTGGCGGTGTTTCTCACCTGGAAACTGTGCGAGTGGATCTGGCGCGCCTTGTTGAAGTGATTCCCGCGACGCATCCAACCGACCCGTCACGTGACAAAACGTCGCTGGTAACAGGACTCGGCTCCCATGGGAGTTCCCAGAAGTTTAATCGACAATGCCCTTGGCGGTCTTCTTCCGCCTCGGTCCTAGCCTGTCATGCAAGAACGGTTGCCGTTCAAATCCCACCCTCCCGAGGGACTCCTCGAGGAGTATGCATTTCAGCGTCAAGCAGAGGAGCAAGTCGCCCCTCTCGAAGAGCATCTGTTGGCGTGCTCGCGCTGCCAGGAAGCGCTGGCGCGGAAATCGATGAATACGTGTTTTGATGAAGCGCGCCAGCCGCGCTCCGCGTTCCTTTCGACCTGTCAGCAAAAAAGCTAGAACGTCAGTGCGAACCCAAACACAGCCAGTTGGAGTTTCTCTCCCTTTTGCCTGGCTTGCATGGCGCGGATCACAATCTCTGGCACGCCGTCTCCGCGCAGCGCCTTGAGATCTTCAGGGAAGAGCTGAAATCCCGATTCTGAGTCGTTAATTCTCTCGACGATCTCGGTAACGGACGCACCACTGCGGACCATTCGGACCACATCGGGCGAGAGCTTACGCATACTCACTCTGATTGCACGCTTCAGACCTTTGTTGCCGCTCTGCAAGCACCTGACTCGAGAGAGTCAAGCCGAGCCTCAGTGGGCACAGGGTGTGTACGACTACAGACACTTGTCGCGAGGTCGCGCGTACCACTGTATTCTGTCGGGGACTTGGCGCGGGAATTCTGCGTGGCGCCACGCTGGAGTTTTGGGCCGGCAACTTCCCGAATCGGCAGCCGGACCATTACGTGCCTATCTGAGCGCAATGGCGCCGCCGGTGACGATTTCAAGCCCTGCTCCTACCAGACGGATCCGACCAAGCCAATCGGTCGCCGGAAGGAAGCATGGGAAGCCGCAAGGGGACCGCGCCGGCCTGCGATGTAGATTTCATGACCTTCGACACACGGGCTGCACGCGGATGCTGGAAGCCGGAGTCCCGTTCCCCGTCCTGGCGATGATTATGGGTGGAGTCCGGCAACCACGGTCCCCATGCCGTAAGCAAGAGATCCGCAAACAGCCGGTGCGGGGCGCTGAACCCTTGACCGGCGGGCCGTGGTTGGAGTAGTTTAGTGCCTGTCGCTCAGGTCCAGGAGAATTGAAGGAGTACAGCCATGGCAGTAGAGGGCCAGACAGCCGCATCCCAACCAGCCCATGCGCAATTGATCCAGATGGGGATGGGCTATTGGGTGTCGCGAATTCTTTATGCCGCAGCAAAGCTCAGCTTGGCCGATCGCCTCGCGGACGGGCCGAGGAGCGCTGCCGAAATTGCCAGCGAGATTAACAGCCACGCGCCGTCGCTGTACCGCCTGATGCGCACGTTGGCGGGCCTCGGTGTCCTGACAGAGGACACCACTCACCGTTTCGCACTTGAACCCTTGGGGCAGGCTCTCAAAACCGGCGCTCCGGGGTCAGCGCGGGCCACCATTCTTGCCCTTGCTGGCGACATGTGGTATCAGGGTTGGCAACATATCCTGTATTGTATTGAAACCGGGAAAACCGGTATGCACAAAGCCTTCGGCATACCACAGTTTGAATACTTCACCCAGCACCCGGAGGATGCGGCGTACTTCAACGAGGCGATGATCGGGTGGCACGGGGAGGAGCCTCCCGCGGTTGCGGCTGCCTATGACTTCTCGATTTTCAATACGGTGGTTGACGTCGGCGGTGGGACCGGCAATCTTCTCAGCGCTGTTCTTCTGCGCCATCCCCGCGTGAGCGGGGTGCTGGCTGAACTGCCGCACGTTTTGGACGAAGCGCAGAAGATGATCGGGTCCCGTGGATTGAAGGACCGTTGCAGAGTGGAACCAATCGATTTCTTCAAGAGCGTCCCTCCCGGTGGCGACGCCTACGTGTTGTCGCACGTTATTCACGACTGGACCGACGACGAGTGCGTTACCATTCTCGGCGTTTGCCGCACAGCCATGAAGACTACAGGGCGGATACTGATTGTCGAAACGGTGATGCCAGCCGGCGACACGCCAGATCCGATCAAGCTGTTGGATATCGCGATGCTCGTAATGCCTGGCGGACAAGAGCGGACGCAAGAGGAATATGGCACCCTGCTGAGCCGGGCTGGTTTCCGACTCGCGCGTGTCGTACCCACCCGGTCTCCGGTGAGCGTGGTTGAAGGCATTCCTACCTAAAGCGGGCAACCTCGCCACGGATCCCTGCGCCACTTTCCTGGGCCAGGCTTCCGCCCGGATCGAGGACGTCATGCAGATAGATATTCGCTAGTGTAGTGTCCAATAAATAACTAGCAGTTAATTAACGCTCGTTGGAATTGCCGCTCTTTCAGAACAGTATGTGTGAATCCCTCGCAACCCAGTGAGGATTCGAATCTGAAAACAAAGGAGTTGCAGCGCCCACGACTAGCGCCTCCAAACGTTTACACCACAAGCTCTCCCCTTTCTCCCACCGCCCCAACAACTTGACCGCAGACTACACCGTGTATTGCCTCCTTCGCCGGTATGGTTCCCGTGAAGGAGTCTCTAAATGACTGAAGCACAACTTACCGCCCGGCGTAAAAACGCCCAGCTTTCTACGGGTCCACGTTCAATTGCAGGGAAAAAGCGTTCCTCCCTCAACGCCTTCCGCCACGGACTCACCGGCCAAATCATCGTCCAAACGCCGGAAGACCAGAAAGCCTTCAAGAAGCACTGCGACGGCATCCGCAAGGACCTCGACCCCGAAGGCGCTCTCGAAACCAATCTCGCCCAGGCCATCGCCGAGGACCACTGGCGCCTCAACCGCGTCCGTGCTCTGGAAAACGGTATCTTCGCCCTCGGCCAAATCGAACAATCCCCTCAGGACTCCGGCAACCCTGAGCTCGACGCCGCCCTCGCCCCTGCCCGCACCTGGATGGCCCATGCCCATGAGCTTCATCTCCTGGCGCTTTACGAAAGTCGCATCAGCCGTTCGGTGGAAAAGAACATGGCCCAGTTCCGCACCCTGCAGGCCGAGCGCAAACCCGCCACCGACGAAGCGGAACCGCGAAGTTTAACCGTCCGGTTCGTAGGCCGCGACCCCGCCGGCGATCTCACCCCCGAAACCCCAGACTCTTCGCTTCGTTTTTTCGAGGGCCCCTACCAAGCGTCAGATTCACCGGAACCGGCGCCTCTCCCCGAACCAACCACCCAACCCAGTCGGCCAGACCTGCCTCAACAAGCGCCGCCTCAACGTGTAAGCCCGGGGCCCACCGCCAAAAAGCCCGCGCCTACCCCTTGGGAACCTGGGCCGGGGGAGTGGGTCCGAAATCCAATCGGGCAGCCCGTTACCCGTCGTTGAGGGTTCTCCGTATTTATGCGCTTCCCCCAGGGCCGTCCTTTCGACAAGCGCGGACCCCCGGCTCCTAACTCCCGACTCCTGACTCCTGGCTCCTCTGCGCCGTGCCCCACCCCTCCGTGCGGTGCTCCCCGCGCGCCCGCCGCCAGACAAGGCTGGAAGGCCTGCCAAAATCTTGCATTTTCCAATCCAAGAATGATCATGAAAGAACTTGATGACGCAAAGTAGTTGACAAGGATGAGGAGGCCGCGCAGCGGCCGATTTCCTTTCTTGGGTTTTGGGTTTGAAGAGATAGATCTCGTTGTCGTCGTCGCGTGCGCCGCGTGGAAAAGTGGGAAACCTGGGTTTGGTTTTCCACACTTCCCACCGGCCCGGCATTTCCACAGCCCTGGTGTGGTTTCACAGAAAGCGCGGCGGAATCGGCGACTCGCTCTTGCACCGCCGCAGGAGCTTGGTCTTGGCGGCGTTCATCTTTTCGGCGCACTCGGTGTCGCTCATCGCGTC
>DATDGT010000012.1:0-12711 GCA_036521975.1 Bryobacteraceae bacterium
ATCCCACCGGTCTCAAACCGAACCGCCGACTCATCTCATCGCTCGCTCTCAAACCCGGCAAGATATTGCCGCGGTGGAACTACACCATTGCACCCAATCTGTGAGAATCTGTGGAAGTTAATTTTGCGTGGACCCTAAGCGCCATTATCGTCCTGGATTTGGCTGCCCGATGGACCAGACGCTGCGAAGCACCCGGTCCGCGCTACGTTGAGGCGGAACGGCGAAGACTTCAGCGATTGGGATCCGGGCTGCATGCGCTTCCGCGGCGGTGGTGTTTCCTCATCCTACCGAGTATGGGACTCCTCGAACCCGATCGGGCCATCTCCAGCCCGGTATCCTGTTCAGAATGCTTATTTTCGCGCATTTCGTCAACGCACGGGATTCTGTGTAAGAGCCAAGCCCCGAACTATTCGAGCATCTTTCGGCAATGATAGTTCTGCGGATCTAGCACAAGTCCAGCTTGAGCGTACTCCCTCGCGCGCGCCTCCTGCCCCAGATGAAGAGCCAGCCATGCCATTCTTGAAAAGTCGTCCGCGCTGGCTTCATCACGCCTTCTCTCAAGCACAGAAGCGATTCGTTGCGCCAATGCCTTTTTCTCGTTGCTGTCGATCGCAAGCCGACGCTTCCTAAGCAATTCGTTTAGCCTGTTCGCACTGTTAGAGATGTCATAGAACGGAACCGACTTTATCTGGGCTCGCTCGATAAACGCGTGAACTTCGCCAAGATCGTCTCCGGTTTGGTAACAGGCATGTCCCAACAATTGCCAAGCCTCAGACGCTTGGTCACTGGTGGCATCGTTTTCAAGAAATCTGCGAAGTTCTTGCTTTGCGTTTTCGTAACCCTCTGGGCTTCTCATCTCCATATGCCACCGCGCCAAAAGCAACCATCCGGGGTTGTAAGCTCGGCACATCATCTCAAGTATCGGCGCAAACGTACTGAAAGGTAGGCCAGTGTCAACGCGGCGCGAGATGTTCTTTATAAAATCCTCAAGGCGCTTCGCCAAGCTGAGATGCACGTCGTCGCTTCGGCTAGGTCCGAGCATCTGCAGCAGTTCAACGTCGGCCTCGATCGCTGCCTTTGAGGGGCTGACTTTGAGCTTCTTTTTACCGAAGACACTGGCGACAAGGGGCAAACTAATGAATTCTTGCTTATCGGCAGGCGCGACCTGAACGCCTGCCATCGAAAACTGTAGAAGAGAATCGATCCCTTTCTCGACTTCCTGACGTTCTTCGGTAGAGCGAAGCAGGACCGCCACGAGTGCCAATCGGGAAACCAGTGAATTCCACGCCGAAAGCGTCAAAAACGCGCGCTGTGCACACGGGGACAATCCAGCATATGTGCGTTCGAAGAGAGCGGTCAGAATATCTTCGCTCCCGGCGATCACCCGAGATATACTTCCGGACCTGCCTTCCTTTGCCACTTCCCCGAGTAGAATCTTCATGACGTAGGGGTGACCTTCTGATTCGCTGATCAACTTCTCAATGTACGCCTCGCTAATTTGAGATGTTATTCCCAGGTGAGTTGCCGTCTGTATGATCAGCTTTCGAGCTTCTCCGTCGTCCATCCCTTGAACTTCCAAAGGGTAATCCCCCTTGAAGTCGCGAAGCCGTGTTGTGATGAGGGCTTTATTTGGTAAGCGTATGAACGTATCAATCCACTCGAACATCTCTATCGGATTCTGAGTCGTCTCAAAATTATCAAACACGAACAAGCAAGGTCCGACGTCGCATTGTTGGAGCTGCCTTTCAAGAAAGCTTCGAGCGTTGAACCCCTTGGTTTTCATTTCGTCCGGTGACAAGACGAGGCTTGCATAAAGTTTGCCCATGTCGTCTGGGGAAAGAACAAGTTGCCGCACCGCCTTCGGCCCCGTCGCTTGCAGATCCACATCGCGTGCGCTCAACCACACTACAGCTGAATACCGTGTCTCCTGATAAAGCTGCTGAACGACGGAGAGAGCTAGGGACGTTTTACCAATACCGCCACTTCCCAGAAGCGTGACGATGTGACGCTTATCGTCCATTAAGAGCTTGTGAAGTTTGTCTTCGAGAATTAGGCGTGAAACATAATCACGAATCAGCTCCGGAGCATTGGAAAAACAGTTCCCCTTCGGCAACAGTTCGCCGTGACCCTCGGTATCACTGGCCGGCAAAGACCCGGGAGGAGTGTGATAAAGCGAAGCGTCTCCACTCGTTTTGTCATCGGTAGCGTAAGAGAGAAGCTCAAAGGAGCGTCCGTTCATTGAGCCGTTCGCGAAGAAAAAATCCTGCAACTCAGGATCGCTTGACATCAGGGCGACTCGTCTCGGTCCATCAATGTAGATGTACACACCATTTGGGAAGGTTCGATTGGTTTCCTTCTTCAGGTAGTCAAAAGCTCCAGTGTTCTCTGAGATGTAGGAAACACGGTACTTTCCCGAAAGGTTCCTGTGAAGGAAAGCCCATGGTCTCTCAAAAAGGCTCAGATTCTGGTAGAACAGTTCCACGCTTTTCAGAAGGTGTTCGGCAGCTTTTGCCGTCTTTGCGGGCTGCGTGGCGCCGTGGCCGCGAGTCTTATTCCGCAAAGTAGCGAACAGGCGGAACCACCGCTTCATGTCGGTCTTTGTCGGGATTTCTTCGGCCTCTATCTTTAGGTGCTCAAGCGAGGCCTTCAACGACAGGGTTGACTCGTGCTGCCACTCGCCTGCTTTACATGCCTTCGTGAGCTCGGCCTGTTCCTTGCGGGCATCAATCAACAAGAACTGCGATGCGGGTCCAGTCAGAGCATCCTCGACCACCTTACTCCAGTCGCCAATTCCGTCAGAGCGAACCAATTGATGTTCGAGGCGGTAACGATTCCGATCTTTGTCGTCTCCAATCGCTGCGACTGTCCCTAAAACCACAGTCTTGGCCAGAGCCTCGGCGGCCAGCAGAAGAGAGAAGAAATACGTAAAGTCGGAATCGGACTTCGCAAATTCAGCCCTCTTAAGGACCTGATCGATAGCAGCGTTCTTCATAGGCGTGAAGAGACAGCCTTTCGTGTAGTACCGACGGTGGCAAAAAAAAATGGGCCGGAGCAAAACATATTTCATCTCAGCACAGCTTCCGTCGCAGCTACTTTACGCGTTTCCGGCACACCACCTGTCCAACTAGCGCACATGCAATGTGGTGCAAATAATCGTCCGTCCGAGCGCCGATTCCTCTTGCCACGCTATTACTCGCCGGAGCTTGTGAGCGGCTCCGCTTACGAACGAACTTTCACCCGGTTCTCACCGCCGGAGACAGGAGGACACATGAAATTGTTCAAGAACCTTAATCACGACGACGCGCAGCCGCCAGTGACCCAACCCGTACCGATGAAACCCAAACAGACCATGAAGGTCGATGATAGCGAACAATTGACCGATCTGGTAGGCGTCGCGCGGAAACTGGGCGTGAGCAAACGATTTGTGCAGGACCTCGTCAAAGCGAAGGCGATTCCGGTGATCCGGCTGGGCCGCCCCTGCGTCCGCTCCCGTCTCCACGACCACAGAAGCTTCCAGACTGTGACCAATTCCTGGATGGCGCTGGCGCGGGGCACGCTCGCTCGTCCGCGCGGTTTGGCGAGTTGGTGCGCGCCCGGCGACTCTCTCCCTAGTTCTCTCTCATTTAGTGGGCTGATGCGGGTAAAATTCTCACCGTGCCCGGGGAGCAGGTTTGCTGAAAACCACGCGGTGGACATAGCTCACCGGCCCACCATTCGGACGTGTCAGGGCGAGGTCAGATGTCGCGGATTGTAACGTTGGAACGCTAGCCGTGCGTTCCGGCGCCGCCGTCAACCTTGGGAACCAGACACCTGCGATCTGGCACCGACCCGGGCTTGTAGGACCGCGATAGCAGAATCTTCCCCCATCGGCAGCGGGTCCATTAAGAGCCTTTGTCTGAAGTCTGCGGTCGCAGTAAGTCAGCTCGTAGTTCTCGGACGCCAAGGCTGTCTATAAACTTAGCACAGATAAGTAAAGATCTAGCTGCACATCATCCGGGACCGCATTGGATTGCGGATTGAAGGCGTCTCTGACCGTATACCAGCGGCGACTTTCCGAATGTTCACCCGTCTGCTGTTTCCTAGCTTAACCGCCTTTGCCCTCGTAGAGATGCCGAATAGCCACAACGATAGCTTCTATTGAAGCGGCCCAGTTCTCATACAGGCGGACATGGTGGATATGCGAAAATCGTTGTGTTGGTGTTATCTCATAATCTGGAACGGCAGAGGCGGTTACGAGGACGGGAATAAACCATTTCTGGCCCATTGACATCTGCCTCATCTCCTCGATGGCCAACTGAAGCTCCTCGTTCATGTAAGTCTTATCGCGGTTGGCATAATTCGATGAGAAACATGCGATAAAGGCCGCGCCCCTGTGTATTGCCGTTCGGATGGCCTCACGCCAGTTTTCACCGGGTAAAATATTATTCTTGTCGAGCCAGACGGTTATGCCGCGCGCCTGAAGATCGGCCGCCAAGCGGCTGACAGATGTGAAGTCCTCACTGACATAAGACACGAATACCATCCCCTGCTCTTGTGGGCTCGTTGTTTGATTGATCCGGAAGTCTCCGAAATCGTGGAGGTTCTCATCTTTATTTGAAATATACAGAAGACGGGCGGGATTCTTCCGGCCGTCCGTGGAATTGTCGGCGAGCCAGATAGAGAAAAAGAGATGGTAGCCCCAGTCATCCGGATTATGGTAAAAATGATCGGCGAACAGGCAGAGATCCCCCAGTCTCTTGCCTGGGCATTTCAGTGGGGATAGTCCTGTATGTCGCTGAAAATGTTCGGGGAGCCATTTCCGTTCGGCTAATTTCGGAAAGGGTTTGGAGAAGGCGTCAAGATCCACGGACACCTGATCCTGACAGCGGACGCTGAACGAATTCGCAAAGGCTGCAAAATTCGTTGACTGAAAACAATCAAGGAGAGTCGGGTCAAGTCCCTGGAAACCGTCGTCTAATAACCGTTTAAAGGAAGCGGTCACTTCGCGAAAACTTATCTCCTTGGCGCATCCGTGGTGAGACAGAAGATAGAGCCTGATTTCCAGTCCGTCGTCAGAGTGGGGCGAGTTTCGCGACGCGTGCAAGGAGAAGGCAAGAGGCATCGGTTCACCTAGCCTGTCCATGATCTCACAATTGTATCCGAAGAAGAACCGTCGTACGTGCCCGCCTGATCCGTTCATGGACCGGCTCAGACCGCGCCCGTGTCACGGAGAAACGAGAGAGATCAGCCCTTGGGGTTGATACGCGCGGCGCCCCTGTTGAGCGCTTCCGTTGGGACATCGCGAATCGCCACGCTTGGTGGTGCGGCCTGGCCTCCCAGTTCATCTGTCGGCCGAACTCTTCCGCCGTCTCCACCGCCCCGGCGTAGGTGGAGGAATCGTGGTCGCGCATCGGACGGCCCTCTTTATTGGTGGTGGTCGGGGTGAACACACAACCCAGCTTCACCTCTCGGGTGTGTGCCCCCTCGTCTGGGTTCTTGCCTTTGCGGCCCTCCGTTTCGGCTGTCGTGACGGGCACGCCCGTGCCGTCCATCTCTATATACAACACCGGAACATCGGTGCCCGCCACCTCAGGCAGGTCCAGTTGAACCGCGCGCTGAATATCCGCTTGACTGCGGAGCGCGATGTTGCCACCGATGGCCTCCATCACAGAACCTTACTGGCGGATTGCGCTCACGTTAAATGGATGAGATAAATTGCGGCCCGAATTTCCGTGAGCCGCGAACGGCGGCTCCGCAAAACCCTACGGTGCTCCTTTTAAAGGCACGGGTTTGCTCCGCCGCGTCAGAACGCCTCAATGGAGAATGTCAATGCATTCCGTGCCCCCGCCGTGCTTCTTAGTGCCTGTGTGACTTCGTTGCCTCAGTGACTGTAATCGGCATTGATAAATGTCACCGACCCGGTAGAGTTATTTGTCACCTATATCTGTTTTCCCCGGTTACCGATGACGACATCCGCATTGAGTTTGGCTGGCATGACGGAGGAGGAGCGCCATCGGGCGCTTGCCCGGTTCCAGGCGCTCCGTCCTTTTCTCGAAGAGAACATGCCGCTGGCGCGGATTTCCCTCCAACAGGGCATCGCTCTGCGCACGGCGCGCCGATGGGTGAAGCGGTATAAAAAGGACGGACTGACCGGCTTGGGCCGTAAAGTCCGCTCGGATAAGAGCCAGCGGCGCATGTCGGCGGTGTTGCGAGAGCTGATTGAGGGATTGGCGCTGCAGAATCCCCGTCCGTCCGCAGCCCAGGTCTTCCGTAGGATTGCGGAGGCGGCGGCAGAGATAAAGGAGCCCATTCCCAGTTACAGAACCGTATGCACGCTGATCCGGCAACTCGACCCCGCCCTGAAAACCCTGGCCCATGAGGGGAGCAAAGTCTACAGTGAAAGGTTTGATCTTCTCCACCGCAGCGAGGCGGAGAGGCCGAACGCGACATGGCAGGCGGACCATACGCAACTGGATATCTGGGTGATGGACGAGAACAAGCAGCCGAGAAAGCCGTGGCTGACCGTCGTTCTCGACGATTACAGCCGTGCGGTTGCCGGATATCTTCTCTCCTTCAACGCGCCCTCAGCGCTGCAGACTGCGCTTGCCCTCAGGCAGGCGATATGGCGGAAAGCGCAGCCCGCATGGCAGATCTGCGGCATTCCTCAGATACTCTATACCGACCACGGCAGCGATTTCACTTCGCACCACATGGAACAGGTGGCTGCCGACCTGAAGATCCGGCTCGTCTTCTCGGCCGTGGGCAAGCCGCGAGGACGCGGAAAGATCGAGCGGTTCTTCTCCACGATCAACCAGATGCTGCTGTCGGGACTGCCGGGATATGCGCCGGAAGGCGCCAAGGCCAAAGCCTCGCTCACCCTTAGCCAGCTCTGCTACGCTTTCGAAGAGTTTACCCTTAGCAAGTACAACGTCACCCCGCACAGCGTCACCGGCGTGGCTCCCCTGTCCCGCTGGAGGGCAGGGGGTTTTCTACCACGGATGCCGGATTCCCTGGAGCAATTGGATCTGCTGCTATTCACCGTGCCTCGCACGCGCCGCGTGCATCGGGACGGCATTCGGTTCATGGGGCTGCGATATATCGCCCCGACGCTCGCCGCTTACGTGGGAGAGGACGTGCTGCTTAGATACGATCCGCGCGATATGGCGGAGGTGCGTGTGTTCCATAAGGACCGCTTTCTCTGCCGCGCCATTTGCCAGGAGATCGCCGGGGTGACGCTGAGCCTGCGCGAGATAGTCAGGACGCGTGATAAGCGCCGAAGACAGTTGCGCCAGACGCTGCGCGAGCGGCAGAAGACGGTCGAGTCGCTTCTGGAAGCGCGACGATGGAGCGCCCCGGTCGAGGCGCCGCCAGCGGACATGGGACACAAACCGCCGGATTCGGCTCCCAAGCTCAAGCGGTATTTCAATGAATGACGACGCCGACATAGCGTTTATCGAGACCAGGGAACATCGCCGCTTCGGGGAATTCTGCGACGCATGCGAGAGTCACCGCTATATCGGGCTGTGTTACGGTCCTCCGGGAGTGGGTAAGACGCTCTCCGCGCGCCGTTACGCGCGCTGGGACAAAATTCAGGCCTATGCCGACGGCGTAGACCGGACGAGCTCTCTTCTTAAAGAGATATCCAAAAGCATCGCTGTCTTCTACACCGCCCCCGTCGTCAACTCGCCAGGCAAGATGGAACGCGAGATAAGCAAAAGGCGCGAGCTCCTGCGCCAGGTGATCATCGCCCCCGTCCGCCGGCGGGCGGAAGCGCGGATGAGGCGTTTGCTCGGCCGCGCCGAGAAGCTGCGTGATCCATATAGAAACCCGGAGGCCTATCGCGGAGCGGCGGCCGTCAAGGCGGAGAACGATTTCCTGGAACAGCGCAATCGGGTCGCGCGCCTGAACGTGGCCGATCCGACGACGCTGCTTATCGTGGATGAGGCCGATCGGCTGAAAATGACCTCCCTGGAGCAAGTACGGGATATCTTCGATCGCGGGGGCATCGGTCTGGTGCTCATTGGGATGCCAGGCATGGAGAAGCAATTGGCGCGCTATCCTCAGCTCTACTCGCGCGTAGGGTTCGTCCATGAATTTCGCACGCTAGACGAGGCGGACACTCGCCGTCTGCTTCTGGAGGGCTGGCGCCCGCGGCGGCTTCTGCTCGCAGCCGACGCCTTAAGCGACGAGGAAGGCATTGCGGGGATTCTTCAGGCGACCGGCGGCAACTTCAGGCTTATTCAGCAGCTGCTAACGCAAATCGTGCGCGTGCTGCGGATTAATGGTCTTGCGAAGATCACCGCGCCGGTCGTGGAAGCGGCGCGGGAGAATCTGGTCATCGGCGCGGCGGCGTAGATCGTCGCAGGCGGACAATTACCGTTGCCGAAGAGTGACAGTTAGCGATGCAGACTAACACTTCTCCTGAAGCCCCTTCCCTGTTTAATTAATGCCTGATAAAGGACATTATCAGGCAATAAACCGGGGGGCTGTGTATGACAGAAACACTGAGGATCATTATCAAGGGGCATAACCTGCAAGCGTTGCGCAACGCGCTGAAACGAGGCCAGGTGCGTTCGCTGCAGGTGTTCGACTCCGATAGATGGGCGGCGAATACTGCCCGGAACGAGGCCGTTATCCAGAGTTTCGAACTGGACGAGGCGCTCGAAGAGGCCGGAACCGCATGACGGCAAGCGCCGACCCTGAATTGGATACTGGAGCCGGTGCGAAGGCTGGCGGAGATACTCGACGTAGCATCTCCGAAAACCACGGACGTTGCATGAAGCCCCCTGCTCCGCCCTCGCCTTCAGGGAATCTTCCCACGACGCTGGCGTATGAGCTGCCGGAGATCATCCATCGCGCCGGCTCCAATGCCGTCTTCGCCGCCCAGGAGTTTTTTGCGGGGATGATCCGCAATCCCCACACCCGGCGCGCATACATGAAAGCCGTGACGGATTTCCTGGAATGGGCGCAGAAACACGGTGGGGGGGAGCTGGTCCAGATTGCCCCCTGGCATGTCGGGCAGTATTTTGAGGAGATGGCTGCCAGCACCAGCATCGCTACACGCAACGCGCGTCTATCAGCGCTGCGTCACTTCTTCGACAACCTGGTCAACCGGCACGCCATTGTGCTCAATCCCGCGCGTACCGTGCGCGGAGAAAAGCTGAACGTCATGGAAGGCCGCACCCCGGAAATACCTATCGCCGAGGTCCGCAAGCTACTCGCGTCCATCGATACGTCCCATATCGTGGGCCTGCGCGACCGGGCCATCCTGGCGGCCCTTGTCTATACGACCTCCCGCCGCGGCGCTGTGGCCAAGCTGCGCGTCGGCGATTACTACTATGCGGGCGTGCAATGGATGCTGCACTTCGGCGAAAAAGGCGGCAAATCGCGCGAGATCCCGGTTCGGCACGACCTTCAGGAAACTATCGACGCCTATATCGACTCTGCGGGCCTGCGCAGCGCGCCCAAGGACACGCCGCTGTTTCAGCGCGCCATGAAAAAGCGGCGGCGGCTCTCCGGCAAGGCGCTCAACGGCGATGACATCTACCGTATGATGAAGCGGCGGCTGAAGGATTTTGGGATGCCCCTGCTCTACTCTCCCCACTCCTTCCGCGTCACCACGATCACCGACCTCCTGGAGCAGAACGTCCCGCGCGAGGACGTGCAGCACCTGGCCGGCCACGCCGATGCCCGCACCACCGGCCTCTATGACCGGCGCAAGCACAAGGTCAAAAGGAATATTGTCGAGAGGATTTCGGTGTAGCCCTCCCGTTCTCTGGGGCTCTTTTACTTGTGAACGCTTGCTCGAAACCGCACAAATCCAGTCGCTCCTATCGGGCTGAACCAATTACCTTCCAACCCGAGCGCAAACACTTGCCCCGGCCTGAATCGATACCTGAGCCGGGTAGAGTTCCCCGCGGCACGTCATAGTGGCCCTCGATGAGGAGGGACGGGCCGTCCTTCAATCTCCGGAACTCGGCATGTTAGTTTTAATGTGGATGGCACCTGACGAAGCCAAAAACGAACCTGTGTATTCCGCTTCCGCTCCGCCATCCGCAGAAGATACGCTGATGGTCTATGTACTCGGTGCCGGAGCTTCTAGGGATGCAGGTCTTCCCTTATACTACGAACTGCTTAGCCCTACTCTCGCAGCTCGACTCTTCGGCTATCTATATCAACATCCCACAATGCTAGACACTTGGGCAAACGGACTAACTCGATTGCTTAATGATGCCGTCCATTGGCGCAAAAAAGGCCAGGACCTAGAAGAGCTGATGGAGACTCTCTTTTCGGCCGACACCGATGAGTATCGGGCACTGCTCGAATACTACTACCGCACGATCTATGTAGCGGATTCGATCCATACGGGAACGAGCTCTCCGATGTATCTCCACGAAGGACTGCCATCGCTTTTTGAGGTTCTCTCTGGATCTGGCTCCCGCGGGGCCATCATTTCGTTCAACCACGATCTCTTGGTTGAACAGGCCTTGTGCAAACAGTATGACACCCATCCCTTTTCGTACTACTTGGAAGCAAAGCATTCATGCGACTTGGGCACGGCCCTGGGCCACGAAACTCCAGTTTATCCTTCCTTGCCTAGTAAGAGCCTTGCTCATCCGGGCTGTGACACAGCGAGGATCATTCCGATCCTCAAACTGCACGGGTCGTTTAACTGGCTGTATTGCGCTACTTGTGACTATATTGTCGTCGGCGGCCCTGATACTCTGATGCATTTCGCAGGTGTGTGGCTATGTCCTCTCTGCAAGCAAATGAAACTGGAGTCGAGCGTGGTACCGCCGCGGCGAGCGAAGCAACGGACCGCGCTCGCTGGTATTTGGGAAAAAGCGATGCGGTTACTATGCTCTGCCGCAACCGTTTGCTTCGTGGGGTATTCTATGCCCGAATACGACCGAGATGCCGTTGAACTATTTCAGCGCGGAATCGGACGCTCAACCAAGATTCAAGTCTTGTCCCCTCTGCACTCCCAACAATCGATGCAGCGCTATCGAACAACGTTCCCTGGACGCGATATCGACTTTTTATCTGTTGGATTTTCTGAGTACCTCTGGTATTGGAGCGGGCGTCCAGAGAGTTGGGCACCTTAAACGAGGCCATGAGCGGAACTGTTGTGTGTAGCGTGGATCATTAGCGCCCAACAACGGCGTAGTGTCTAGCATCCGTAAATGGGCCCCACACTGAAATGCCGACCAGAATCTCCCCAGTGATCCTGTATCTGGAAGAAATGACTGTGGCAGACATTGTTGGAGCGTTCAGGCCAATAATATTTCAGCTCCAGTTCCGTGAGTGTATGGGCACAAACCCTGGCTTGGCGATCAGAAGTACTACAATACTTGCCCTCAGTACGTCGCATAAAAACTCGCCGACTTTTCGGGATTATAGCCGCGGCGGTCGTAGAGCTTGGTGGTGCTGGGCTCGCGGTGCCCGGCGGCGCGCTGTACGTCTTCGAGTGAGCAGCCGTTCTCCAGCGCCGTGGTAATAAATGTGGCGCGCATCGAATGCGCCGAATACCCCCGATCGAGCCCCAGCGCCTGGGCGTGCTTGCGCAGCACGCGGTCGATGGCGTCCGGGTGCATGGGACGGCGGTCTTCCTGGCGCTTGCTGTTATGGCTTAACGGGCGGAAAAGCGGCCCTTCCAGATCGTCCGCATGCCCCGAGGCTTCGAGATAGGCGCGCAGGCGTTGGGCGGTGCTTGGATTGATGGCGAGCGCATCGCGGCGACCACCCTTGCGCACGACGCGCAGCGAATCATACCCACGGTTCTGGTGCAGATCGCCCACCTTGAGGGCGGAGATTTCCGCCCGGCGGAGGCCCACCTGCAGGCCCACCGAGAGGATCGCGCGGTCGCGCACGCCGTCGATGGTGGTTTCGTCAGGTATATTGAGCAGACGGCGTGCCTGGGCCTTGGAAAACGCCAGTGTTGAGCCTTCCTCGCGATTAATCCTGGGGCGCTCGACTTCCGAAACAGGGTTCTTTTCGACATGGTTGTGGCGCACGAGATGCTTGAACAGGCAGGAGAGCGCAGCGAGCCGGCGGCGGATCGTGGTGGGGGCGGCGCCGTCGATCTCGCGCATGATGCGCTCCCAGGCAATCACAGCGCGGTGGTCCACTTGGCGCAGTTCGTCGTAGGTCTCAATACCCAGCGTGTGCATGAAGTGGCGTACGTCGAGCTTGTAGGCACGGCGGGTGCGCTTGCTTTTCTGCTTGGCAAGCCAGACGTCCTCTTCCGGAATCTGCGCCAGCGCCGCGATCGTAGTCACGTGACCGGCGGCATCCACGGCGGGAAGCACGGCGGGGGGCGAGGAGGGCTGTGGAGCACTTCAGATACCCCCGGCCGTGCTTTATCGCCTACGTGATAAACCGGATTATCACGTAGGGAAAGGACATCAACCAGCATTGTGCTTGGGTGATGCAGCGACGCATGTTTTATTGCATCTCTCGATCGCCGCCAGGCAAAATCGAGGGTATTTGTTTACCGGCCTGAACCGCGGCTGATTTCTCCCTGCTGAAGATTTTGCTGGACAAATGACGCGGGTTCGGCTACCGTAGGGTTGGATGAGACCAATCGGCCGGCCCGCGGCAGACCAACCGCCCGAGGGCATTGAATTTGTTCCAAAGCGGGAGTTGGATCGGGCGCAGCAAGACAACGAGAGGCTGCGGAAGCAAAGTGAACGGCAACAGAAAGAGATTGAGCGCCTGAAACAGGAGACGGAG
>DATDGT010000013.1:0-22083 GCA_036521975.1 Bryobacteraceae bacterium
CAAGCAATCCGGGATGTTCTGGACCGTCAGCGGCGCCAACTCCATCTTGGCGCTACGCTGCCAACACCTCAACGGTCGCTTTGAGGACTATTGGGAAGGCCGCCAGGCGGCCTGATTTCCACTTCTATGTCGTGCGCCCGATGGGGCGAATGGGGGACAGGGGTTTGAAGCCCCAGCCTCCTCATACCGCTGTCCGGCACGACTTAAAGTCGTGCCCTGATACATGCAAGTGGAAGATGGCGATTAATATTCGACTACTTTGGCGCGGGCGGGGGCAAGTCGCGCGCGGCGCAGATCGAATCGAATCCCTGCCGTCCGTGCGAGCCATCGCAGAACGGCTTGTTCTCGGAGTGTCCGCAGCGGCATAGGCCGATCGCGGTGCGTCCGCCGAGGCCGAACTCCTTCCCATCCATATCGGTGATGGTGAATTCCCCTTCCAGACGGATAGGGCCGTTGTTGCGAATGGTGACTTTAGCTGGCATTTCTTCGATCCTAACAGATCATTCCGTTTCAAGCCTATAATGAGGCGATATGTGGAAACTGGCGGCGTTCGCGCTGGCGGCTCGCCTCCTGGGCGCGCAGGACACCGCTCTCGATCCCGCCGTTTTGCAGCTCGCCAAAATCAAACTCCACATGATGGAAACGCTCACCCGCCAGCCCAACTACACGTGTTTGGAAACGGTCGAGCGGTGGCAGCGGAACGCTCTCGCCCGCCAATTCCAATTCATGGACCGGCTGCGGATCGAGGTTGCGCTCGTGGATGGGAAGGAGCTGTTCGCGTGGCCCGGCTCCCAGCGGTTCGAAGACCGCGACCTTACGGAGTGGGTTCCTAGCGGTACTTTCGGCACAGGCGAGTTCGCCACCCATTCGCGCGTAGTGTTCGGCACCAACGCGGCCTCGTTCGAGCCGCGCGGGGAGCAGAACTTGTCAATATCAAACCCGTCAGTATCAAATCAGGAAAAACGGCCCGCTGTGCGCTTCGATTTCACCGTGCCGCGGCTTTCGGCCGCCTATCAGATCCGTTCGGGCACGGCGAAGGAGATAGTCGGCTATCACGGTTCGTTCTATGTGGAGCCGCAATCGCTCGATTTGATGCGGCTGGAGATCTTCGCCGACGATCTTCCCGCGTCGCTAAAGTTGAAATCGATTTCCGACCGCATGGATTATTCCCGGGTCCGAATCGGCGAGGGAGATTTTCTGCTTCCCGAATCGAGCGAAGTGGTTCTGGTGGATCTCAACGACCATCAGGACCGCAACCAGTTGCGCTTCACCGCGTGCCGCCAGTACACAGGTCAATCCAAACTGAGTTTCGGCGATGTCGATCCTACGCAGCTCGCCGCGTCTTCTCAATATCCCTTCGGGGCGCAGAAAAGCGAAGTGGAACTGCCGCGCAACCTGGAAATGACGCTGAGTTTGACCGATGACATCGACCTCGAAGCCGCCGCCATCGGCGATCCCGTGAAAGCGCGGTTGCGGGACGACCTGAAGCTCCAAGGGCGTCTTGTGCTGGCTAAGGGCGCGACGGCGTCAGGCCGCATCTCCCGGTTGGAGCGGCACCCGAACTTCACGGTTCTCGGGTTGATCTTCACGGATCTGGACTCGAGCGCGGGCCACGCCCGATTGGAGCTGCAATTCGATCGCGCCGTGAGCGGCGCCGTCGTGGGACTTCGCGCCTGGTGGACCAGCTTCCCGCCGGCGGAGCACGAGGGCCTGATCCCGTTGCCAACCGGACGCAAGCGGCTGACGCGCGGCGCCGTCACGCTGTGGAGAACGTGAGCGATGCTTCAACTGCTCAGCAGCAATGGTCCGGGCGAAAACGGCGATCTGTTTCAGCAAGCTTTACAATTTGCTCAGAAACAGGTGCGGAAGCTGGTGGAAAAGCACCCCGGACTGTACCCTTTGTACACGCAGAACGGGCGCTGGCGGCACGACGGCCCCGCCTGGACCAACTGGTGCGATGGCTTTCTTCCCGGCTTGATGTGGATTTTTTACAAGAGCTCGGCGCGAGAATCGGCGGAGGGGAAGTTCTGGCTGGAAAACGCCATCCGCTACACCAAGCCTCTGGAGCCGCGCAAGACCGACAGCGATCTGCACGATCTCGGGTTCCTTTTCTTTTCCACTTACTACCGCTGGTACCGCATCACGCACGATCCGGCTTTGCGCGAGGTGCTGCTCGAAGCCGGACGGACGCTGGCGCGGCGCTTCCAGGAGAAGGGGCAATATTTGCGCTCGTTCCTGGGGGAGAATTCGCTGTCCATCGACATCATGATGAACGTGGGTGTCGTCTTCTACGCCGCGCGGGAAACCGGTGACCGGCGCTTGTACGATATCGCTTTACGTCATTCCCTCACCACGCGGCGCGTGTTGGTGCGTGGCGACGGGTCCACGGCACACGAGGGTATCTTCGATACGGACACGGGCGAGTTTCTCCGGCAGGCCACTCATCAGGGTTATCGTGGCGATTCCTGCTGGTCGCGAGGTTTGGCATGGGCCATGTACGGCTTTACCATGGCGTACGAGTACAGCGGCGACGCGCGCTTTCTCGATACCGCTCAAAGCTGCGCCGACTTCTATATCGCACACTGCCTCAGCGACGGCATTCCGCCTTGGGATCTCAACGCGCCGGCCGAAAATCGTATGCTTCTCGACACCTCCGCCGCGGCCATTTTCGCAGCCGGATTGCTGCGCCTGCGCCGTTTGGCGCCGGACGCGATGAAGGGCCATTTCTACTGGTCGGTGGCCGTCCGGATTTTGCGGTCGCTCTGCGAAAAACAGCTCGCCAAATCGGACCCCGCATGGGAGGGGATTTTGAAGGGCGGCGTGTATCACGTTCCCAACGGCCTGGGCGTGGACGAGAGCGTGATGTGGGGCGAATATTTCTTCTGCGAGGCTTTGGAGCGGCTGTTGTGGTGATGCCGCCGGTCGGGGCCACTGTGGGACGGGCCACGCACCGAACATCCAAATTGCCCTGACGCTCCCGGTTCACGTCTTCTCTTCCCAGTGCCATCGAATGTTTCATGACATCCCATGCCCTCCGAGTTGCGATTAGGGCTACTACGAAGTGGGGGTATTGACTTACGATAACTAATCGTAGTATGATCGTACACGTGGGCAAGATCCCCTCCGATGCCGAGCTTGGAATTCTGACGGTGCTGTGGCGATGCGGACCGAGCACGGTCCGCGAAGTGCACGATGCGCTGGGGAAAAAGACGGGCTACACCAGCACGCTCAAACAAATGCAGTTGATGCTCGAAAAGGGCCTGCTGCGGCGCAGCGAGCGCTATAAGTCTCACGTTTACGAGCCCGCCTTCACGCGCGAGGAAGGGCAGGCGCGATTCGCCGGCGACCTGATTCATCGCGTTTTTGAAGGGTCGTTGAGGAATCTGGTGGTCGGCGCCCTGACGTCGCAGCGCGCAAAGGCCGAGGATCTGGAAGAAATCCGGCGCATGCTCGATCGCTTTGAGAAAGGTAGGAAATCGCGATGATGGTCTCATGGTTGTCCCAGACGTGGGTGCAAAACACGTGGATGCAGAATCTGGGCTGGACACTGCTGCATTTTCTCTGGCAGGGAACGGCGATCGCTCTCCTTTATGCGGCCGCGCGCTTCGTGGTGGCGGGCCGGCTGTCTCCACAAGGGCGTTACATTCTCGCTTGTGCAGCGCTCAGTACCATGACTGCAGCGCCGGCGCTGACGCTCGTGATGCTCTCGAGCGGAGCCGGAGCGCCGTCACCGGGGGGCGGGACCCGGACTGCCTGGTGGACCATCTCCGCGGCCGCCGGCCCGCAGCTGCTTCCCTGGGTCGCGATGGTGTGGTTCGCGGGCGTGCTCGTCTTTTCCACTCGATTGATCATTGGTCTGCGGCTTACCAGGCGTCTGCGATCCACCGCGCATCCGGCCCCGGACGAATGGCAGCAGGTGCTCAAACGGTTACGCGGGCCGGGAAGGTCCCTCCGTCTGCTGATCTCCTCGCTGGTGGATGTGCCGGTAGTGGTCGGGTGGCTGAAGCCGGTGATTCTGGTTCCAGTCGAGTTTCTGGCCGCGCTGCCGGCGGGGTATATCACGGCATTGCTGGAACACGAGCTGGCGCACGTCCGGCGGCGCGATTATCTGGTGAACGTGCTGCAAAGTATGGCAGAGGCGCTGCTCTTTTATCATCCGGCCGTGTGGTGGATCTCGGAGCAGATTCGCGCGGAGCGTGAATTGTGTTGCGACGATCTAGCGGTTGCCGCAAGCGGCGACGTGGTGAATTATGTGCGTGCCCTCGCGGAATTGGAAACTCGCCAGGCCGCGCGTCTGAAGCCCGCGCTAGCTGCCGATGGCGGTTCACTGGTGCACAGGATTCAAAGGCTGCTAGAGCCGGCGCGCTGCAACAAGAACAGGCTTCCGGGGCCGGGGGCAGCATGGGCCATGATGCTGCTTTGGATTTCCGGCGTTGGAGTAGCAGCCATGCATGCCGCCCCGGCGCGGGCCGCCGTTCCGGCGGCGGCTAGTCTCAGTACGGGAACCCCCAGGAACTTCGCACAAAGTCCGGCGATATCCCCGCGAAGTTCCTTCGCAGAACTGGCTGGCCGCGCGCGAAAAACGCTGTTGTCCGATCCCATTCTGTCCGCGCAGTTGGTGCAGCCGCAGAGTCCGCCAATCGCGGTGCAGGCGGAGTCTCGCTGGAATCAATGGTTGAAGGAAGACGTCGCATACATCATCACGCCTGAAGAACGAAATGCCTTCCTTCGGCTCGGTACCGACCAGGAGCGCGAGCAGTTCGTCGAACAGTTCTGGCTGCGCCGCGATCCGACGCCGGATACGGAAGAAAACGAATTTCGCGAAGAGCACTACCGCCGCATCGCCTACGCCAACGAGCAATTCGCCAGCGGAGTTCCCGGATGGAAAACGGACCGCGGCATGATCTACATTAAGTACGGACCGCCCGATGAGCGCGAGGAGCATCCCACAGGCGGCACCTACGACCGGCCGATCGAGGAAGGCGGCGGCACCACCACCGTCTACCCCTTCGAGAAGTGGCGCTATCGCTCTATCGAGGGAGTCGGCACCGACGTCAACATCGAATTCGTCGATCCCACCATGACTGGCGAATACCACATGACCATGGACCCCTCGGAAAAGGATGCCTTAACCAACGTTCCCGGCGCCGGCCTAACGCTGTATGAACAGCTCGGCTTGGCGTCCAAGGCGGATCGCTTCAACCGGACTGACGGAACGCATCTCGGAACAGGGAACATGCCGCTGCCGGCCAGCATGGACCAGTTCACGCGTCTGCAGCAGTTCATCAACCTTCAAAAGCCGCCCCAAACCAGATTCAAGGATCTGGAGGCAATGGTGACGTCCGGGTTGAAGTTTGACCTCCTGCCCATGAAGGTCCGGACGGACTTCATTCCGGTCACCAACGTCAGCACAATGGCCTACATCACCATCCAGTTCCAGAACAAGGATCTTCAGTTCAAGCAGAAAGAGGGCGTTTCGGAAGCGACCGTGAACCTCTACGCGCGCATCGCCTCCATGACGCGCCGGCCGGTGCAGAACTTCGATGAAACGGTCAATGTCAACGTGCCGGCCGAAATGCTGCAACAAGCCGGCGAGGCCAAGAACATTTATCAAAAGCGCGTGCCGCTGCAACCCGGACGCTATCGCCTGGATGTCGCAGCCAAGGATCTAGTTGGAAACTACGCCACGAATTACGAAGTGATCCTGGACGTCCCGCGGTGGGATGAGGACCATTTAAGCGCCAGCTCGTTGATTCTCGCGGATATGATCGAGAAGGCTCCGAACAAGAGCATCGGTTTGGGACCGTTTGCAATCGGCGCCTCGAGAGTTCGTCCGCGCGTGGACAACATCTTCCATCGCGACGAGAAGATGGGTATTTATCTTCAGCTTTACAATTTCGAGCCGGACGAGAAGACGAAAAAACCGGACGGAACGATCCAATACGAGATTACGAAGGATGGTTCAAGCGATAAGCTTTTCGACCTTAGCGAAGAAGCTGGCCAATCCAGCGTAGGCGCGTCGCAAATCGTGATCGAGAAGTCGGTGCCCCTGCGAGACTTGGAGCCAGGGCAGTATTCTTTGAAGATTAACGCTACGGACAAGAAGCGGCACCAGACGGTGACGCGATCGGTTTCGTTTACGATCATGTAGGCACAGCGGCCCAAGTGCTGGAAAGAGCGGCTTAAGTCAAGGCAGCGTTAAAGGTACAATCGTTGAGTGTTGCAGCGAGTACTACTTTGTCTTTGCTGCGGAGCAGTTCTCGAAGTTGTCGCGCTTTTGATTTTTCTTCAGCAAAGCTCGATGGAATCGCGTTCCATTGTGCGCACCCTAGTTGAATGGACGCAAGCCCCGAGCTGGGCAGTCTTGAAACTGATCTACCATCTCATCGTGCCGCCAGTTCCGCCCGCGACAGTGATTGCTGTACTCACGGTACTGTTCCTGATGCAAACTGCAATTCTTGCCTTGCCAGTGTGGCTTCTAATGAGACGGTGGCCAGAGAATCCAAAGTAGCCCACTACCCTCGATTTGCACGAGTTGGATTCGGTGGGCTGTCTTCTTCGCGCGCGTGAAGCACACACGCGCCCGTTTAAAAAGGCAGGCGATTGATTAAGCCAGAACTGGGCCCCTAGTCGCCGAAGCTGCCGACTTCTTCCGGCTCCTCGGCTCCTTTTGTGGTGTGGGCCGGGGCGATGCCGGAAAGTTGCACCAGCTCCGGCTGCGGCTCCTGGTTCAAGACGTGCTCGCGGTACAGTTTCATCATGCGGGCGTTTTCGGCTTCCTGAAGCTTCGAGTCGCGGGCGCGCTTCTTTTCCTCACGCGCGGTCTTGGCGATTCCCAGAACGTCCAAATCGTGCTGGCGCTCCCGGTTCACGTCTTCGGCGCGCAGCACCAGGGAATGCTCCTTGGCAGGCAGATTGACCTTCTTGCCGCCGGCAACGATTTCGTGCCGCCCGTGCTCCTCGTACCACTTGGTCAGCGTGGCGGTCATGTGCATCTTCTCCACGATCTGGCGCCAGCCCACTCCGGTATTGTAGGCGCAGAAGGAGATTTCGCCTTCCTGGGTGGCGTAGGGAATGATGCACTGTTCGGTGCGGCGGAAATCGTAGTTGAACAGATCCTGGAACCACATGCCCGCGACGAACAGGAAATTCCAGCGGTCCGCGCGGCGCTTCTGAATATCGGCCAAAGTGCGATCTCCGGTCACCTTTCCGTAGCCGCCGGATTGCGACTTCTTGGTCATGCCGAAACATTTATCGAATTTCGCGATTAAATCGGTGAGCTTGAAATGCGTGGGCGCCGCGTAGGGATTGTAGTTGCGCAGCAATGCCAACGAAACGCCGAGCACCGAAAGCGTTCGGCCGCGGGCGGCATCGTTGACCTTGGCCACATCCTTGGCTAACCGGTCCGCGTTCAAAAACGCCGTCACCGGGACGTATTCCTTGGTTTCTTTGTCGCACATCACGGCCATTCCCACCCCGCAGTTGGGATGGCAGCCACAGGAAATTTGTCCCCACTGTGCTAGCGGCCCATGCACCAAGTCTGCGAAATCGGAGAAGGTGCTCATGAAGGAGATGGGGAACCAGTCGCGGGTTGGCTCCCCAAGTCCGGTTTGCGTCTTGACATCGTGGGCAAGATGGGAAAGCGTGTATCGCTGGGCTTTCCTGCGTTCGTCCGTGACTTCCTCATCGCGGCCGGTGAAGGAGACGGGCTGAAAACTGAGGAAAGGAATTTTTTTCGGGTTATCGAGCGCGAACCGCACCACCGCGCCGACTTGCTCGTTATTGATGCCGTTCACCAAAGTGATGACCGGCACGATATCCACGCCGGCCTTGTGCAGATTCTCGATCGCTCGCAGCTTCACGTCGAACAGATTGCCCACCGCGCGGTGCGAATTGGCTTCGTTTCCGATGCCATCGAACTGCAGATAGGCGTACCGTAGACCGGCATCGGCGGCTTCCTTGCAGAAGTCCGGACGCTTCGCGAATTCGATGCCGTTGGTGGCGGCCTGCACGCTCTGATACCCTATCTCCCGGCAATACCGGATGGCGCGAATGAAATGCGGAGAAAGCGTCGGCTCGCCGCCCGAGAATTGCACCGAAAGCTGACGCCGCGGCTTGATCGAGATCGCGTTGTCGAGCAGAGTCTTGATCTCTTCCCAGCTCAGCTCATGCACGAAGCCGACTTGATTGGCATCCATGAAACATGGATCGCACATCATGTTGCAGCGGTTGGTGAGATCGATGGTGAGCACCGACCCTCGGCCGTGAGTGATGGTTGAGGATCCGTGGTTGTGCAGCGCCGCATCGTTGTGTGCGCGGATATCGCGGCCGGGAAACACGTCTTCCAGGTGTTCGGAGAACGCCGGGTCGATCGACATCACGTCTTCGAAAAGTCCGTGCACCGGACATTCCTTGAGCATCACGATTTTCCCGTCGCGTTCGACGATAGTCGCTTTGATCTCGCCTAGTTTTTCGTTTTTTAGAATCTCCACGGGGAGGTTCCCGTCGAGAATTTTCTTCCGCGTTTCGGGCACGCACTTGGGGCACAGCGAGTCGGTCTCGCGGGGCCAACCCAGTTTGGGTTTCTGTTTTTCCCAGCTCTTTAGCAAAGGCTTGTCGGACCAAGCGGGCGTAAACGACGGATTCGGACGGACCGAATTTAGCTTGTCGAAGACAAACCAAGCCGCGTTCGCCCCCGCAGCCACAGCCTTTTCAAAGTGTTTGATCGGCTTCGTCAAAATGCGATCTCCCCTGTGATATGGACCTACTCGATGGACAGTTCATAGTATAGGCCCGCTAGACTTTTCGGGCCATCTGAATTAATCGAAACGCCCAATCCCCGCATTGGATGGGGATGAGGCAAGGTTGAACGGTCGCGCTCCGGATCGGATGGGAAGCTATTGATGGGGAAAGAGATAACCCCGGAGCCAGCTCACAGCCAGACCGCTCCCTTCGGTCGCGGCTCAGCTTGGCCTCCGGACGAGGCGCCGGACGGAACGGAAGAGACCGTCAATGACGGCCTTGGAGTAGTTACCGATGTTGCCGGCCGGTCAAATCGGCGCTCAGACAGAGCCGCGACCAAAAGGAGCGGTCTGTTGAACCTTCCGGGCTTACCGATGGATCACTGTTACAATCGAACGTCATGTTCGGCAAGGTCTTGGTGGCGAACCGCGGCGAAATCGCGGTACGGCTGATTCGCGGGCTGCGGGAGTCAGGCGTTCGCAGCGTCGCGGTATATTCCGACGCCGACCGCGCCTCGCTGGCAGTCAGCCTGGCCGATGAAGCGGCGCGTCTTGGCCCCGCGCCCGCCTCAGAAAGCTATTTGCACATCGATAAAATCCTCAACGCCGCGCGGAAGCATGGCGCTGAGGCAATTCATCCCGGCTACGGCTTCTTGAGCGAAAATGCGGACTTCGCGGAAGCTTGCGGGCAATCGGGCATCGTATTCATCGGGCCGCCGGCCGAAGCCATCCGGAAACTGGGATCGAAGACCGCGGCACGCCGGCTGGCCATCGAGGCCGGGGCTCCCGTGGTTCCCGGCACCCAGGAAAAAATCGCGAATCTCGATCAGGCGCGGCAGGTCGCCCAACAGCTTGGATATCCCGTGCTGATCAAAGCCGCGGCGGGAGGCGGCGGCAAGGGCATGCGCTCCGTCGAGCGGGAACAGGATCTGGCTTCGGCGCTTCGCGATGCCGCGAGCGAAGCCTTTCGCGCTTTCGGCAGCGACGAGGTGTATCTCGAAAAACAGGTGCTGGAGCCGAGACACATTGAAATCCAAATCTTGGGGGACCATCACGGCCGTCTGATCCATTTGGGCGAACGCGAATGTTCCCTTCAGCGCCGCCACCAGAAAGTGGTGGAAGAATCGCCTTCGCCGGTGATGCTGAGGCATCCCGAGCTGCGGGCGCGGATGGGCGAGGCCGCTCTGCGCATTGCGCGCGCCGCCGGCTATGCCAATGCCGGAACCATGGAGTTCCTCGTGGATCGCGACAGGAACTTCTACTTTCTGGAAGCCAACACTCGGCTGCAAGTGGAGCATCCAGTGACGGAACTGGTGACGGGGCTGGACCTCGTGGCTTGGCAGTTGCACATCGCCGCGGGCGAACGGCTTACGATTTCGCAAACCGAGGTCTCCTGGCGCGGCTCGGCGATGGAATGCCGCATATACGCCGAAGACCCGGAGAACGGTTTCCTGCCATCTCCCGGCCGCATCGCTCACCTGCATGAGCCCGCCGGGCCGGGAATCCGGCTCGATTCGGGCGTGTATCCGGGTTGGGTGGTTCCCCTGGATTACGATCCGCTGCTGGCGAAGCTGGTCGCGTGGGCGCCTTCGCGCGACGATGCGATTCGGCGATTGGATCGCGCCCTGGCCGAATACGAAATCGGAGGGATTCGCACCAACGTTGCGTTCTTTCGCCGTATTTTGGCCGATCCGGATTTCCGCGCCGGAGAATTCTCGACGGCGTTTCTTGCCACCCATCGCCTTGCGCCCGAAGATCCGAGCCCTGAGATGGAAGCGGCGGCCGCGATCGCCCTGACGATGGAAGAAGCCATGGAGGATGCTCCGGGCGAACCGTTACCGGCGGCCCCCAGTTCGTCGTTCAAGTCCCCGACGCACCCTCGGCTTATTGATGGGCCGCTCTGGCTCGCCGCGGGACGACAATCCCAGCTCCGATGAAGCGTGATACGCGCATCCGCGGGCGCGCCGGCAGTATCGAAATCGAAGCAGAAAGTTTCCAATACCAACACGCCGGTGGGGAGCCGATAAAAGGGCGTTTCTTCAGCGAGCCGACGGAGCCCGGCAGCCGCGCAGTGGTCATCGACGGCCGAGTCTATCGCGTTACGCGCGGGGCGAGGGGCGAAATGCTGGTGAACGGCGTGGCTACGCTCATCGAGGTTTTCGATCCGCGCGATCTACGTGCTCGACCGGCCGCGATGGCAAGCGGCGGCCGCAGCGAAATCTTTGCGCGGATGCCCGGCAAGGTGGTTCGTGTGCTGGTCTCGAAGGGTGATTCCGTAGAAGCGGGCCAAGGGTTGGTTGTGGTGGAGGCCATGAAGATGCAGAATGAAATGAAATCGCCAAAAGCGGGACGCGTGGCGGAAGTTCGAACGCAACCCGGCGCGGCGGTGCTGGCGGGCGAAACTTTGATCGTCGTTGAGTAACGAGCCGAGTAAAGAGCCGAGTAAAGAGAGCCGAGTAACGAGTGGAGTGAATTATGGAAACCGATTGCGCGATTTGCGGGGGGACCGGATGGAAAATTGTCGAGCGCGCCGGGCTTAGTGGCGCGAAGCGGTGCGAATGCGCGGCCGCCTCGAGAATGCGGACGATCCGGCGGAACACGGGAATCCCGCCCAACTACGAGCACGCGTCGCTCGATAATTTCGTCATTCCCGGTCCCGAGAACCCGATCGCGCGATCCGCCCTGGCCACCGTCAGGCTGCAGGTCAGCAGCTTTGTGCGCGAATTCCCGGCCGCCGATCGCCTGGGGCTGCTGCTGGTGGGCGATACCGGCACCGGCAAGACTCATCTGGCTGTCGCGGCTCTGAAGTCGATCGTCGAAAAGGGATACGAGGGCCTGTTTTTCGACTACCAGAATCTGCTGGACCGCATTCGCGCAGGGTTCGATAGCGCGTCCGGTTCCAGCGACCGCGAGGCTTACCGGTCGGCCCTGGACGCGCAGGTGCTGTTGCTCGACGATTTGGGATCGCATCGCGTTACCGATTGGGTGGAAGACACGGTGACGTCGATCATCACCTATCGCTGTAATCATCGCAAGCCTCTTATCGCGACCACCAACTTGCCCATCGACGATGTCACGGGCCGCGTGCCCCAGAATCGCGATTCGGGCGGCATCGCGGTCAGCCGGAGGAGCCTGGCGGAAGTGATCGGCATCCGGGCCTGTTCGCGATTGTTCGAAATGTGCCGCGTGATTAAGATGCCGGCAACTGAGGATTACCGGGTCCAGACCCGGCTGGCGCGGTAAGCAGTGGCATAATGTGAACAGGATGGCCCGTCCGGTCAAAATCACGACCCCGTTTCCTACTGTTCTGGAGACCGCAAAAAGACTTGGGGTTTCGAAACGTGAGGCATTGATTCTCTCGGAGGCGGCGGAGCGTTCTGTGAAGACCGGTGTCTTCTCCTTACCGGGGGTTGCACGTACGGCGCGCATCAGGGGCAATCCGAAAACGGGTCAGAACGGTTCGTGCGGCGTTGATCGCCGAATACTCGTGCAGAACCGATCAAGATCCCGAAAAAAATCGTGACGTTTCGCGTCGCCAATCCCCGGAAAATCGCGACCGCCTCGAAACGGGCATAGGATGGCCGGCCGCTACGCGGAAGCCGCATTCATAAACATCCCCTATGATGAGCGGCCGTTAGACGGCGTTTGTCGAAATCCCTGAGTGACCTGGACGGCACGGACCCCTATATTCACCATATATTCACCATGAGAAACCGAGGGGACTCTTTAGAGAACTGGGCAACGCACTGGTGCGGAGCGCCGATCAGCCAACCGTGGGGCAGATGTACGACGTCTACAGGCGAATCAAGATCGCCTCCCCACTCGTAATGGAGAACGCGGGTGCAAATTCGCTTTTCGAAGCCCGCGTTTTCCGGCAGCTCGTCGTTTTGGCCAGGAAGTACGTTGAGCTTGGTCGCGCCGGGCCCTCACTATGAGTAGACCCGGCTGGGAAGGCGCGGTGCTCGGCCGCCTCCGGAGCTCCCACTGCGACCTGCTCGCCGCGAACCGACCTGAGACAAGGCCTCGCGTTCCCAGCTATTCGAAATTTGCCGCGTCATCAAGATACCGGCGACTGAGGATTACCGGGTTCAGACGCGGGTGGCTCGCTAGGCAGAGATCGCCCACGCGGACGGTCTCCGAGCGCCCTTCCATCGAAACAGCGTCGTTCTCGGAGTAAATATGGATGTCGCGGTATAGCGGTCCTTCCGGCTGACGATGAACGTGGAGCAGGCGCCGGGCCAGATCCAATACCCAGTACTCGCGAACCCCCGCGCGAGCGCAGAGGATGGCCTTGCGCGTCAGATCGAACCGAGCCGTCGTATCCGCGACTTCGACTGCCAGCAGGATCTCATGGCTATAAGGATGACGGTCCTGATATTCTGTCTTCCACTCCGCCAGCACCGCCACGTCCGGTTCCGGGAGGCTCAGCTCTCTTTCGTCCTCGGCCGCCTCCACGGGGAGTTGGATCTGCACCCTCCGCGGTTCGAAGATGCGCAAAAGCCAATTCCCGCAAAGACGAATCCCGAAAGCGTGCCGCGATCCTTGCCCCGTCTTGTTAATCAGATCTCCATCGATGAGCTCGTACCGCTGTCCGGCGAAAAGCCCGGCTTCCAGCATCCGCTCGACATCTTCCCGCGTGAACCGCTTTCGGGGAAGAGCTTCGGCGGAGCTTTCCGGAGGAAAGACAGTGGCCATCATATTCGTATTTTGATTGCGTCGCGCGCGGAATTCTACCGATTCGCCGCGGATTGCTGTTCTTGCATCCGCGCGCGCATCTCTTCCATGCGTCGCGTGAGATGCGGCACAATGCCCACCATCCGCTCCATGAGCATGAGCTGCCCACGATGGTGCATCTCGTGCTCCTTCACTGCCAGCACCCCGTCGAAACGAGTGCGGCCGGGAGGATCGCTTCCCGGAGGCATGGTCACGACTTCTCCGAGGAAACTATCGGAAACGCCTTCGAGCCAGCCAGCGAATTTATCCCGGCCGTCGCTAAGAAGCTTCAAAATATCCGCTTTCGAGCGGCCGGATTTTTCGTCGGCCAGAAGCGGGCCGAGAAAACCCATGAAATCGAAGCCGGCCATGGTGTTCAGCTTCCGGACGGCATGGATTTCGTACGGGATATCGGGAATGCGTGCGATGTGGATCAGCGTCTCGGCCACGCTGCGCGTCTGAGGAGTGGCGCGGAAGCCGTAATGCTCCTCCCCGATATCTTCCGCGATCTGGATCGTGTTGTTGCGAACCGTGCGGAAGGCGGCTGCAAGCTCTTTTGCTCCGTAGTAGTTCATAGGGAACATTCTAACGGGCCGAAGCGGAGCCTAACGGGAAAAGTCGAGCCGCCGGCCGCGGGGCCGCTAATCCTCATCGCCAGTGCCCGGCGCGATAGGCCCAGCGGTTGCCCTTGCGGTCCCATCGTCCTGCCACCCAGCCTGCGCCGCGATGGGGCGGACGTTCCCAGCGACCGGGAACCCAGGCGTACCCGCCGCCGCTGTAGCCCCAGTACCCATTGATCCGCACGTAGCCGGGCCCCGGCGCGGCGCCGAACGCCTCCACGCGGACAGGAGGCGGCGCCGCTGGCGCATAGTACACGTAGCCGCCGCCCGCGCAACTGATCAGACCTACTGCTCCCACCAACACAGAAAGCAAAGCTCGTTTCATACGTCTCTCTCCAATCAGGCAGACGTCGCATCGCGCCCGCTTGTTGCGGGCTTCATCGTTCGTTAACGTTCCAACGCCTTCCCGAAGGCGGCGAACAATTTCCGCTGAACGGGAAAGTTCGCCAGCATGTCCTCGGGGTGCCATTGCACGGCGAGGGCGAACCTGAGGTCCGGCCGCTCCAGCCCCTCGACGACACCCTCCGGCGAGCGGGCGGAAACGATCAGGCCCTCGCCCACGTCCGAGACCGCCTGATGATGCCGGGAATTTACGGATTGGACCCCCGCTCCAAGGATCTGCGCGAGCTTCGAGGGGGTGTAAATCTCGACCCCGTGCGAGCCGTGATTCGCCAGTTTGTGTCCCTCCACGTGCTGCGTCAGAGTTCCCCCGCGATGGGCCACGTTGAACAACTGCAGTCCACGGCAGATGGCGATCACCGGCAGATCCGCCGTGAGAGCCTCCTGGAGCAGCCGCAGCTCGAAATCGTCGCGTTCGCGGTCCGGAGGGTCGCCGCGAGCGTCTCTCTCCTGGCCGTAGAGTGCGGGGTCCATATCCGTTCCGCCGGTGAGCGCCAGGCCCATCCCGCTCAGCGACTCGATCGGATGCGCCGGAGTCACCGGCACCGGCTCGATTCCGGCATCGCGCAGCGCGTCGAGATACGGCGCGACCTTGGCTTCCGTGCGATAAGCCACGACAGCGCGCTTCATCAATTCTCCGAAGGCCTCCCCGCGCGATCGACCACCAGGATTTCCACCGGCGCTTTGCGTGCCTCCAATTTCAGCCCAAGTTGCTCTTGGAGCGCGGTGAAAATCGAAGGACCGGAGGCGTCCTTGGAACCGTCGAGAGAATATGGCGCGGCATCAAGAACAATCTCGAAAACGCCGCTCAAACTGGTCTCATCAACTACGAGCCGGTCGAGCTTACGCGCAAGAAATTCGGCGAATTGAGGCATCGTCGTTTTGGCGCTTATGTGCCAATTCGTGGGATATGTGTCGCTGGTGATTCCACTCGCCGATTCCGCCGGCTTTAGCTTCGATCCATTCTTCGCCGTCGTCAGCGCATAAACGGGCAACTGCCTTGTCTCACGATGCAAGGCCAGTTTGAACCGATCTCTCAGCAGAGTCTGGAGCATCGGAGGAATTTTATCCGCGGCCGTTCCCGCCGGAATGACCGCATGGATATCGAATCTGTCCGGAAGCAGAGAATCCGCTGATTCGATCTGATTCTGTTGGACACGATAAGCCTGCCCGATAATTTCGACGAGGCTGATGTTGTAGTAGTCGAGCTTTCCTGGCTCAGCGCCCTTCGGCGACCAAACGCTAATCCGCGTGTGCTGACGGCCGTCGTTCGGCTGTGGTCCGGCGGGTTTAATCGACGCGACGTCAAACTCCTGCGCCCACGCCCCAAAAGCGACCAGAAGCCCCACAGCCGCCATCCTCTTCACGTCCTTCAACCTACCACAAGCCCCCGACCGATAACTGACAACTGATAACTGATAACTGACAACTGATAACTGATGACTGACAACTGATGACTGACAACTGAAAACTAAAAATCAATCGACCCCAGGATCTCCGACGGTTTTTTCCCAAAAGCCCGCGCGATGGCCAGGAAACTCTCGATGCTCGGCAGATTGGCGCCGCGCTCGATCGCGCTGATCTGTGAAACGCTCAGCCGCGCGTGGGTGGCCAGATCCTTCAACGACCAGTCGCGCTCCACGCGCAGCATTTTGATGCTATGGCCCAGGCGTTCGCGCAGCCGGTCCTGCGGAGTGCGCCCCAGATCGAATGTCCCCACCGCGTGGCTCAAAACCTGGCGAAGCTGGGCCAGTGAAAAGGGCTTCGCGATATAGTCGAAAACCTTGAGTTTGAACGTCGCCCGCATATCTTCGAGCGAGGGATAGCCGGTGATAACGATGACGCAGAGATTGGGCCGGCGGCTGAGAAGCTGCTCCAGCACGCGGTCGCCCGTTACGTCGCCCATTTTCATGTCCAGCAGCACGATATCGGGAAACCGCTCTTCGCAGGCGGCGAACAGTTCAGAGGGCTCGGCGAACGTCCGCACGGAATACGTCCCCTCGTCTTTCAGAAAATCCTCGAGGTAATTGCGGAAATCGAAATCGTCGTCCAGAATCGCGATGTCCGCGAGAATCTCTTGCGCCGCTTCGGTCATGTGGATTGTTCACGCCTTCTTGCGAACATATCTTACGCCAGGGAGCTTCTCCCTTGCGGCTCAGCGTGAATGCCTTGCAGCAAAACATCCGATTCCCAGCCGCGACCGCAAGGGAGCGGTCTCGATACCCGGAAGCCCCTGGGGCGCCTAACTGTTAGCATGAGCTAGATGGCGACTCGCAGCTATTTCCCGACCCCCCGCTCCCGGTCGCCCCGCCGGCTGCGCATTATCTTGCTTGCGGCCGTCATTATCCTCCTGCTGGTGTTTGGGCGTTCTATTTGCGCCCTGGTGATCGATTATATGTGGTGGCGCGAAATGGGCCAAGTCTCCACGTGGCTGCGCATGTCCGCCTACCGGTATTTCACAGGAATCGCAGAATGGCTGATTGTGTTCGCGGTTTTATGGCTCGCGCACGCCCGCGGAATGAAGTACGCCGACACCAGCCTGCGCGAGCAGCCGCTTTACGCCCGGCTGAGCACGCTCGTGCTGGCGGTGGTTTCGTTGATCATCGCCGCCGCGTTGATGGATGGGTGGACCGTGGCCCGCTATGCCGCGGGGCGCGGCATGGAGACGGCTTGGAGCGATCCCGTGTTCGGCCGCCCGCTCGGCTTCTATTTTTTCGAGCTCCCGTTTTACCGTGGCTTGGTCGGAATGATCGAAACGCTCGCCCTGGCTTCGGCGCTGGTCTACTACCTGGCGGCGCGATTTTGGCAAGTGAGGCTGCGGTTCCCCGAGGTTCGCCAAGGGCTCGCCTTTGGGCGGCTGGATTGGGGCGATCTTCGGGCGCTCGGCAAGCTCGAAACCGGGATGCTACAACTGCTGATCGCGGGGTTCCTGGTCGCGCTGGCCGTCTACTTTTGGCTGGATCGCTACGAACTGCTGTATTCCGATCACGGCAATCTGCTGGTGGGCATCGATTACGTGCAGCAGCACCTGAATCTTCCTTTGCAGTATGTCAAGGCCGGCGCGGCCATCCTGGCGGCCATCCTGGTCTTGATGGGTCGAAGGAGACTCGCGTTGGCTTGCGTGCTCGTGCTGGTAGTGGATTTTGCGCTGCCTCCGCTGGTCAGTTCGCTGTACGTGAAGCCCAATGAGCTGGCGCTGGAAAAGCCGTTCATCGGGCGGCACATCGAAGCGACGCGCTCCGCATTTGGTTTGGATCGCCGCGCGAAGGAGCAGGAGTTCATCGCGCGCAAAGACGGCACCATCGATTTCGCCCGCAACGCGTCCATGCTGGACAACGTCCGGTTGTGGGATTGGAGAGCGTTCCATGACACTCTCAGCCAGACGCAGCCGCTGCGCCCCTACGCTTATGCCGACACCGACGTGGACCGCTACAAAATTGGAGGTGAGCTGCGCCAAACGCTGCTCGCGCCGCGGGAGCTGGATCTGAGCCAGCTTGGGGAAGCGCAGAATAGCTGGATCAATGCCAATCTCACTTTCACGCACGGCTACGGATTGGTGCTGGCGGAGGCCAGTCGCATCTCGCCCTCCGGCCTTCCGGACCTGCTCATCAAAGACGCACCGGTGCAAGTGAGCGCGCCCGGTTTGAAGGTGACACGCCCGGAAATCTATTACAGCGAAGCCACGCACGAGCCGGTTTTTGTGGATACGACTTATCCCGAGTTCAACTACCCGTCGGGCTCGGGCGACGTGCCCACGCGGTATAGCGGGACGGGCGGATTCCCCATCGGCTCGGAGGGCCTGCGTTTGATCGCCTCCATCGGCCAGGGCGATTGGAATATCGTGCTCACCAGCGCTTTCATGCCGGAGAGCCGCATGTTGATTCACCGCCGCGTCCTGGACCGGCTAGGAACGCTGGCCTCCTTTATTCGGTGGGATGGAGATCCGTATCTGGTGATCGCCGCAGACGGCCGTCTGGTCTGGATGGCGGACGGATATCTCACCAGCGACGCGCATCCCTACGCGCGCGCGGTGGAGACCACGGATGGCGAAAACTATAACTACATTCGCAATTCCATCAAGGCAACGGTGGACGCTTACAACGGCACGGCGCGGCTCTACGTATTCGATCCGGAAGATCCGTTGATTCGCGCTTACCAGCGGCTGTTCCCCGATCTGTTCACGTCCGCCTCCGAAATGCCCGCCGATTTGCGGGCGCATGCGCGCGCGCCGGAAACCCTGTTCCGTGTGCAGGCGGAGATGTACCGCACATATCACATGCGCGACCCCGAATCGTTCTACAATCGCGCCGATCTTTGGGATTTGGCGTCCTATACCCAAGGCCAGAACGCTACCGTACAGACCGTCTCCCCGACGTATATGATCATGACGCTGCCCGGCGAAACCTCGCCCGAGTTCGTGCTGACGACTCCCTTCACGCCGCGAGCGAAGCAAAACCTCATCGGTTTGATGGTGGCGCGCTGCGACGGCCCGCATCTGGGCGAAATCGTGTTTCTGCAATTGCCCAAGCAGGAGATTATTCCGGGTCCCTTGCAGATCGAGGCGCTGATCAATCAAGATCAGGTCATTTCGAAAGATCTGACTTTGTGGAATCAGCAGGGATCGCAAGTGCTGCGGGCGCAGATTCTCACGCTCCCCATCGACCAAACGTTCTTATTCGTCGCGCCGATTTACATACAGGCGTCGCAAGCTCGCATGCCACAGTTGGAAAAGGTCGCGCTGGCGGTGGGAAATACATTGGTGTACGAGAACACTTACGAACAGGCGCTGAAGGCGCTGGAAGCGATTCAGAAGGGCAGGCCTGTTCCCGCCGCGGCGCCCGCTGCTATAAGCGAGACCAGTGCGGGACTGTCCCCATCGCCCCCGCCTTCCGCGCCCGCCGGTACGGACCCCCGCATCGCCGAAATCCGCTCACACATCGACCGCTACCGGCAGCTTTCCGCACAGGGGAAATGGTCGGAAGCGGGCAAGGAGCTGGAGGCGATTGAAGCGATTGTGAAGAAGTAGCTTCAAGCGTCTCGCATCGAGAGGACAATTGAGCGCGGAGCGATACCGAGCGATGCCGGATTTATCGGGACTCGGCGGCTTGGGCCTCGGATATAACAATTTTCAGGCTCTTTTTTTCGTCCTTCTGCTCATCCCCTCCCGGCGCTGTTGCGGCAAACTCGCGGGCGGAGATGGAACGAGGATCGAGTCCTTGACCGACCAAGTAATCCAGGACGGCGTTCGCCAGATTGCCTGAAAGACGCTGGTCAGATTCAGCGCTGCCCGTGCCGGCGATGTGGGCATACACTGCGAACTCAAGTCCTGGATGGCCGCGAAGGATTCCGGCAATTTCCATGAAGCTCTTCTCCGCGAGGTCTTCCTTCAACCAATATCGGTGGTCTTGAAAAAGACTGTACGCGTTTATAACCAGATCCTGCCCGATAGCACGCGTTTCCAGGATCTTGCTCAACTCGGCCAACATTTGGCTGGGCGAAGAGGGCTCGACCGCGGCGGCTCCGAGTTGCTCGAGTTTGGACTGCTCTACATCGGCCAACGCCTCCGCCACGCTTCGTTCCCGGCCGGCGGTGTGCGCCTCCTCCTCGGCGCGTTTCCGGTCTGTCGAGTTGGCGTCGTTTCGGGCGGTTTCGGCGGCGGAGCGCGCGGCTGTTTCACGGGCCAGAGCGGCTGCGCGTTCGTCATCTAATTCCTTACGCTTTTTACTGACCCGCTCCACAGCGCTTTGATCTGGGGCGGCGCCCGCCGGCAGCAACTCATATCGTACGGGGACCGTTTCGACTCCGGCAGGAACGCCGCTTTCCAGCACGACCTCCCCGGCCGGCTGCTCCACAGCCGGATCGCGTTCGGCTGTCACCACCAGACCGAAGCTTCCCCGTTTGCAGACGACGTCTATTTTGGCCCGCTCTCCGTTGCGCGCGAGTTCGCCAAGATTCACTGGAGCGCGGTCCGAGGAAATCGCCCACATCACGTACGCCAAGTATTCGGAGCCGAATGAACTGGGCAGAGGCAAGTGTTTGAACTCAGCAGACACGCGAATCATCCCATCCTTGCTTTCTACGATCGCGCTTTCTTCACCCCTGGCGCCCTGGAAAGGGAGGGTGATTGGACCTCCTTGATCAACAATACGGAAGGCCGGCACGGAGTGCTCAACAACAACGCTCTGGGCGGTCAGCGCGACTGCAGCGAAGAAGAGGAATATGATGGCCGAAAATCTCATAATTGGCATGCCGTGGTGCACCTGATTTACCCAACCAGCAGGTAGCCCAGGTGGAGCAGGTTTCATTCCCACAGCAATGATGCAGCGCCTTACGGCCTCGCATTTTTTTCTCAAAAAGGCTGCGTCAACGTCGTGATGGCCGGTTTAAACCCGGCGCGCAACCCTCATCAAAAGCGAAATGATAAACAGAACCAAGAGAATGAAGAACAATATCTTGGCTATGCCCGCGGCGGCGAAGGCGACCCCGCCAAACCCCAAAATTGCCGCCACTATTGCAATGATCAAAAATATTATCGTCCAGTACAGCATCGTGACCTCCGTCTTTCGACGTGCACGTTCGGGTACATTCCTTACCCGATTCATTAAGATGAACCATCCGAACGATGCGGTTGAAAATTTTTCAGGAGAGAGATTCAAATTTCCGCTTTGCTCTCGGACCTTCGGCTGCGCTCGCTTCCCTTGACACGCGACAAATCCTTTTTGTGCAGCATGTGAATACGCGTCAGGCGACGGCGTTGAGGAAGCCGGTTACAAAAGTGCTGCAGAATGTTTATGGCTACAAAATCGTCTCATTCTCATTCAACCTCGCGAGGCGGCTCCAAAGGAAAACGTAAAGTCCACAAGGTCATGAAGGAGCATAAGCAGGGCAAACTGAAATCAGGCAGCGGCCATAAAGTGAAGAGCCGCAAACAGGCTGTTGCTATCGCGCTTAACGAAGCACGCCGGTCCGGCGCAAGGATCCCAAAGAAAAAATCGTAGCGGGTACGTCCTTCAAAAAAGCACGAAGGAAAGATCACGAGTCGACATGGCCGATCTAACGGCGCTTCCACACCGGCTCGATGCCAAGAAGGGCACCTGCCGGGCCATCATAGAAACTCCCAGGGGCTGCCGGAACAAATTCGATTACGACCCGGAATCGAATCTCTTCAAGCTCGGCGGTCTGCTGCCGGAAGGCATGATGTTCCCCTTCGATTTTGGATTTATCCCCTCCACGCTTGGTGAAGACGGCGATCCGCTCGACATTCTCGTGCTCATGGATGCGCCGGCGCATGTGGGTTGTCTGATCGAGGTAAGGCTCATAGGTGTGATCTTCGCGAAGCAGACTGAAGATGGAAAGAAAGAGACCAATGATCGATTACTAGCCCAAGTTCGTCACTGAACCACTGATTCCCGCGATTTTCAGGCCCCGCGTCGCGGTAAGCGATTGAGCGGATTGAGGTGGATTCTGGGCCAGCGATGTAGTGCAGACCTACCCTCTTGAAGGCCCACGGATTCCATGACAAGATCATGCAGGAATGTTTTTGCGAGCGCACCGGCGGAGCAAGGACGGCAAGGAGCACCGCTACTGGTCGCTGGTCGAGACGGTGCGTA
>DATDGT010000014.1:0-41721 GCA_036521975.1 Bryobacteraceae bacterium
AGCAGCCCTCAAAAAACTCGGAAGGCACCTACTCGGCCACGGCCGACGCGTCGCATGTTTGCCTCGGCTCAACCCTGGCCGATGTGCAGCGTTTTCACTATGCGAGAAGCGCTCAAGCTGCTAATTTGGACGCGAGTGATACACGATAAACTTGTAAAGCGCACAGCAAATGCGTTGTGCGCGTTAAGGATGAGGGGCGCACATGATTACCATCCGTAAAAGCGAAGATCGCGGCCATGTTGATAACGGCTGGCTGAACAGCTATCAAACGTTTTCCTTCGGAAGCTATTCCGATCCCGCGCATAACAATTTTCGCGCGCTGCGCGTTTTGAACGAAGACCGCATCGCGCCCGGCAAGGGGTTCGGAGCGCATGGTCATCGCGACATGGAGATTTTCACCTACGTCATGGAGGGCGGGCTGGCGCATCGCGACAGCATGGGCGAAAGGCACGTGCTCAAGCCGAACATGATTCAAGCGATGTCGGCGGGCAACGGGGTGATCCACAGCGAGTTCAACGCCTCCCAGACCGAACCGGTTCACCTGCTGCAAGTGTGGATTACGCCTGCGGTCGAAGATGTGCCGCCTCGGTACCGCCAGTTCGCCTACGACGCCTCCGAAAAGCGGGGGCGGCTACGGTTGTTGGTGGGCCCCGACGAGAACCCTCCGGAGCCGGCCGCCTTCATTCATCAGGACGCACGGGCCTACGCTTCCATCCTCGAGCCGGGCCAGGCTCTGGAGCGGCCCATCCCCCGCGGACGCCACGCCTGGGTGCAGTGCGCGCAAGGCAATATCACGGTGAACGGGCATCCGCTCAAGGGGGGCGATGGGGCCGCGGTAAGCGAGGAGCGGGCTTTGACGATTTCCGGCGCCGGACCTGAGGGCGGAGAGTTGCTGTTCATTGATCTCGCATGAGGGATCTCACATGAAGCCCGCCAACGTCCTGGTGGTTTTCTACTCCCGCTACGGAGTCACGGAGCAATTGGCGCTTGCGGCCGGCGTGGGCGCGATTCAGATGCGAGGTAGCGTGCGGCTGAGACGCCTGCCGGATCTCGCCGGGCCGGAAGCCATCCGCGCCGACGCCGCTTGGAGCGAAAATCTGGAACGCATGGCGAAAGACTACATCGCCCCACGGGGAGTGGACACGCAGTGGGCGAACGTTTTGATCCTGGGAGCGCCGCGGGATTCGACCGCGGAGATGGAGCGATATCTGGAATCGGCGGGAGACGGGTTGCGTGGGAAGACTGCGGCCATCATTGGCACGTTTGCGGATGCCGCGCAACGCGCGGGTTTAACCGTGGTCGCGCCCCTGGGACCCGTGGATGATGCCTCCGGCGCTTTGGCTTATGGAAGACGAGCGGTGGAAAGTATTGGAGATTAGTGTCAAAGGGACATTCCGCCGGAGAACCACCAACGCGACCACGCAGACCCGGGCGGGAGGCGAAATCTGCCTCGCACCCCCGCGCCGGGTCCAACCCGGGATTCTCACCCAGCCCAGAGTGCGGACGCACGTCGGAGAGTCGCGCGCGCCCCCGGGCGCTGAGCATCGCCGATCTGAATTCAGTATGCGCCGCTCAGCGGAAACAGGACATAGCCCCGAATTGGTAATTCCAGGGTCCGGGAGTCAGTATGAACGCCAAATCCTTGAGGCTGGTCTATTCCAAACTCATGTTGACCACGTCGAAGTGGAATCGCTCGGGCGGCAGGGCGCTGACGGGCGACGCGCTCATGGAGGCCCAGGTGCTGTAAGCGGTGGTGGCCACAGAGGAGTTCAGATAAAACAGAAACTGATTGGAGAAGCACTTCAGCGGCGGAGGCTGGCGGAAGGTAAGCCGCATGCCGACGGCTTTATCCAACTTGATGCCGCCCGTTTCCACTGACTTGTCCTTCAAAAGAAGGACGAAGCTCGAGCGGCCAGCGTGGGGCCAGACGTCGGGGGAGAGAAGGTTGCGCAACTCCAGACGGGTCTCAAAAGTGGTCTCGCACTGACGAATCCACTCCAAGATGCCGTCGCCCCATTGCCACTGTTGGAGAAAGCCCAAATATTGGTCGACCAGATTCAGCGCGAGGTCCATCCTGCGGCGCTCGAGATCGAGCTCGGCACGCCGGCGGTCGGAGTCCGGTGCTTCGACGGCGGGCAGCGGCATCATGTCCTCCCGGTCGATCAACTCCGCCGCCATACCCATCACGCGGTCGAGACGTTTGATTCCCGCCGCGGTACGCACCAGTAAAGGCGGCAGCTCATGCAGGCGGGAGCCCGGTATCTCCAAAAATCTCCGATCCCCGACGATCTCCATAGTTTCCTTTTCGATTGCCGGCGCTGGCTTGGCGCTTGCCCCACCCAATTTAAGAGATGCACAGCAGCCGTGTGAAGTTACTGCACGTCATGGACCGTACTGTAATGTGGCCGTGGTACTGGACTTAATTCTTGACAGCGGGAGACGCGATTAGCTCGCGGAGCAATGCCGCCGTGCTTTCATGCACGTCCTTGCGGCTGCCGTCGAATCCGCCGCCACCTCCGGCCAGTCCCAGGGAGGCGTCGAGCGGAGTTTTGCCGTTGCGGTCCTTCGCATCGAGCCTGGCGCCATGCTCGGCCAGGAATTTCACCACCTGGTCGGAGCCTTTCGCAGCCGCCCCGTGCAGGGCGGTTTGCCCGCGGCTATCGGCCGCGTTGATGTCTACGCCGGCGTCGAGCAGAAGCCCGATGGATTCGATCGCCTCCGCTTCGGTTTTGCGGCGGCCGGTGGAGTCTTCTTCTTTCGTGCCCAGGCCCGCGGCGGCCATGACGGGATTGATGCCAGTGCGAGTCGAAAGCTTCGGGTCGGCGCCTTTGGCCAGCAGAATCTTGATGACTTCGGTGTCGCCCGCCTTCGCCGCGCGCAGGATCGGGGTGGTCCCGGTGGTCAGCATCGTGTCGTCGCCGCGATCGAGCTTGGCGCGGTAGGGCTGCTGCTTTTTCAGTTGCGCATTGACGTTCGCGCCTTTATCGAGCAGCAGTTTGACGAGGTCGAAGCTGGTGAGCCGGTTGCCGATTTCCGTTGGAGCGGGCCGGTTGTCCTGCGGCATGGTGTGGAAATCCACGGCCGAATAAAGAGGCGTGCGGCCGGTTTCGTCGGCGAGATTGGGATCTGCGCCCTTCTCCACGAGATACGCGGCGACATCGTAATGGCCGTTGATGATGGCTATCAGCGTAGGAGTGATCCCGGTGGGATCGGCGGCGTTTAGCTCCGCGCTTTTTTCCGCGAGCAATTGGGCACAATCCAGACATCCTTGCCGCGCGGCGAACAGAAGCGGAGTCAGGCCGCCGAGGGGAAGCCACTTCTCGCGGGGTTCAGAGGTAGTCTGCCGCTCCCAACGGTTGACGCTGGAGCGCGCGTTGACATCGGCGCCGTGCGCGATCAATTCCCGCGCCATGGCCGCATGCCCTTCGGCAACCGCCCACATCAACGCGGTCTCGCCATGCCAATTTTCGCGAGCGCCCACTTGTGCGCCATGGTCGAGCAATACTTTCGCCGCCTCGACGACGCCGGTTCGCGCGGCGGTCATCAGGGCGGTCTCGCCTTCCGTGACCGCGGCGTTCGAGTCCGCGCCGGCGGCGAGCAGCTTTTCGATCATCGCGGCATTGCCGTTTTGGCATGCCAGATAGAGGGCAGTAACTCCGTAGCGATTGGACGCCTTAACGTCCGCGCCCGCGCGCATCAGCATTTCGGAGATCGCTGTGTCTTCCTTGGTGAACGACTGTCGCACGGCCCACATCAGGGCGCTGGTGCCATCGGATTCCTTCGCGTTCGGATCGGCGCGCTGCTGAAGCAAGGCGGCGACTTGCGCTCTATCGCCGGATTTGACCACGCGTATCAGTCCGGGAACGGCATTGGTGGCGGCGAAGCAACCGGTTGACAGAAGGGCCAACGCCAGCGTTCTCGTATGTCCGCTCTCATAAATCCGTGAGCCTTCTCTCATAAATCGGTGAGCCTTCCCGTGCTGTCGCCCAACGACTCCTCGCGGACGCCGGTCTTGTCTAGCAGAGTGACAAGCAGATTGGACATCGGCGTGTGATCTTCGTATTTCAGATGCCGGCCGCCCTTAAGCCGGCCCGCGCCGCCGCCCAGCACCAAATTGGGCAACGGGAAATGATTGTGCGCGTTGCTGTTACTCATATTGCTTCCGTACAGAATGACGGAATGGTCCAGGAGCGAACCGTCGCCATCGGGCGTTTGGCGCAGCTTGTCGATAAATTTGGCGAACAAAGTCAAATGATAGTTTTGAATTTTCGCCAATTTCTCGATTTTCTCAGGGCGGTTCTGGTGATGAGACGTGGCGTGGTGGCCGTCGGGCACGCCCACCTGCGGATAGGTCCGGTTGCTGACCTCGCGAGCCATCATGAAAGTGAACACGCGCGTGATATCGGTCTGATAGGCGAGAGCGAGCAGATCGAACATGATTCCGACGTGCTGCTCATAGGAGAACGGAATTCCCGCAGGTTCTTCCGGCAGCGCGAGATCCGTACTCACCTGTTGGCCGGCCTTCTGAATGCGCCGCTCGATCTCGCGGATGTTTTCGAGATAATCGCTCACGGTGGCCCGATCCTGCACGCCTAAGCTGCGCTGTAAAGCCGCGGCTTGACGGGTGATCGCATCCAGAATGCTGCGATCTTCCTGCGTCCGCGCGGCGCGATCCGCCGCCGAGCCGCCGGATCCAAACATCCGCTCGAAAACCTTACGGGGGTTAATCTCCATGGGCAGCGGGGTGGTAGGAGTGCGCCAGGAGAGCGTGTTCATGTAGATGCAGCCGTAATCGCGATCGCAAGCGCCGATGAGGCCGGAGTGGTCTTCAATGGCCAACTCCATCGAGGGAAGAACGGTGTCCTGGCCAATTTGCTGGGCGGCGATCTGATCCGCCGTCACGCCCGCGTAGGCGTCCACGCCTTGGGTCGGCTTCGGACGCACTCCGCTCAGCCAGGTGGTAGGGCTGAGCGAATGGACGGCGGTGGAATCCGCGGCGCGATGGCCTAGGCCGCTGATAACGTTGAGCTGACTGCGGAAGGGCTCCAGGGGTTTCAAGATTCGGGTAATTTCGAAATCCGCGCCTTCGGTCTTCGGCGTCCATTGATCCATGATGGCGCCATGTGGCACGTAGACGAATCCGAGGCGAAGAAGCGCTTTCGCCGCCGTTCGGTTCACCGGGGTTTGCGCGGGCAGCATCGAGTCGAGCAGCGGTAAGGCGACGGCCGCGCCCATACCCCGCAAAAAAGTCCGGCGGGGAAGGCACCTCTTGCTGATGAACATAGTTCTACCTTTCCTCCCTGAGAAGAGGCCTGGACCAAATCTATCACAAATAGAGTGAATCCGGGACGGGATGGTGAGATGGTACCTCGTGCGCGACTGGTGCTGACCCGCGCCACTCAATGGAGGAGGAGCGGCTCGTCCTGCTGGGGCTTTTCGGTATTCAGCAGGCCCTAAGGACTTAGTTTCCGCGCCCTACTGGAGATTCTTGTATACCAACTCTTCGAAGCCGCGCAGCGTCCGGATGGCGCCATCGTCGTAGAATGGCAGGACCTGCATCATCTGGACGCCGCCGATGTGCTTCACTGGGTCGATCCAGAACTCAGTGTTGAAAATGCCGGCCCAACTCATGCTCCCGGGACTGCGAAAATTTGCGTACTTTGGATCGTTTGATGCGATCTGAAAGCCGAGGCCGAATTTATCGTGACCAGCGCCCAGTGGAAACGGCTTAGTCCGCAGTTTGTCAGCATCCGGCTGAAGTTCCACGAAGATCGACCCGATGTTGTTTTCGCCCATCATTTTCAACGAGCTCTCGCTCAGAATCTTCGCAGATCCCAAGCGACCGCCGTTGAGGATCATCTGAACGAACTTCCCATAATCCTGGACAGTCGAGTAGAGACCGCCGTCACCCCGAAACGGGGGTGTGGGCGTTGACGGGATCGGCGCTTTCGGCTGCTCCTGCAAGACCCCATTTATGCGGCTATACTGCGTCGGCACGCGCGACTGTTTGTCGGCCGAGACGGCGTACGACGTATCCACCATACCCAGCGGCTTGAAGATGCGCTGCTGGTAGTAGGCTTCGAGTGGCGTGCCGGTGATCTTTTCGACGATCATGCCGAGCACCCGCGTGCTTGCGCTGTAATTCCACTTTGTGCCGGGATCGCTCAACAGCGGCAGCTCCCACTCGCCCTTTTTTGTCGCCTGCGTGAGCCGGTACTCGATGGGGTTGGTAAAACCATAGCCGATGCCCGATGTGTGCGTCAGCAGATGCCGGATCGTCATCGTTCCTTTTGCCGGCCGCGTCTCGTAGGTGGCATCCTTCTCGTTGAACTTCGTGATGACCCGCAGATTGTCAAAGCCCGGCAAGTATTTCGAAACGGGATCATCGAGCTTGAGCTTGCCTTCGTCGAACAGCATCATGATGGCCACCGACGTCACCGGCTTAGTCATCGAGGCGATTGAAAAAATCGCATTCACGGGCATCGCGATGTTGTGTGTGGCGTCAAGCTTGCCGGCCGCAGCTTCATAGAACACACCATCGCGGCCGACAACAAGCGCAACCACGCCCGGTGTGTCGCCGTGAGCGACTGCTTCGCTCAATTGACGCGACAGCGCGGCTTTGCCCACATCCGAAAATGCTTGCGTGTGTTGTGCCCCGCGAGCAGCTTCTGCGTTGGTCTGAGCGAGACCGGGCAACGTTAGCGATCCCGCCAGGACTACAAACAAGGCGAAGGTTAAAACGATCTTGTGCAATCTCATAACTTGCAATAGTATATACGCGAAGGTCCAGCGGCCGCTATGCGTTCCCGTTTCAGTATGTGGGTCAATTTGAATGTAGGCGGGATGATCCCGCGCGCTGGTTGGTAATCGGCGCAGGAGGCGCACGTCAGCGATAGTGCGCGGGATCGCGATTATTTTCGGCGCAAATGAATTCCGTGATTTCGTCGCCGGGCGGGGCGAGGGTCGCGGTTAAGGTGCGCTTCCACGGAGCGGTGAATGCTTCCGAATCGTCCATAACGATTTCGATTTGCAGATGGCCGTAATCGGGACGGCGGATGCGCTCCACCGTATGGAGTTTTTCGGTGTGAGGAACGCCCGACAGCGAAAGCCAACTTTTGTCGTTAAAGTCGGCGGTGTCCACGACCAAAGTGTCGCCTTCCCAATGCCCAATGGAGTGGCCTTCCCAGGTGGGATCGATATCCTTGGGATGTCCGCGGCCGTCGAGAAAGATCTGGCGGTAGCCAGGAGTGTCCGATTCGTGGAGGACGATAATGAGCGAAGGAGTTTGGACGAATTTGTAAGGGAACGCCCGAGTAATCGGCGCCGCACTGGCCGGGAGGCAAAATCCGCCCGGATAATCCTTCGAATTGTTAGCTCTGCGTTGGCGAAGCACTTCCGCGGCCCACGGCTGCAAGCTGGGAGGAGGCGTCTCCGCGTTGTACGCGTTATCGTACGCGTTGATCCACATGCCGGACAGATCCGGCAGGGCCTCGCGCGTGCGCGGCGTAGGTCCGGTGGGAACGGCGCCGCGTTCGCGAAAATCGTTCAGCAGAAGGATGGGGTCGTCGCCCAAAGTTCCCAGATTCGCGCCCCAGGGTAAATGGATGTCCAGGCGGCGCGGCTTGCGGGCTTCGACGGCGATATCCTTTTGCGAAAAAGAACCCCATTGGCAGCAAGGCATCGGCACGGCGAGATCGTAGATGCCGGGTTGCAGCTCGATCCGGTACTCGCCCTTTTCGGAACTGGTTACGCGAATCGTTTGGCCCGTAGCGGAGTTTCTGGCTTGCACCACAGCGTCCTTTACCACGCCTCCGTCGGGATCGGTGATAGCGCCGGAGATCGAGCCGGATTGTCCCAACGCGGGATACGAAAGGAGCGACGCGACGAACAGGCAGGCGGTTGGCCGGCGGCTCATTTACAGGCTATTATCTCCTAAGGAACGCCTGGAGGGCGGGCTTCAGCCCGCGCTTTCCGACGTGGCATTCCAAGTCGCGTTGAAGCCTGGCAGCAATGACCGTGCATACGAACTCGATCCGAAGCAGGGCGGCGGAATTTTCGCGTTCCGCATAGACAATGGCGAACCGATTTGGCAAACGCCGCCTCCCGGCTGCGGAGACCGGCGGCCCTGCAGTCCGGCGCAATCGGGCGCGGTGACGGCGATACCGGGAGCGGTGTTTTCCGGCTCTCTGGACGGGCATTTGCGGGCGTATTCGACCACAAACGGGAAAATCGTCTGGGATTACGACACGGACCGGGAGTTCAAAACGGTCAACGGCGTTCCGGGACACGGCGGCGCGCTGGATGTGGGAGGGCCGATCGTGACGGGTGGGATGGTGTTCGTGAATTCCGGCTCGGCCCAGCGAGGCGGCCTGCCGGGGAATGTGCTGCTGGCGTTCGGGCGGTGAGGGTCACCCTCTTCCGCGATCAATCGACGCAGCGCGGGCGACTTGCGAGGATGCGGGCCGCTTGGCTGAGTTGGAGGCGTTCGTGGGCCCATTGATCCTCTTCAACAGTCGTTTGGCGAAGGTCTGATCGACGACCAAACGATTAATCACGCCAGGACGTGCGGCTTGGGATCTGAGTAGATCGAACACGAAATCCGCGCGATCCTCGCCGAAGCAGATGACCACGACGCCGGGCGAGCGCAGTCCACCCTTCAAGGCTCTTTGAAAGCAGGCTTTAAGATCCTGGATCGTCAGGCCGGTCCACCGGGAAATGACCTCTTGTTCCAGACGCCGTTCCTGATCCGATCCCAAGTTGTCCCGCGGAATCACCACGCCAATATCGCCGTATGCCAGCTTGGGGAGTTCCCGAATGATGCCGCCAGGCTCCAGCAACTGGCTATCGCGCCCCCGTCCCAGGGGGCGGCGGGCAGTACCTACCGACGTGAATATCCCATCCAGCCCATCCACGATCCCTGATTTAGCCTTGTGGCCTTCTTCGTTACGCCCCCAGATCTGTTCGTAGGAACGGACCTTCCCGATCAATCTCCGAATGACCGCCAGCTCCTTTTCGGACGAGAAATCTTCGGGAATGATGGCGGGCACCATACCGAGGGAATAATGAACCTCTGGCAGAGAGCCGTTAATCCTCTGCGACAGCTCATTCGCAATGACAGAAGAACCGGTATCGGCGGGATCCTCACTCTGCGGATCGCCCGCGAGAGGAACCACGTCGACCTGCCGGTCCGACCAGCGAGAGGACGCGCCGCCTTTTTGCAATGAGTTGAGCACCGCCCGCAGCACGCCGCCCCAGGTAACGCCAAGTTTCCCGCACGAGAGTAGAAGTTCCCGAATATAAGGAGCTGCGTTATCCGCGAACGTCTCGATCATTCGGCGGGGCCCGACTTGGGGATCGCCACTCGAAAACACTCGCATTCTAGGAGCGTCATCGAGGTGTTTCGTGAATTCTCTCAACGTGCGGTTATACTCCTCTCCCGTACACGTCCATAACACCTCATCCATGACACCAGCGGGGAGTTTGTCCGACGCAAACTTGACCGACAGGACACCCTCCACCTTGGCCTGCTTGATCAGTCGAGACACTGCCGCCTGGCTGATCTTCAGCGTCTCCGCGATTTCCATCTGAGTGCGGTCCTCGGCGGCCAAATAGGCCGCGCAGTACCGGTGGATTTCCTCTAGCTTTTTCCGGCTCGACATGGTTGGGAGATCTCCTACGCTCCGTTTTGAGGGCTGCTACTTAGGAGATCTCCCAACCACACGGGCTGCTTTCTCGACCGCGGCGAGGGCGCCCGCGCGCCCTTTGCCGGCTAGGAAGATTTATACTATCTTCCTATAGAAAGAATATTCTATCGTGGAAAGATTATGTCTTGACACTATCGGCGTCTTCGGGTACATTCGAAGAACGGAGGGGTGGCCTACGGGATTTCCCGTGGGCCACATTTGAGCAGCTCAGGCTGCTCGGACAAGAGATTTGGGCGGATTGGAGCCGCCCAAATCTCGAGTCAACGACATTATCCGACAATCGCGGACCGGATGCGCTGAAGCTTCGTCCAAAGCTCCGGGAGCGTGGACAATCGGAGGGCGTTAGCGCCGTCGGAGAGAGCGCGCTCCGGGGCTTCATGGACTTCGAGGAAGACGGCGTCGGCTCCCGCGGCGACGGCCGCGCCGGCAAGAGGCTCGATGAACTGGGGCTCGCCGCCGGAGGCGGTTCCAGCCGCGCCGGGAAGCTGCACGCTGTGGGTTGCATCGAAAACCACGGGCCAGCCGAAATTCCGCATGATCGCAATGCCTCGCATATCCACGACCAGGTTGTTGTAACCGAAGGAGGAACCTCGCTCGGTTAACAGAATGCGATCGTTGCCGGTGGAGGCGACTTTATCGGCGGCGTAACGAATGTCATAGGGCGAAACGAATTGGCCCTTCTTGATATTGACGGCGCGGTTCGTTCGCCCCGCCGCGATCAAGAGATCGGTTTGGCGGCAGAGGAACGCGGGGATTTGCAAGATGGCGGCGGCTTCGGCGGCGATTTCAGCTTGCGCGGGCTCGTGAATGTCTGTCAAAACGGGAATGCCGCGGCCGCTTACAGTTTTCAGGATTCGCACGCCTTCTTTCAATCCCGGGCCACGGTAGGAGTTGACGCTGGAGCGGTTGGCTTTATCGAAGGAGGCTTTGAATACCAACGGCGCGCCCAGCTTGGCGAGTTCATCCGCGAGGAAATGGACGTGCTCCTCGGATTCGATCACGCAAGGTCCGGCGATGAGCACCAGCGGCGCGCCGCCGCCGATTTCGAGCCCCGCGTCGAGCCGCCTATCAGGCGCGGACGTGATCCGCACTGGTTTCTTCGACGGCGAGGGGTGTGGAGGCAAATCGCTCCGCAGCCCCACTGCTTCTGCAAAGGCGGCGTTCCAGAGCCGCGCCGATGAAGGCGCGGAAGAGAGGGTGCGGCTCCAGCGGCTTGGATTTGAATTCAGGGTGGAATTGGCAGCCCAAATACCAGGGATGCCCAGGGAGTTCGCAGATTTCGACGTAGACGCCATCCGGCGTCTCGCCCGTGAGACTCAACCCGTGCTGCTTTAACACGTCTTCGTAGTCGCGATTAAATTCGTAGCGGTGGCGGTGACGCTCGCTGATTTCCGATTGCCCGTAAGCTTCGCGCGCGAAGCTGTTTTCCGCCAGCAAACAAGGATACGCGCCCAGGCGCATGGTGCCGCCGAGCTCGTCTACGCCTTTCAACTCGCGAAGTTTATAGATCACACGGTCGGCAGCGGCGGGATCGAATTCGGTGGAGTTGGCCTGCGCGAGGCCGCACACGTTGCGCGCGAACTCGATCACCATGGTCTGCATGCCCAGACAGATGCCGAAATAGGGGACCTGGAATTCACGGGCGAAGCGGATGGCGTGCAGCATGCCTTCGACGCCGCGCCGTCCGAATCCGCCCGGGACAAGGATTCCATCGAACCGTTCCAGATCTTCGATCGCCTCCGGCCATTTGAGGCGATCCGATTCCACCCAGGTGATATCGACTTTGGCGTCATGGGCGAGACCGCCATGCAGGAGCGCTTCCTTCAGACTCTTGTAGGAATCTTCATACTCCACGTATTTGCCCACCAATCCGATGGAAACGCGGCGGGACGGTCTTTCGAGACGCCGGACCATCTCACTCCAGCGGCCGAGGTGGCGCGGGCCGGCTAGCGTGTGCAGCAGGCTCAGGGCGATTTCATCCACGCCCTGCTCGGCGAAGACGAGGGGACATTCGTAGACGCTGGAGACGTCGCTCGCAGTGATGACGGCCTTCACGTCCACGTCGCAGAACAACGCGATTTTTTCCTTGACGTCCTGAGGCAGCGGACGTTCGCTGCGGCATAGCAACATGTCGGGTTGAATACCGATGGCACGCAGCTCCTTGACGCTGTGCTGGGTGGGCTTCGTCTTTAGCTCCTGAGCGGCGGCGATCCAGGGGACCAGGGTCACGTGAACGAACAGAGTATTCTCGCGGCCCAGCTCGTGGCGCAATTGACGGATGGCTTCCAGAAACGGGAGCGATTCGATATCGCCGACCGTGCCTCCGATTTCGACGATGACCACGTCTATGGAGCTTTGGTCCGCCGCCGTAGAAACGCGGCGGACGGCCGCTTTAATTTCGTTGGTGACGTGCGGGATCACCTGGACGGTCTTGCCCAGGTAGTCGCCGCGCCGCTCGCGGGAGATGATTTGCTCATAGATCCGGCCGCTGGTGAGATTATTGGCCTGTGTGAGCGGGGCATGGGTGAAGCGCTCGTAGTGGCCCAGATCGAGATCCGTTTCGGCGCCGTCGTCGGTGACGAACACCTCCCCGTGCTGGAAGGGGCTCATGGTGCCTGGATCGACGTTCAAGTACGGGTCGAATTTTTGCAACGTCACCTTCAATCCGCGGCTCTCGAGCAGGCAGCCGATGCTAGCTGCCGCGATCCCCTTTCCCAAGGAGGAAACCACACCGCCTGTGACGAAGATGTATTTAGCCATGATTGCTGGCAAGGCCCTCCATTTCGAAAAGCGCACAGCCCGCCGAGCGCGGCGTCAAACGAGAGAGAAACTCGGCGGACTTCGCCGCGCCCGGCGAGTCTGTCGTGCGCGAGTTACTCCAAAGATCGGAGATGCGTTGGAGATCCTCAGGCGTGTCGACGCCAATGGAATCGAATTCGGTCTCGGCGACCTGGATTTTGAATCCGTTCTCCAGCGCGCGGAGCTGTTCCAGACGTTCGGCACTCTCTAGCGGACCGACGGGAAGATCCGGATAGGCGAGGAGAAAATCGCGCTGGTAGACGTAGAGGCCCAAATGTTTGAAATGCTGTGTGAAATGCGCGGCGCCAGTTCCGCTCGGGATGGGCAGACGGGAAAAGTACAGAGCCGTCCCGCGCGAATCGCAGACCACCTTGACGATGTTGGGATCGGAAACTTCGTCAGGGTCTTCGATACGCGTTTTCAAGGTGGCCATGGGGGCTTCCGGGTTTTCCAGGAGATGGAGGATGGCGGCGTCGATGGCAGAGGGATCGATCATCGGTTCGTCGCCTTGGATGTTGACGACGATGCCGGCGTTCGAAGCCGAAGCCACTTCGGCCACGCGATCCGTTCCAGAGACGTGATCGGAGCGCGTCATGACCACCCGTGCCGAGAACTCAAGGGCAGCTTGGCGAATGCGCTCGTCGTCGGTGGCGATCACGAGACTGGATAAGTACCGGGCTTGCGAAGCGCGTTCCCAGACGTGCTGCAGCATGGTCTTACCAGCAATGGGGGCGAGAGCTTTTCCTGGGAAACGAGAAGATCCGTAGCGCGCCGGGATGACGCCAAGAATGCGTTGCGGCACAATCGAGTATAGCATGCGCATTGTGTCGCTACTCGCGAGTGGAACCGAAATCGTTTGCGCATTAGGCGCGGGCGAATGGCTAGTGGGCCGGTCGCATGAATGCGACAACCCGCCTTGGGTACAGTCGCTCGCGCAGTGCAGCGAGCCGGCGTTCGACGTTTCGGTTTCCAGCGGCGAAATCGACCGCGAGGTCCGGAGGCGGCTGCGGGCGGGCGAACCGCTCTACATCATTCACGATGATCTGATCCGGGCGCTCGAGCCGGATATCATCATTACTCAATCGCACTGCGAGGTCTGTGCGGTGACGCCGGGCGACGTGAAACGAAACGGTAAGGTGGGAATCAACCCAGTGATGGCGACGCTGAGCGCGTCCACCATAGAAGAGATTTTGGGCAGCGTACAGTATGTTGCCGATGTCTTATCCGCAGCCGTGGAGGGCGGGCTTCAGCCGCCACATCAATCAAAGACAGGCTTTAGCCTCGCTTCCCCCCAGCGGGACTCAAGTCCCGCGCGGACTAAAGTCCGCCCCCCAAAAGCGTCTTCAGCCGAGCCGGGGCTGAAGCACCGGCTGCAGGCTAAAGCCTGCTCTACCATAAGCGAGCTGCGTGGGCGGCTGGACCGCGTTCGTGAGCGGACAGCGATGCGGCCGCGGCCGACTGTGGTGGTGCTGGAATGGGCGGATCCGATTTTTTGCATCGGCAACTGGGGTCCGGAACTCATGGAAATCGTGGGGGGCAAATCGATGCTTGGAAATCCCGGCCAGCTTTCGCGGTCCATCCCCGCCGACCAGCTCCGTGAAACGGACCCCGACGTTCTCATCGTCGCGCCATGCGGATTCAATTTGGAGCGCGCTTTGGGAGAACAGGCGGTCCTGGAACGGTTGCCGTGGTGGGGGGATTTGAAGGCGGTACGAACCGGACGGGTAGCTTTCGCCGATGGCAATTTGTACTTTAATCGAGCGGGAATTACGATCGCCCGGACGGCCGAAATTCTCGCCGAGATTTTGCACGGCGTGGAGACCAACGGGTTGACAGAAGGCTCCTGTTGGCGTTGGTATACTGAATCGAGGGTGCGGGTGGTATGATGCGTCCACTCAGTTGGATGAGTGTCGTGTTGTTGTGTTTTTCGGCGGCCGGCGCGCTCGCTCTCATCGTTGTTCCGAGCTTGCCGCTGAACGCGGCAAAGGCGGACGACAACGCAAGCCAACAAGCGGCTCCAGCGAAAGGAGCGCCGCAGCCGAATGTTTCGATTACACCACGCCCGAAGATCGGGCCAACGACTCCCGAATCGGTTACGGACCGCCGCTCCGATATCCGAGTCGATACAAACCTGGTTCTGATTTACGTATCCGTGACGGACCCTATCGGGCGCTACGTCACCGGGCTTGATAGGGACAACTTCAAGCTGACCGAGGAATTCAACGGAAAAAAAATAGAACAGGAATTGACGCAGTTTTCAAGCGAAGACGCGCCCATGTCTGTGGGCATCGTTTTCGACACCAGCGGCAGCATGGGACCTAAACTGCAGCGGTCGAGGCAAGCGGTGAAGCAGTTCCTTCAAGCGGCCAATCCGGAGGACGAGTTCTTCCTGATTTCCTTCAACGACCGGCCGGAGCTGGTGGTTTCCTTCACGCCCGATACGGAAGAGATACAGAATCGAACCACCTTTTTCGATTCCAAGGGCCGTACAGCCCTCTTGGACGCCGTCTATATGGCGATGAATCAGATGAAGAAGGCGCGAAATCCGCGCAAGGCGGTGCTGATCATCTCCGATGGAGGCGATAATTCCAGTAGATACACGGAGAGCGAAGTGAAGGCCGCCGTGCGGGAATCCGACGTGCAGATTTATTCGATCGGGATTTTCGAATCGATGGCGGGGCGGAACCGTACGCCGGAAGAAGCCAGCGGTCCGCAGTTGCTCAACGAAGTCTCGGAGTCGACGGGCGGGCGATTTTTCTCCGCCGATTCGTTGGCGGATCTGCCCGATATCGCGGCGAAGATTGGATTAGAATTGAGAAATCAATACGTGCTCGGCTACAGTCCGAAGAACAAGGAGCGGGATGGGAAATTCAGAAGGGTGCAAGTGCGCCTGGTGAAGACGGCCGGAATGCCGCAACTGAAGGCGACCCATCGCCCAGGATATTATGCACCTGCTCAGTAGACGGGGTCTCTTAGCTCTGTTTGGCGCGGCGGCCGCTGGCGCAGCGCAATCGGTACGGTCCCCGGAAAATCAGAAATCGCCCGGCGCGGCGAACGATGGGGACGTCCCCGTATTCCGCGCCGGCACGCAATTGGTGGATCTGCACGTTAGTGTGCTCGACAAGAACGGCAAGCTGATCACGGATATGCCCGAATCGGCTTTCAAGGTCTACGAAAATGGTGTCGAACAGCCGCTGAAGCGCTTCCTCCGCGAAGATGTCCCGGTCTCCATGGGCATCATCATCGACAACAGCGGCAGCATGCGCGATAAGCGCGCCAAGGTGGCGGCGGCATCGGTCGCGCTGGTGAAGGCCTCCAATCCCCAGGATGAGGAGTTCATCGTGGACTTCAACGACGACGCCTATTTGGATCAGCCTCTGACCAGCGATATCAAGAAGCTGGAAGCGGCGCTGGACCGGCTGGATTCGCGCGGGGGAACGGCCATGCGCGACGCCATCAGCTCTTCCATCGACTATGTGAAGGACAAAGGCAAGCGTGATAAAAGAGTCCTGGTGGTGGTGACCGACGGCAACGACAACACCAGTGCGGAGACGCTGGAGAACCTGCTGCGCAAGGCGCAGCGCAGTGAAGTGCTGATTTACTGCATCGGCTTGCTGAGCGAGGAGGAGCCGCGCGAAGCCCGCAGCGCAAAACGCGCATTGAAGGCGCTAGGCGAAGCTTCGGGCGGTCTGGACTATTATCCGAAAGATTTGGCGGAGGTCGAGCGCGTGACGCCGCAAATCGCGCACGAAATCCGCAATCAGTATCTGCTTGCGTATTCGCCCACGAATCCGGCTCTCGACGGAAGCTTCCGGAAAATCGAGGTCAAGGTGAAAGGCTACGGCAACCCGATGGTTCGGACACGCAGCGGATATTACGCCACGCCCGAGAAGGCAAAGACCTCGGGATTTTCCGAAAAGTAATCAATCCCGCGAGCGCCGCCAGCCCGGCGGGTACAATCTACGGCTGCCGACGGGCACAGCCTTCTATCCCCCCCTTATCGTCCCCTACTTTCGAGGTGCCCCTCGGAACTGGAACCCGCCGCGCGGCCGCCCGCCAATCGGGGCGCAGCGCCGGCCTCTCGCCTCAGGTGTAAGAGATCTTGTTCAGGCTGCCGGCCATCAGATTGATCTCGGTGTGCACGCTTGAGAATTTGTCGGCCATCTCTTCGAAGGTGATTTCCTGGTCTCCCTGGGAGCCAATGAGCACCACTTCGTCGCCCAAACGCACCTCGCAATCCAGATCGGTTACATCGATCGTCAGCACGTTTAAGGAGACCCGTCCGATCACTGGGCAACGCCTGCCATGGATGAGAACGATACCCTTGTTGAACAGTTGGATCTGGGCACTCGTCTGTGCCAGATCGCCGGAGTCCGCTGTCGGAAAATGAGTCATCACGCGCGCGATCGAGATCCCCGGCAAACTCATAACCTCACGGATCGCATCGATTTGCTCGGGGAAGAATCCGCTTCTCCCCATCCCCGTATCGATATCCAAATGGACGTCGACCGGCCGGCCGCGCCGCACTCCCGCCGACGACAGGTAGGCCGCCGCCTCCTGGCTGCCCACTTGTTCCTGAATGTCGAGCTCCCGAACCGATTCTTCCATCTCCGCTTCGAGCGCCATTCTGAGCCGAAGTAAAGGGATCTCCAGGCCGAGCTGGCGAATCGTCTCCGCTTCCGGATTGCTGCAAATGCCAAGCATGTCGGCACCCGCCTCCACCGCGACTGGCGCGAGCGCCTCGAGTCCGTGACCGTAAGCGTTGGCCTTCATGACAGCTTGTACTCTAACGGCGGCTTTAGCTTGCGGAAACCCCTTCCGCTTTCTGATACTATGTTCCGCAGCGGATGCCGATTTACGATTACCAATGCCGCCACTGCGGCCACGAATTCGAGATGCTGGTGCTTAAGGGCAGTATCGCGGCGTGCCCCTCCTGCCAAAGCGACGACCTCGAGCAATTGCTCTCCGGATTCGCGGTGAGCACGGAAGCCATGACGCGAGCTCGCGTGAAAGCGGCCCGCCAGAAGTACACTTCGAGCTCCGAGTACAAGGATAAGAAAGTGGCGGAAATGGAAGAGATCCGCGAGCACTCGCCTGGATCTTTCGTCCCGACGAAGAAGAAAGACTGAACATGCGGAAAAAACTGTGGCTGGGTCTCATCGCAGCGCTGACGCTCGGGAGGCTCGTTGCGCAGCAACCCGCGCCCGACCTCATTCTTACCAACGGAAAAATCATCACCGTCGACGAACGGTTCACGATCGCGCAAGCCCTGGCGATTCGCGGCGATCGCATAGTCGTCGTGGGCTCGAGCCCGGACATCGCGCGGCTCGCGGGTCCCAATACGCAGCGGATCGACCTGGGCGGCCGCGCGGTCATCCCCGGCCTGATCGATAATCACATTCATCTCTTGCGCGCTGCCACCACCTGGACGCGTGAGCTGCGGTTCGATGGTATTGAATCGCGCCGCCGGGCGGTGGAAATGCTGCAGGCCCGCGTGAAGGCCGCGGGGCCGGGCGAATGGGTCTACAACATCGGAGGTTGGGCTCATCAGCAGTTCTCCGACGATCCGAAGCCGTTCACCCGCGAGGAACTGGACCGGATCGCGCCGGGAAATCCGGTGGCGCTGCAGGAATCGTATTATCAGGTTTTTCTCAATAGCCGCGCTTTGGAGATTTTAGGAATTAAGGCCGGGGCGCCGGATCCCGGAGAATTCGTCAAAGGCTCCATCCAGCGCGACGCGCAGGGAAACCCCACGGGAGTGGTTCGAGGCGATATTGCCGCCACGCGGCCCATCGCCAATCGCTTTCCCCGGGTTCCTCAAGATCAGCTAGAAGCCAGCGCCCAGGCGCTGATCCAGGATATGAACCGCGCGGGCCTCACTTCCTTCGGCGTGCCCGGCTGCGACGCCAATGTCCTGGAAATTCTCCGGAAATGGAGGACGCAGGGGCGGCTCACTGCGCGCATCTTCTGCATCGACGGCCCCGGGTCGGCCACGCCGGAGCAAGCCGACCGCTCGATTCAACAAATCGCGGGGATCAAACTGTTCCAGGGTGACAGCTTCATTGACAACGTCTTCTTCGGTGAAAGCGTTTATGGTCCGCTGCACGATCCCATGTTCCTGTTGAAATCTAATCCTCAGCCCGAACAGCTCGAGCAATGGAGACGCATCGCTCTAGCGATTGCCAAGGCCGGATTGCCTCTGCACGTTCACGCCGAGCTTCACGACACCATCGACGCCTTTCTCGATCAGATCGAGGCAGTGAATCGGGAGCATCCGGTGAAGAACCTGCGTTGGACTCTTGCGCACATCAATCAGATCAACCCCGCCCAATTGGAACGGATGAAGGCCCTGGGAATGTATGCGGCCGTGCATCCTTGGGCCGTGATCAATGGCGCGATCATGCACGAGGGATTCGGAGAGGGCGCGTTCGATATGCCCCCCCTGGCCGCGATCCAGAACAGTGGGATTATGTGGGGTTTAGGGACGGATGGAACGGCCGCCAATCAGGTTCTGCCGTTCACGACGTTGTATTTCGCGGTCACCGGCAAAATGGCGGGCGGAGCGAAGGTGCTGCGCCAGACCATCGGCCGCGAGGACGCCCTGATCGCGCACACGCGCAAAAACGCGTTCTTCGTATTTCAGGAAGATAATCTCGGTTCGCTACAGTCCGGCAAATTGGCCGACCTGGTGGTCCTGGACCGGGACTATTTGACGATTCCCGCTGATGATATTAAAAGCATCAAGCCGGTGATGACGATGGTGGGCGGCAAGGTCGCCTGGGGTACGCTTTAAGGCGATTGACTGGGTTTGAGCCCGCGGCCCGCCTTAGCCTTCTCGGGGAAATAGCAGGGTTTTAAAACCCACGAGAACCGCTTGCTGACGCGCGCGGCTCTTCTGAGCCGCGACCGTGAGGGAGCGGTCGCTGGCGAACTTCGGCTAGCGCTAAAACTCGTCCTGCGCTGTCCGATAACGCCACCGGATGAGTCTGACGCAAATTCTGGAGGTAGTGCGGCGGGAATGCGGCAGCGGGGATGAGGCGCTGGAAGCCGGGCTGCGAGAATCGCTGGCCGCCTTTAATTCGCGGCGCGCCGAGGCCATGAGTTCGATGCGCGGGCTGCAATCCAGGGATCCGGCGGGATTTGTCCTGGCGGCGGCGCGCTGGCTCACCTCGCCAGACTTCGAGAAGACCGAGGCCACCGAGTATCTGACCGGGCTGATTACCACCGGCAACTCGCTGGCCGATCCTCTGCTGGACGAAAACCTCGTGCCCTTCCCGGTGGCGCTCGCGATGGCACGCGAAATCTCGGCAATGGAACCCTTGTTTGAGGCTCGCCTGATGCGCAAGATGCTGGAAAACGCAGGCGGAGACCCTGCCGCGGTTCCCACCGGCATCGCCCTTCGCGTGCTGAAAATGATCGACGCGATTTCGGATTGCTCCCACATTACCGTTTACCTGATGCAGTTGGAGCGGCACCTCAGCCCCGAAGTGCGCTCCAAGGCGGCTTTGCTGCTGAGGCGCGGAAACGTGAATCTCCGGCGCGTGCGCAACTTGCTAGTTTCCGAGGACGACCGCCTGCGCGCTAACGCTGTGGAAAGTCTGTGGGGATTGAACACGCCCCAATCCCGGGGCATTTTGCGGGACGCCGCCTCGGATCCTCATCGCCGCGTCGCGATCAATGCCTTGATCGGGCTTTGCAAGGCCGGGGAATCCGACGCGCGCTACCGGCTCATCGAGCTCTCTGCGAAGGGCGATCCGGTATCGCGGCGTGCCGCCGTGTGGGCCATGGGGCAAACCGGAGATCCTGAATTCGTCCCTACGCTCGAAGCCCTCATGAGGGATACCGACGAGAGGATCTCTGGCATGGCGGCTCGCAGCCTGGCGCGGCTTCGCCTCGCGCCTTCTCCACTCGCGGCTGCCGCGCCCACGCCGGCCACGCCAGAGACGTCGCTGGAGGGCGATGTTTCTACTGCCGAAACAGCAAGTCGGCGAAACGTTCGCGTCCCAGTGCCCCGCTAAAAGGCTGCAGTCGTCCTTCAGCTAGGCAACGGATCGAAAAGCGATCGGCCCAATCAAACCATCACGCCATTGAGCCAGTTGCTGGGCAGCGCAGTACCCCTGAATCTGAGTTTCGTAGGAAAGAACAGCAGGTGGCGGCGGCCGCAATGGCGAGAAGGAAAGGTCAGCCCTTCTGCACGCGACGCAGACGGTACAGTTCAGGACTTACGGTCTTATCCTTTAGCTTCTTCCAATCGTCGTGAACGCTGATCAGGCGTCCCGAGATGTGATTTGACTCCTCGGACGCTAAAAACAATGCCAGCTCGATTTGTTTCTCCGGCGGCACGCCGCCTGTCAACCGCGCCTGTTTCGCCCCTTCGATCTCGCGCCATCCAGCGCGCTCGCCGGCGGCGAGAATCTGATCCGTCATGTGGGTATACGTGACTCCCGCCGCAAAACAGTTCACCTGAATGTTGTGCTCGCCGGTTTCCTCAGCCAGGGTTTCCGCGAAGTGGGTGAGGGCGCTCTTAGTGGCGTTGTAGACTGCGAAATTTGGGTGCGCAGGCGTGGCGCCGCCGCCGGCGAGCAGGATGATCTTGCCGCTGCGCGCTTCCTGCATACGCGGCAGCACGGCGCGGCAGGCGTTCAGCACGCCCAGCAGATTGGTTCGGATCACTTCGTCCCAGGTTGGGGGCGAGGACTCTGCGAAAGGACCGATCGGCCCCAGGATAGCTGCCGCGCATAGCAAGATCTGCGGATGCGAGCCAAAGTGTACCCGCATCCGCTCAACGGCAGCGGAAACCTGCTCAAAATCGCCCACATCGCCGCGGAGCCGCAAAGCCGAGCCTCCGGCGTGCTCGATCTCCAGATGACACAGGTCGAGCTCAGCTTTGCTCCGCGCCAGTAGGCCCACGCGCGCGCCCTGGGCTGCGAAGCCCATCGCCAAGCGCTTGCCAATTCCTCGCCCCGCCCCCGTGACCAACACGGGAATCGCCTTGAAAGAAACCACCTACAACACAGTAATACAAACCAAAGGGGAGCGGCGGGACAAACAGGAAACGGGCGCGGACGCTTGGTAGGCGGGCGGCTGATATCATCGATTGCATGCGGGCAACGGGATCGATCCTCTTCCTGCTTGCGGCGGGCACGGCCGCGGCGCAGCACACCTATACGCCATCCGACATCGAAGACGGCGGACAGATGTATCGCGCCATTTGCGCCGGCTGCCACGGGCCGGATGGGAACAATGTTCCTGGGATCGACCTGGCGCGCGGAAGGCTCAAGCGGGCCGCGACGGACGATCAGATGATCGCGATCATTCGCACCGGAATCCCCGGCACGGCCATGCCGCCCGGCAACCTCACAGAATTTCAAGCGGGCACGATTGTCGCATATCTTCACTCTATTGGAGCGTCGAACGCGTCCGGCCCAACCGGCGATCCCGCTCGCGGCAAGGCGATCTTCGAAAGCCAGGGCTGCAAGAATTGCCATCGCGTGCGAGGCGAGGGCTCGCGCCAGGGCCCGGATTTGAGCGACATCGGCGCCAACCGGCGCGCGGCGGAAATCGAGAAATCGATTGTGGATCCCGATGCCGAGATTCTGTCGCAAAACCGCATGGTTCGAATCGTGGCGAAAGACGGCAGCGCCACTACTGGCAAGCTTCTGAACCAGGACACGTTCAACGTGATGATTCTCGATCCAAAGGACCGGCTGGTCGCGTTTTCCCGCGCCCAAATGCGCGAGATGACGTTTATCGAAAAGTCTTCCATGCCGCCGTTCGAAGGCAAGCTGAATCCGCAGGAGTTGGCGGATTTGGTGAGTTATTTGAGTTCACTCAAAAGCGTGGAGGTGAAGTGATGGTGCGGAAAATAGTCTTGCTGATCGCCATCGCGAGTTACACGCCCGGCCAGGTGACTTTCGATCGCATCTTGAACGCCGCGCGGGAACCGCAGAATTGGCTCACGTATTCCGGCACGATGCACAGCCAGCGTCACAGCTCGCTTTCGCAGATCGATACGGCGAACGTCAAGAATCTGGAGATGCAGTGGGCGTTCCAGGCGAGGTCGCTCGAAAAATTCGAGGCTACGCCGCTGGTGGTGGACGGCATCCTGTACACGGTTCAGCCGCCCAACGACATCGTCGCGCTGGACGCCGCGAACGGCAGCGTGTTTTGGGTCTACAACTACAATCCAACGCCCGACGCGCGGCCGTGCTGCGGACGGGTGAACCGCGGCCTGGCGATTCTGGGCGACACGCTGTTCATGGGAACGATCGACGCGCATGTCATCGCCGTCGACGCCAAGACTGGCCACCCGATTTGGAATCGTCAGATCGCGGATCCGGCCGCGGGATACGCGCTGACGCACGCTCCGCTGGTCGTCAAGGATAAAATCATCCTCGGCGTGGCGGGCGGCGAATACGGCGTGCGCGGCTTCATCGCCGCGTACGATGCGAAAACCGGCAGGGAAGTATGGCGCTTCAATACCATCCCCGGTCCGGGCGAGCCCGGCCATGAAACCTGGAAGAACGACGCGTGGAAGACCGGCGGCGGCTCGGTGTGGGTGACGGGATCGTACGATCCGGATCTGAATCTGACATATTGGGGAATCGGCAACCCAGGACCCGATTGGAATGGCGATGTGCGGCCCGGCGACAATTTATACACCGATTCGGTGGTCGCGCTCGATCCCGATACGGGCAAGCTGAAATGGTATTACCAATTCTCGCCGCACGACGAATTCGACTACGACTCGGTGCAGGTTCCCATCTTGGCCGACATGCAATGGAAAGGCTCGCAGCGCAAGGTGATGCTGTGGGCCAACCGCAACGGCCTGATGTACGTTCTCGACCGCACCACCGGCGAGTTTTTGCTGGGCAAGCCCTTCGTGGAAGTGAACTGGATGACCGGCTTCGATGAGAAAGGCCGGCCCATGCGCGCGCCGGGCAAGGTTCCGACGCCCGAAGGAACGCGGATCCTTCCCGGAAATCAGGGCGGCACGAACTGGTATTCGCCCTCTTTCAGCCCGCGCACCGGACTGTTCTACATTCCTTCGTGGGTGAATTACGACTCGATTTACATCAAGCAAGATGTGGAATACACGGAGGGCCGGACGTACGCGGGAGCATTTCCCCGTTCGCGCGTTCCGTTCTTTCCGGGTCAAACCCAACAGCGAAAAGAGACGGAAGGTTACGGAGCGGTGCGCGCCATGGATCCACGGACCGGCGAGCGCAAATGGGAATTCAAAATGGCCGATGTGACGGACAGCGGCATTTTGACCACCGATTCCGACCTGGTCTTCGCAGGCGGCCGCGACGGCCATTTCGTCGCGCTGGACGCTCGCAATGGCAATTTGTTGTGGAAGACGACGCTCGGCGGTGGGGTGTTCGCGGGTCCGATCACCTACGCGGTGAACGGTCGTCAATACGTGGCGATCTCCGCGGGGAGCTCGCTGTTTGCCTTCGCGCTGAAGCAATAAAATATCTTTGGTATGCTACGAAGACGTTGGGAGGTCGCACGATGAGAATTCGTTCGCTCGCGTTTTCTTGTGCGGCAGCCGCCGCCTTTTTCCAGGCCGTTCCGGGTTTTTCGCACCACAGCAACGTGGCGTTTGAGGTGACCAAGGTCGTCACCATCATGGGCGTGGTCAAGGATTTTCAATGGCGGAATCCTCACACGTGGTTGATCCTGACGGTGGACGACGGCAAGGGGAAAAAAGTGGATTGGGCGGTGGAGGGGCGCGCACCGGGCGTGTTGCTGCGCGCCGGATGGAGCAGGTCTTCTCTCAAACCCGGCGACACTGTCACCGTGGATATGAGTCCAGCCAAAGACGGATCGAACAGCGGACTGATCGCTCGCGTTACCAAGGCGGACGGCACGATTCTTCCCAATGCCCCGCCCGCTCAGCAGTAGCCGCAACGGAGGACGTATGACTACGCCAAAGACGCTGTCGATGCCCGGGCTGGCTGTGGCCGTTTTGTGCGCCCAAAGCGCGACTTTGCTGGCCCAAAGCGCGCCGGATTTTTCGGGTGTGTACTATCCGATCGCCCCTTTCGGACGCGGCGGTGGGGGAGCTGCCAAAGGCGGGAACAAACAGAAAGGGCCGGGCGGCCGGCCGACTCAGTCCGCACCGCTGTCTGACGGTTCGCAAGGCCGCTCGCCCGATGCGCCGTCGCTTACGCCGGAATACATGGCCAAATGGGAAGTGATGCGGAAATCGCGCATAACCGGTTCGTCCGAATACGACAACACCGCCAAGTGCCTTCCGCCAGGCATGCCCGCGATGATGAACATGGCCTATGGAATGGAGGTCATGCAAACCAAGGGCAAGATCACCTTCTTCAGCGAGCTGAACGACGCCTTGCGGCGCGTCTATCTGGATGGGCGCAAACCCTCGCAGAAAATCCTCGACGACCCTACCTACGCCGGCTACTCGACCGGCCACTGGGAAGGTGACACGTTAGTAGTCGATACCGTTGCCCTCCATCCCAATTCCTTCATCGAGGGTTTCACGCCGCACAGCGACGCCATGACCGTTCATGAGCGCATCCGCGTGACCGGCCCGAGCGTTCTGGAGGACCGCATCACGGTGAACGATCCCAAGGCGCTCACCAAGCCCTGGGATACGGTGAAGACTTACCGGAAAGCGGGACCGGGCAATGACGAGCTTCGCGAGTTCGCCTGCGCCGAAGGGCTAGGCGACGCGAAGTAGTTCCGGAACGACGCCGTGGGGGGCGGGTCAAGCCCCCCCCGGCCAGGGTTTTTAAGCCGCGATTGTCTAAGGGTTTTTGTCGGGTTGCATATAAAAAGAAGGGAAACCCGACAAAACTCCCTGCTCCATGCACCGGGAAAACACTCCTATCCCTATCTGGATCAGTAATTTAGTGCTGGTCCCAAGCGTCAAGTTATGCGCGGATGGATGTCGAATTTCGACCGATTTTCGATCGTCCGTGGCGTTTTCCCCTTGATTTCAGGAGGTTCCAGTGTGATCCTGCAGCCGCGCAGGAATGAGTGAACGGAAGGCGCCGCGCTTGGTGACGTTTGGTTCGCCGGTCTGAGGTCGAAGGTCATCGTGGATCGCAGCGCGATCGGGGCGCAGCCGGAAAACTCGGTAGCGGCCCAGTTTTCCTAGCGCTGTTTACGCGATTCGGTGTAAGGTTGGGCTGGTGTGCCGCCTGGCGTTCGTTGCTGTGGCCGAATCGGGCAAATAGCAATAGAATGAAGGTTCCAGAAAATTTGAGGGCACTGTCGCTGTTCAGTGCTATTTGGGGGTGGAGGATTCGGTACAGAATTCGGAATCGTCAGGCGATGAGATGAAATGAACGTCTTCGAGCTTCGCGAGCGGTTGATTGGTGATTACTCCTCGTATATCCGCAGCTTTATACGGATTCGAGACGAAAGGATCGAGGGACTGGTGTCCGCTTACCTCGATCAGGGCCTGCTTTGGCCGGACCCGCTCATCCAACTGAACCCGTCGTTTCAGTATGCCGGGACAATTGAAGACCTGGTTGCCGAGGGGCTCCTGCAGGCCGAGTGCTCCAGGGTGTTCCGCGTGGGCAAGGATAATGGCGAAGGCAAGCCGCTTCGACTCTACCAGCACCAGGCGGATGCCATCTGCCGCGCGCGCGCCGGCCGGAACTACGTTCTGACGACCGGCACAGGTTCCGGTAAGAGTCTCGCATATATCGTTCCGATTGTCGATCACGTACTGCGCCGGGGCAGTGGGCGTGGTATTCAGGCCATCGTCGTTTACCCTATGAACGCTTTGGCCAACAGCCAATTCGGCGAACTTCACAAATTTCTGCATCTCGAGTATCCGGACGGCAAGGGTCCCGTCACGTTTGCCAAGTACACCGGACAGGAAGGCGATGAGGAACGCAACGCGATCGTCGCAAAGCCGCCGGACATCCTTCTGACCAACTACGTGATGCTGGAACTGATCCTGACACGCGTTTATGAGAAGCAGCTCGTGAAGGCGGCACAAGGTTTGCGCTTCCTCGTGCTGGACGAACTGCACACCTACCGAGGGCGTCAGGGGGCCGATGTTGCCCTGCTCGTGCGACGCGCGCGCGAGTTTTTCGGAGCGCCGAAACTTCAAGTAATCGGAACCTCCGCGACGCTGGCTGGGCCTGGATCATACGATCAGCAGCAAGCCGAGGTTGCTGATGTCGCCGCGGTGCTGTTTGGCGCAGAGGTGGCACACTCCGACGTTATCGGGGAAACGGACGTTATCGGCGAAACCCTTCAGCGCGCAACCCCGGAGGAGAATCTCCAGGACGGAGCATATCTCGAATCCCTCAAGAAGCGCGTGGCGGATCAGAGCGCCAGATCTCGAGTGAGTTACAAGGAATTCACCGCAGATCCACTCTCGTCATGGATCGAGGGGACATTTGGCATTTTTCGCGACAGCAGTTCGAGCCGGCTGCGCCGGCGGCGGCCGCGGACGATAACCGGGGAACATGGCGCCGCATCGGAACTGAGCCGAATAACCGGTGTCGATGCGCAGAGGGCAAAAACCGCGATTCAGGAAGCTCTGCTCGCCGGCTACGCCTGCGAGCCTAATCCCGAAACCGGTTTCCCGGCGTTCGCGTTTCGATTGCACCAGTTCATCAGCCGCGGCGACACCGTCTACGCTTCCCTCGAACCTGAGGACAAGCGCTATTTGACATTTAACCGGCAACAGTTCGTCCCTGGCGATCGAAACAAGCTACTGCTGCCGATGGTTTTTTGCCGGGAGTGCGGGCAAGACTACTATTGCGTCCGGCGCCTGGAGGATTCCGATTCCGGGACGGTAACGTATGTTCCCAGGGAGCTTTCGGATCGCAGCGGGGGCGACGGCTCGACGCCCGGGTTCCTGCACTTCAGCGCCGGCGAACGCTGGCCTTCCAGAACCGAGGAAGAACTCGCAAAACTACCGGAGGACTGGATCGAAGACACGAACCAAGGTTCACGCGTAAAGCCCTCCCGCAAGAAGAATCTGCCGCGCCCAATACCTGTTTCCCCGGGCGGCAGGGAAATGGTTGAAGGGTTGAGCGGCCATTTCCTGGAAAGCCCGTTTCGATTCTGCTTGCACTGCCGAGTTGCGTATGATTTCAGGACAACTTTGGATTTCGGGAAGTTGACGTCACTCGGGACGGAAGGCCGGAGCACGGCGACGACAATTCTGAGCCTGGCCACCATCCGCCATCTCCGCAAAGAACAGTCGCTCGAGCCTCGCGCGCGAAAGTTATTGAGCTTCACCGATAATCGCCAGGATGCGTCTCTTCAGGCCGGCCATTTCAACGATTTTGTGGAGATCGGGCTTTTACGAGCGGCATTGTTGAAAGCGTGTTCCGCCGCTAAACCCGGCGGTCTGTCCCACGAGGTATTCACTCAGCGGGTTTTCGACGCCTTGAATGTGCCGTTTGCCAGCTATTCCAAAGATCCCGGTCTGAAGTTTCAGGCGAGGCTCCAAACGGAACGCGCTTTTCGCGACGTCATCGGATACCGGCTCTATCACGACCTGCGCCGCGGTTGGCGTGTGACCTCTCCGAACCTGGAGCAGTGTGGTCTGCTCGAGATCACATATCTGTCGCTCGATGATCTCTGCGGTGATGCCGATTCATGGAGAAGCCTCCATCCCGCGCTGGCTGGCGCAGCGCCGGAAGCCCGATATAGAGTAGCGAAGACACTTCTGGATTTCCTGCGAAGGGAGCTCGCCATCCAGGTAGATTACCTGGACGCGGCGAAGCAGGAGACAATTCAACAGCAGAGCAGCCAGCGATTGATATCCCCGTGGGCGCTGGATGAGAATGAGCTGCTGGAACACGCAGCTACGCTTTATGCGCGCGCCGTTCGACAGAGCGATTCGGGCGGGGACGTTTTCGTCACGTCCCGGAGTGGTTTTGGTCTTTACCAGAGAAGGGCGGGCACCTTTCCCGGCTATCACGACCGCATCTCTACAACTGAGACAACCGAGATCATTCGGCAGTTGCTTGAGACGCTCCGGCTGGCCGGGCTGGTTGAAGTGGTAGCCGAGGCCAGAACTCGGGACGAGGTCCCCGGCTATAGGCTGCCGGCATCGGCGATTCTGTGGCGGGAAGGCGACGGCGTCAAGCCGTTCCGCGACCCGATCCGGGTACCGGGAGAGTCCGAGGCGGAAGCGCGTACAAATCCATTCTTCGTGAATTTCTACCGCTCGATGGCATCCGAGCTGGCAGGATTCGAGGCGCGCGAACACACGGCGCAAGTCCCTTACGAGGACCGGCTGATTCGAGAGGAGAGATTCGGGAAGGGCGAGCTGCCGATTCTTTACTGCTCTCCCACGATGGAACTCGGCGTGGATATCCGCGAATTGAATGTGGTCAACATGCGCAACATCCCGCCGACTCCGGCCAATTATGCACAACGCAGCGGCCGAGCTGGGCGGAGCGGGCAGCCGGCACTGGTCTTTTCGTACTGCACCACCGGCAGCCCGCATGATCAGTATTTTTTCAAGCGATCCGAACGCATGGTGTCCGGCGAGGTGACGCCGCCACGGCTCGACCTGGCAAACGAGGATCTGGTCCGCGCGCACCTCCACGCGATCTGGCTCGCCGAAGCAAGTCTCAGCCTTGGCACCTCATTACGAGACCTTCTTGACGTGGCTGGCAATGATCCTACTCTCGCTACCCGCGATTCGGTGCTGGATACAATTCGGCGTCCCCAGCCGCGCCTTGGCGCTCAAGTTCGCGCGCAGAGGATTCTGGCTACGTTTTCGGAGGATCTTAAGGAAGCCGACTGGTACACGCCTCAATGGGCGGAGGAAGTGTTTAAGCAGATCGAGCTGAACTTCGAGGCAGCTTGTGAACGGTGGCGAAACCTGTGCAAGGCGGCGCTTGCGCAGCAAAAGACGCAGAATGCAATCATCATGGACATGGCGCGGTCGCCGGAGGAGCGGAGGCAGGCGGAGCGTCTCCGTCGTGAAGCGGAATCCCAATATAAACTGCTCACAGAAACACAGAACGTTCTCCAGTCCGATTTTTACAGTTATCGTTATTTCGCAAGTGAAGGATTCCTGCCGGGCTACAACTTCCCTCGGCTGCCGCTTTCGGCGTATATCCCAGGCCGCCGCACGCAGCAGCGCGACGAGTTTCTGTCCAGGCCACGATTCCTGGCAATTACGGAGTTCGGCCCTCGCGCCGTCATTTACCACGAAGGCTCGCGCTACCTCATCAACAGGGCCATACTGCCGCTGGGCCAGGACGGTCCTGTCTTTGGGCAGCTAAAACGCTGCGAGGCTTGCGGCTACCTGCACCCCATCACCAATCCGCCCGGCCCGGATGTCTGCGAAAATTGCGGCTTGGCTCTGGACTCTCTGTTGACGCCAATGCTGCGGCTCCAGAATGTGTCCACGCGCCGCAAGGACAAGATCAACTCGGACGAGGAAGAGCGTCTGCGGCTCGGCTACGAAACGCAGAGCGGCTTCCGGTATGCGGTCTACCGTGGCGTGAAGTCTCACCAGACCGCCCTAATTCGCAGCGGCTCCACGATAGTCGGACAACTGAATTATGGGCACGCTGCCACCCTTTGGCGCATCAACCTCGGTTGGACCAGGCGCGTCGACAGGAGCCAATACGGTTTCGTGCTCGATCTTGAGCGCGGTTACTGGCAGCGGAACGACCTGATGCAGGATGACGACGATGTCGATCAACTCACCCGCCGTGTGGAACGCGTGATCCCTTACGTCGAGGATCGCCGGAACAGCCTGATCTTTGAGCCCAAGACGACTCAGTCCGTCGAGGTGATCGCATCGCTTGCGTACGCCATGAAGAACGCAATTCAGGTTGTGTACCAACTTGAAGACGATGAGCTCGCTTGCGAAATGCTACCCAACGGCAGTCAGCCTCGCTCCATCCTTTTGTACGAAGCTGCCGAGGGTGGCGCGGGCGTTCTCCGCCGCTTGCTGAAAGATCCCGAGGCGTTCCCGAGCGTGGCGCGGGAAGCGTTACGGCTTTGTCACTTTAACCCGGACACCGGGGATGATGAGGGCCACGCGCCAGGGGTTATGGAGATCTGCGAGGCCGCCTGTTACGACTGCCTCCTGAGCTATTCCAATCAACCTGTGCACCGGCTGTTGGATCGCAAGGCCATCCGCGGCGTCCTGCTGGATTTCCGGCGCTCCTCCATCGCTGTCGCCCCGGCAGCGGCACCGCGATCGGAGCACCTGGCTCAACTGAAGCGACTCTGTGGTTCGAAACTTGAGGAGTCCTGGCTGATGTTCCTCGAAGGCAACGATTACCACTTGCCTTCGAGCGCCCAAATGTTTATCGACTCCTGCAAGACGCGGCCAGATTTCTTTTACGAGGGCCACAATGCGTCGATCTACATCGACGGGCCGGCTCACGATTTCCTCGACCGCAAGGAACGTGACAAAGCGCAGAGGGACGCCATGGAGGATCGCGGCTACATGGTGATCCGGTTCGGCGCCGAAGATGACTGGGCGGCCATCGTGAAAAGATACCCGAGCATTTTTGGGAGTGGGAAATGAGTTTCGCTGTCGGATCGCTGGTGACCGCTCGGGGCCGCGAATGGGTAGTTCTGCCCGAATCCGATTCCGATTTACTGGTGTTGCGCCCGCTGGGCGGTAGCGAGGAGGAGGTGACGGGGATCTACACTCCGCTCGAACCCGTCAAACCGGCCCGATTTGCTCTGCCCAGCCCGGATGGGCTTGGCGATTCCCGATCTTCCAGGCTGCTGCGCGATGCACTGCGCCTGGGTTTTCGCTCAAGCGCCGGACCATTCCGCTCTTTTGCACGGATCGCCATAGAGCCGCGCCCTTACCAACTGGTCCCCCTTTTGATGGCCCTCCGGTTGGAGCCTGTGCGGCTGCTGATCGCGGACGATGTGGGTATAGGCAAGACCATCGAAGCGGCACTGATCGCGCGTGAGCTGTTAGATCGCGGCGAAGTGAAGCGGATGGCAGTCCTTTGTCCACCGCAATTGGCCGAGCAGTGGCAACGCGAGCTTCGCGACAAGTTCAACATCGAGGCGGAACTGGTCCTGCCCGGTACAGCGACGAAGCTCGAGCGCGGCTTAGCCCTTGGGCAATCCCTGTTCGAGCAGTATCCGCACGTGATTGTCTCTCTCGATTTCATCAAGTCCGACCGGCGGCGCGATGAGTTTTTGCGCACCTGTCCGGAACTGGTAATCGTAGATGAGGCCCACACATGTGCACAACAATCCGGGCATCAGGCAGGCCGTTCCGCCCGCCACCAGCGACACCAGCTTGTTTCCGGTTTGGCGGCTGATTCCAATCGCCACCTGATCCTGGTTACGGCGACGCCGCACAGCGGCAATGAAGACGCATTTCACTCGCTGTTGCGACTGCTCGATCCCAGCTTCGCCGGGCTGCCTGCAGACCTCACGGGAACCGCGAATGAAGTGCATCGGCGCAGGTTGGCAGCGCACTTTGTTCAGCGGCGGCGGGCGGACATCCGCCATTTCCTTAAATCCGAGACACCATTCCCGGAACGGGAGGAGAAGGACCAGACCTATCAGTTAACGGCCAAGTACCGGCAATTTCTAGACCGGGTTCTTGAGTACGCGCGCGAGGTCATATCCGACGGCGACGGCAGTCATCACCAGCGCGTGCAATGGTGGTCAGTTTTGGCTCTGCTTAGAGCGCTGGCGTCTAGTCCGGCAGCCGCCGCTGCCACGTTGCGCACGCGCGCGGTAACGCTCGACACGGACACGAACGAGGAAGCCGATGCCATCGGCCGGCGGGTGGTCTTTGACGAGACTGACGATGAGTCTTCCGAGGCGATTGATTTGCCTGCCGGCAGCGATGCCGAAGCGGAAGAAGACGACCACGCGCGTCACCGGCGACGCCTGCGCGAAATGGCTCTTATGGCCGAAGCTCTCATGGCTGAAGCTCTCAGGGGCGACGAGGACGCGAAGCTAGGGGGCGTCATAAGGCTTACGGCATCGCTGCTCAATGAGGGATATCAGCCGATCATCTTCTGCCGTTTTGTGCAGACTGCAGAATACGTCGCCAAAGCCCTGCGCGAAAGCCGGCTCATTCCAAAGGGCACAGAAGTGGTTGCCGTCACAGGACAATTGGCGCCCGCGGAGAGAGAAGAGCGCGTGGGCAAGATGGCCGATTTCCCTCGTCGCGTGCTGGTGGCCACGGATTGCTTGAGCGAGGGCATCAACCTGCAGCGCGATTTCAACGCCGTCGTTCATTACGACCTCTCTTGGAATCCCACGCGTCACGAGCAGCGGGAAGGCCGCGTCGATCGATTTGGGCAACCGAGCCCCAATGTCCGGGTTGTGACCTATTATGGCGAAGACAACGGAGTTGACCGGATTATCCTTCGCGTGCTGCTCAAGAAACACAAGGCAATCCGGGCGGCCACAGGCGTTTCCGTCCCGGTGCCTGCACGCGCGGAGGAATTGGTGGAAGCGATCTTCGAAGACGTTCTTCTGCGGCGGCGACCCAAAGACAACCGACAGATGCTGCTCGATTTCGCTGGAGATGAAGAGCCGCCAGGCAGCCCGGCGCGCGCGGTCCATGAGGAATGGGAGCGGGCAGCCGAACGTGAGAAGCGATCTTACCGTGAGCAGCGGATGTTCGCGCAGGAGACGATTAAGTTTACGGAGGTAGCCCAGGAAATCGAGGCGGTACGTTCCGCCATCGGTTCCGGCGTCGATGTTTCTTCCTTCGTTCCCGCCGGGCTACGGCACTGGAAGGCTACGTTAGCCGAGATTGGCTTCGGGAGCCGGGCACGGCTGGAAGTAAATCTACAGGACGTACCTCGCACTATCCGCGACACACTACCAGTTGAGAGGAACCGATTCACCGTCCGTTTCGATCTCCCAGTTCAGCCGGGCGAAATCTATCTCCATCGAACACATCCGCTGGTCGAGGCCCTAGCCACGGGCATCCTGGATACCGCCCTGGACAGAAAGTCCGAAAACGGCGCCGCACGCTGCGGGGTCACTCGTACCCGGGCCGTCGATCGCAGAACCACGCTGCTGCTTCTGCGGTTTCGGTATCACATCGAGACGCAAACACGAACGAAAGAGGCATCCGACAGGCGCCAGTTGCTTGCGGAAGATTCTCAGGTTCTGGCGTTCGCCGGTTCGCCGCAGAACGCGGAGTGGCTGTCTCAGGAGCAGGCCGAGGCATTGTTCGAAGCGACACCGGACGCGAACATCGCGCCGGAACTTCAGCGCGATGCGCTCCAGCGGGTGATGGAGGGGATTTCCGGCATCTCGCCCTACCTGGACCAAGCCGCCCGCGACCGGGCGAAGGAACTGCTTGCGGCGCACTCCCGGGTGCGATCGGCGGCGCGCCTGCGCGGAATTTCTCAGACTGTAGAGGCACAACTCCCGCCTGACATTCTCGGGATTTACGTGTTTTTGCCTGTCCCCGCGGGAGGGCCAGCGGCATGAGCGCCAGCCCGTTATCCGCTTACGAGACGATCAGAACCGAGGGGCCGCTGCTGCCCGCCGATATTCTCGCTCGAATTGCATCGGGTGACACGAGCCTCGGCGGCCTAGACGCGGCGTCCTACCACCTCGATCCCACGGAGAAGATCGGTGAGGCCACTAACCGGGCATGGAACCGGCTGCAGGCTCGTTGGACCTCCTTCCAAAATGAGCGACCCAAACTTGCTCCCGCCGATACCGGCACGACGACCACCCGTGAGCGCTGGCTGCTGCCGCTGTTTGAGGAACTGAAATTCGGCCGTCTACAAACGGCAAAGAAGATTGACATCGATGGCAAATCCTACGCCGTGAGCCACGCATGGCAGCACGTGCCGATTCATCTGGTCGGTTGCCAGGTAGACCTGGACCACCGTGCCGTCGTTGCCGGCACACAGCGGTCGAGTCCGCACAGCCTCTTACAGGAACTGTTGAACCGAGGTTCGGGATATCTTTGGGGCATCTTCTCCAATGGCCTCAGGCTAAGGCTCCTTCGGGATAACATCAGCCTGACCCGGCAGGCTTACGTCGAGTTCGATCTCGAAGCAATGATGGCCGGCGAGGCGTATCCCGATTTTGTCGTGCTGTGGCTCTTGTTACACCAGTCTCGCTTTGAAGGCGAGCGGCCGGAACTGTGCCAGTTAGAGAAATGGTCGCAGGCCGCGCGCACCGATGGCGTACGCGTTCTGGACGGTCTTCGTGACGGAGTGCAAAAGGCCATTGAGCACCTCGGGCAGGGATTCCTGGCGCACCCGGCGAATGGCGAATTGCGCGGGAAGCTGCGGTCCGGCGCGCTGGATAAGCAGGACTATTATCGCCAGCTTCTGCGCCTGGTGTACCGTCTGCTCTTCCTGTTTGTTGCGGAAGACCGTGACCTGCTCCTGGTCCGCACGGCCGACCCCGCCGCTCAGAAGCGTTACCGCGAATATTACGCGACCGCGCGCCTGCGGCGCCTGGCCACGCTCCGCGCGGGTTCGCGGCACCATGATCTCTACTGCGGCTTGAAATTGGTTATGGACAAACTGTCAGGAGACGGTTGTCCGGAATTGGGGCTTCCGGCGCTTGGAAGTTTCCTGTTTTCGCCACATGCGCTGCCGGACCTAAACACATGCGAGATCGCCAACCTGCACCTCCTTGAGGCCATACGCTCGCTCGCCGTAACGTACACCGGCCAAAGCCGCCGGGTGGTGGATTACAAGAACCTCGGCGCGGAGGAACTCGGGAGCGTTTATGAATCGCTCCTCGAGCTTCACCCGGAGCTGAATGCCGAGGCTGCGACTTTTGAACTGAAGGTCGCCGCTGGTAGCGAACGCAAGAAGACCGGCAGCTACTACACGCCAACCAGCCTGATTTCCTGTCTGCTGGATTCCGCCCTGGACCCAGTTCTGAACGACGCTGCCAAGCAGCCCGATCCTGAGGCGGCCATCCTCAAACTGAAGGTAGTCGACCCTGCCTGCGGCAGCGGGCATTTTCTGATCGCCGCTGCCCATCGCATTGCGAAGCGCCTGGCGGCTGTTCGGTCCGGTGAGGAAGAACCGCCGCCGGAAGCGCAGCGCAAAGCCGTTCGCGACATCATCGGCCATTGCATCTACGGCGTCGACGTAAATCCGATGGCGGTGGAGCTGTGCAAAGTGTCCTTATGATGGAGGCGCTGGAGCCAGGCAAGCCGCTCTCGTTTCTGGAGCACCGTATTCAACGCGGCAACAGCCTGCTCGGCGCGACGCCGGTGTTGCTTGAAACTGGCATTGCCGATGGCGCTTTCACGGTCCTGACCGGCGATTCGTCCGACGCCGCGAGGAAGTGGAAAAGAGTGAACCGTGAAGAGCGCGTCGCGCGGGAGAACGAACGCCTGGACCGCAAAGGGACTCAGCGGGGGCTTTCCTTCGACGAGCCCTGGATGAAGCTCGGCAAATTTGCCCAGGCGCTGACAGAAATCGACAGCATGGATGACACCACCATCGCCTCGATTCACAAGAAAGAAGAGCGTTGGCGTGAGGCCGTGCGGTCTAGCGACTACCTCAATGGTAAGCTGCTGGCGGACGCCTGGTGCGCGGCATTCGTTTGGAGGAAGGACAGTCTCATGGAATTTCCGATGACGGAGGACATTTTCCGCGAGATCCAACGGAATCCGAACGCTTTTGCGGGTCACCGTCCTGCAATGTACGAAGAGGTCCGCCGCCTCGCTGACGGTTACTCCTTTCTTCACTGGCATCTCGCTTTTCCCGATGTCTTTCGTGTTCCGGCTGGAGAAGAGAAGCCGGAGAATGCCGCCGCGGGTTGGAGCGGCGGGTTCGATGTGGTGCTGGGAAATCCACCCTGGGAGCGGGTGAAATTACAGGAGAGGGAATGGTTTGCTACTCGCTCACCCGAAATCGTAGCCGCGCCGAATAAAGCGGCCCGCGAACGCCTGATCCGCGGGCTGGCTGAGACCGATCCCGCCCTATATGCGGGGTTTCAGGAGGCGTTGCGAAAAGCTGATGGAGAAAGCGCTCTGGTCCGAGCCACAGGTCGTTACCCGCTTTGCGGAAAGGGCGACATCAACACTTATGCGATCTTTGCCGAGAACGACCAGAGCCTTCTCGCTCCCCAGGGCCGTATGGGGATCGTCGTGCCGTCGGGAATTGCGACGGACAACACCACGAAGGATTTCTTCGCCGCGCTAATCCAAGAGGATCGGCTGGTCAGCCTGTACGATTTCGAGAATGCTGTGGGACTCTTCGAAGGCGTCGGGCATGGTCGTTTCAAATTCTGTCTTCTAACAGTGACCGGCACTGCCTTGCCGGGCGACTACTCTGCGGATCTTTTCTTTTTCGCTCATACTACCGACGATCTACATGATGAATCGCGCCACTTTACCTTGACAGCCGAAGAGATCCGCCTTATCAATCCGAACACACGGACATGTCCGATCTTCCGCTCGAAAAGGGATGCCGAAATCACCAAAGAGATCTATCGTCGCGTGCCGGTGCTGATCAATGAAACCACCAGCGAGAACCCGTGGGGCATTTCGTTCATGCGAATGCTCGACATGTCAAACGATTCGCATCTGTTTCGGACGCGCGAACAGCTGGAGAATGACGGCTGGGTCCTTCGCGGGAACATCTTTCTGCGGGATGGCGAGCGTTACCTGTCGCTATACGAGGCCAAAATGATGCACCAGTTTACGCATCGTTTTGGCGACTACGCGATGAAACCCGAGCGTAGCGAAGACACGGAACTGCCGCGTATCCCCGCAGCGCGCCTGGACGATCCCGATTACGTCGTGATGCCGCGTTATTGGGTGCCGGAATGGGAAGTGATCAAAACAGTTTCCAGAGTGCCGAAAGAACTTATCAAGGCGGTGGATGAAGGATCGGAAGAAGAGGCGAGCGAGGCTCTAGAAGACTTAATTGCCGGTCTGGACGGGGCCGAAATGGCGCTTGTAGAGAGCTGCGCTACGCGGCTGGAAGCTGGCCTAAAGTTGATACGCCGGCGCACGCCGGAATGGCTGCTGGGGTTTCGGGACGTCACGAACGCGACGAACGAGCGCACGGCGATTTTCGGCGTTTTGCCATCTTTTGGGGCGAATCACAAAACCCCGCTGATCTTTACGAGCGACCCCGTGCCGGTATTTGTTGCGGCCGTTAACAGCGTCGGTTTCGATTACATCACACGCCAAAGTATAGGCGGCACCTCGCTCGGCTTCTTTATTCTTAAGCAGCTTTGTGTTCCATCTGCCGTCCGGCCTGCGTGCGAGGATCTCATCACACCCAGAGTCGCCGAATTGGAGTACACTGCCTGGGACCTCGCGGCGTTTGCAGGGAGGATCGGACATGGAGGGCCGCCCTTCCACTGGGACAAAGAGCGCCGCTTTCTCATCCGTTGTGAACTTGACGCGATCTACTTCCACCTCTACGGCATCAACCGGGAAGACGCGGATTACATCCTAGAGACTTTTCCAATCGTCCGACGAAAGGACGAAGCCGCCTGCGGTGAGTACCGCACCAAACGCGTGATTCTCGAAATTTACGACGCCATGGCGGACCCCGGACGCGCAGGCGTTCCTTATCAGACCCGGCTTAATCCGCCACCCGCCGACGCCCGGTGCCGTCATCCACGGAAAAGCCTCGGCATTCTGGCGTTTGGATCGTTGATCGGCGATCCCGGATGTGAACTCGCGCCACACACCGTCATGCGGATCAAAACGCAGACACCATTCCCGGTCGAGTACGGTCGCTTCAGCATGACGCGCGGCGACGCTCCGACTCTGGTTCCGCATCGGCAGGGCGCACCGGTATCAGCCCAAATTCTCGTACTCGATAATGACGTCTCTGTAGACGAAGCGCGGGACATGCTTTGGAGACGAGAGCGGCGCAAGGAAGGTAGTGGCGGGAAGTACGCTGAGAGCACCTCGCCCAACACTGTTCTCGTTCGGGAGACGAGCGAATCGCCTTGGGTTTGCACCGCTCTGTACACCGACTTCAACGAAGCAGGGAAAATCGCGCACCCCGCGCCGGCGGAGTTGGCCAAGGCTGCTATCCAAAGTGTCGGAAAAGCCGAACTCGGCAACGACGGAATCAGCTATCTGCTCGCCAATATCGCCTCGGGAATCAAAACGCCGCTCACGGACGCCTATCGGGACGAAATCCTGAAGCAGACCAAGGCCGTGTCCCTGGGGGAGGCGCTCGAAAAGGCCCGTCGAAGCGCTGATCAGAAGGGTCGCACGATGTAGGCCAGAAGCTTGAAACCGGAATTTGCCATCGCGCGCACTCTGTTACACGATCCCTCATCTCCGCCGGAGCCACCATTCGGAAAAACGGGGGAGCACCGGGACCACGAAGACCAGCGGCAAATCCCATTAAGTCCTTGGTAACCGGAACGGTTACGCCGGCTTCGGAAAACGGAATGGCGCGCGAGTTTCCCCAAAATCGGACGGTTTCCAATATTGCCCGCCCGTTTGGGAGGCAAGATGTTCGAGCAGTTCGCGGTTTTGTTCGGTGTGGAAATTCTCCGCGACGCCGTCCAATCGCTCAAAGGTGAGGACGTCGCGGCCCAGTTCCTTCACGGCGCTGCCATTCGGATCGGCGCGCTGGGCCACATCATGAGCGCATCCGCTTCGCCGGCCCCGGCCTTCTGGAGGATCGCATCACGTTGAACCTCGGGGTGAACGATCCCAAGGCGGTCACCAAGCCCTGGGATACGGTGAAGACGTACCGGAAAGCAGGACCGGCAATGATGAGCTGCGGGAGTTCGCCTGCGCCGAAGGCCTCGCCGACGCGAAGTAACCTCATTTTTCAACGACCCTAGCAACCCTCTCGTCTGCGTAATTCCGTAATGTGGCCGAGTGATGTCGCGACTGCCACGCCATCCCTCGCGGCGTGTCTGCGACGGTCAGCGGGCCCCACTGCGAGTTGGTGAACGGGGCAAGATCGGAAACAGCCTCTGGCCACCAAACAAGCGCGCTCGTTCGTTCAGCAATTCCCGCCGGGCTAACAGTGCACGGCTTTATCTTGATTAGTGGGCATCCTCCCATGGATGCAAAGCGCTAGGAGTACATGTTAGACGAACACTATGGCGAGTGGGGCCAAAAAGGGGCGACGCTGAGCGATAAGAGCGCACGCAAAGAGTTTGGGTTGACGCAGGAGGAGATCATCGACGCGATCCGGGCGGGCAAGCTGCAATATCGAGAGGGATCGATGTATGGCGCTCCGTTGCTTCGGCTGCTGCGACGGGAAGTGGAAGCCTTTGTCCGCGAAAGGAGGGGCGCGGGGTACTTGCAGACTCAGCAAGTGAAGACGGAGCTGGCGCACATCGAGCGGGAGCTGCGGCGGCTGAAGAGAGAGGTCGCGCGGCTGGAAGAGCGCAGGGCAGCGCTGGTAGCAAATCAGAGCGGCTCGAGAACTTCGCGGGCCTAGCGAAACTCCACCGTGTGCCCGCCGATCATCGGCTACGGATGGGGTCCACGGGTGGGAGGCGCGGCTGAAATGTTTCCACCGCTTCACATCGTGCGCTCATTCGTGGGGCAAGTTGATACCGGCATCGATCAGGAGGTATCGGAGCCGGCGATAAAAACTTCGTCCTGGGAGCACGGGCAGGATGAATCGCTTTGTATACTGAAGGCAAGCCATGGCAGTTCTCTTCGGTATCGGGTCAATGATCGCCTCGAAGCCGAGCGTCAACGGAGGGCGTCCGTGCATTGCGGGGACCGGGACCAGCGTCCGCTGCATTGCGGTGTACGATATGCAGGGCCATTCACCGGAAGAGATTGCGGCGGATAGGCCCTACTTAACACTGGCACAGATTCACGCGGCGCTGGCCTATTACTGGGCGAACAAGGCCGAGATCGATGCGGATCTGGCAGCAGACGAAGAATTCTTCGACGAAATGTCGAAGTCGCAGCCGAAACGGCGGTGAGCCGGATCCGCCTTTACATCGACGAGGATGCGATGCATCGAAAAATAGTCGCCGGATTGCGGGCACGTGGCATCGATGTCCTCACCCCGGTTGAGGCGGGGATGGTTTCGCGCGACGACGAGGATCACCTCGATGCCGCTGCTGCGGCAGGACGAACAGTTTATTCTTTCAACGCCCGCGATTTCTACAGAATCCACACGGAGTGGATTACAGCCGGAAGAGGTCACGCCGGCATCATCCTAGCCGAGCAGCAGCGGTACTCGGCCGGTGAGCAAATCCGGATGCTTGCCGCGTTGGCGAGCACACTCTCCGCCGAAGACATTCAGAACCGCGTCGAGTTCCTCAGCGCGTGGTGACGGCTTTGTTACACAATCCCCCATTTCCGCCGGAGCCACCATTCGGAAAACCGCAGAAGCACCGGGACGACAAAGACCAGCGGCAGATCCCATAGGTCCTTGGTGTCCCGCACTTCAACGATCCCTTACCAGCCTTCTCGTCCGCGGCTTCAGCCCGTGATCCCGTCCGTAACGTCATGACGTTCAGATCCCCGGCCTTACGGCCGGGGCTGGGTGCGAACGCTCGCGACGGGTTTGAGCCGGCTTTCAGCCCCGCCCGTGAGGGCAGGGTCGAGCTTACGGACGGATTACGGTCTCCCCCTGATCCGTCCGTAACATGTGGCTCAGATCCCCGGCCTTACGGCCGGGGCTGGGTGCGAACGCCGCGACGGGTTTGAGCCGGATTTCAGCCCCGCCCGTAAAGGGCGGGGTCGAGCTTACGGACGGATTACGGTCTCCCCAACCTCGACCTGGGAGCACGGGCAGGATGAATGTCTTTGTATACTGAAGGCAAGCCATGGCAGTTCTCTTCGATATCGGGTCAATGATCGCCTCTACGCCGGGCGTGAACGGGGGACGTCCGTGCATTGCGGGGACGGGAACCAGCGTGCGGTGCATCGCCGTCTACGACATGCAGGGTTATTCGGCGGAGGAGATTGTTGCGCACAAGCCCCATCTCACACTCGCTCAGGTTCACGCAGCGTTGGCCTACTTTTGGGCCAATAAAGCAGAGATTGAGGCGGATCTCGCCGCTGATGACGCCGCTGAGGAAGAATACCTTAGAACCCACCCTCGGCAGACTTGAGTATCCAGCTATATATCGACGAGGACGCAATAGATACGGAAGTTGTGGCCGGGCTGCGCTCTCGCGGTGTTGACGTACTTACGGCGTCAGAGGCAAGGATGCTTAGCTTAGTCCGGCCGCACAAATAACTGTTATCGAATTGTCGTTCCTATTTCATAATCCGCCTTCACTGCCCCGCTGAGTAGCAAAGGCCAAGTTGCCTCGCGGCGCCTTGTGGGCGTGCTTCATTGTCGTTGGACTCGGT
>DATDGT010000015.1:0-5724 GCA_036521975.1 Bryobacteraceae bacterium
CAGCAGACGCTCAAAAACGCCGAAGGCACTTACTTTGGATCAAGCTGAAGCGCCATGCGTGCGCCTCGGCTCAAACCGGGGTTATCTCCTGAGTTTTCATTGCCACCTGGACGTTCAAACGGCTAATTCGGACGCGAGTGATGAGCAGGAGGGTAGGTTCGGCCAGCAGGAGACCGCAGGCGGCTCCCAGAATGGCGAGCACCCAGGACTCGGCCAGCAAACGTCCGATGAGACGGCTTCGGGGCGCGCCGAGCGCAAGGTGAACGGCGATGGAGCGGGCGCGGGCCGCGCCGCGCGCCAGTTGCAGATTCGCGACGTTGGCGCAGGCCAAAAGCAATACGAGAATGGTGATACCCATCAGGATTTGCAAAGGCTCCTGTGCTTGACGCCGCGTTTCGCCGCGCCCGCCCTCGCCCGGCCGGAGGACGATCTTGCGCGCTTTGAACCGGGCCAAAAACTGTTGTCCCGGATGATCGAGCAGTTCCACGTCCTGGTTCACTTGCCCGGCGTAAACGGCGTTGATTTCCACCGTGGCGCGCTCGATCGTCATGCCCGGTTTCAAGCGGGCCATGAGCTTGACCCAATAATCCTTGCGGTCGCGCAGGCCATCCCGGCCCGGCGTCATCGCCAGTTTCAGGGACATCGGGACGAAGATCTGCGGATAGTCGTCCAGGCGATCGCCGCGAAATCCGGGCGGCGCGACGCCCACGATGAGCATAGCCGTACCGTTAACGATCGCCTTCTGGTTTAGGATTGCGGGGTTCGCTCCGAAGCGGCTGATCCAATAGTCGTGGCTCAGAACCACGACAGGGTGCTCGTCAACCGCGCCGTCGTCATCTTCGTTGAACAAGCGCCCCAATGCCGGCTTGAGGCCAAGAAGAGAAAAGTAGTTCCCGGAAACCAGTTCCGCCAGAATGAACGCGGGCGCATTTTGGTAGGAGAAGCTGGCGCTCAGCAGGTGCATGCCGGCGAGGTCATGAAACGGCGCCTGGCGCTTGCGAAGTTCCTGGAAAACGGGATAGCTGAACGACGGTCCGCCGCTTTCATCGGCCGTATAGCTTCCTTGGACCGGTCCCGGATCGTATAGGAAGACGAGCTCTTTCGGGTGCGACACGGGCAGCGGGCGGAGAAGCAGTTGATCGACTACTGAAAAAATGGCCGTGTTGGCGCCAATTCCCAGGGCGAGAGAAAGCACAGCGACGGCGCTGAAGAGGGGAGCTTCGGCGAGTCCTCGGATCAGCCCGCGCAAAACACCCATGCGCAGATTATGGCATGCGCCAGCCGAAAGCCAATAGTCCCGACCCGATTGACAATGTAAGAATTCGCGGATAGCATCAACGCATGTAGGAGGTCTCATGAACCATCGCTTGCTTCCTTCAGCGATTGCTCTGCCGGCCCTGATCCCGGTGCTGCTTGCACAAACGCCCCTGGGCGACCAGAAGCCGCAAAGCGTAAAGACCCCGCCAGCGAAAACCTGGGCGCCGCCGCATACGCCGGACGGTAAGCCGGATTTGCAGGGAATTTGGAGCCTCGCTACGCTGACTCCATTGGAAAGACCCAAGGGCCTAGGCGCCAAGGAGTTTTACACGGAGCAGGAGTTCGCCGAACTGGCGAGGCGCGCCCGCGCAGGGGACGTGGGCCCGGAAGCCGATATCGGAGCTGCCGCCGAGCAGCCGCTGCGTTACGATCTCAGCCTGTACGGTTTTGACCTGGCCAAAGCCACGTTCGCATCCAACAGGCGGACATCTCTCATCGTGGGGCCAGAAGGGTTGGTCCCGCCCGTGTTGCCGGAAGCACAAAGGAGAAACGCCGAGCGCGCCGCGAAGAACAGAGGACACGAATTGGACAGCTACGAGAACCGGCCGCTGCAAGAGCGTTGTATCGTCATGGGCCAAGAAAGAATTCCGATGCTTCCCGCCGTCAACGATAATAACCAACTGCAGATCGTGCAGGGGCCGGGATATGTAACCGTGCTCCACGAGATAGACCACTCTACGCGCGCCATCCCCACAGACGGCCGTCCGCACCTACCGCAGAGCATCCGCCAATGGCAAGGGAACTCAGTGGGGCATTGGGAGGGCAATACGCTCATCGTCGATACAACGAACTTCACCAACTTGACTCCTTTCCGGGGATCCGGCGATAAGCTGCATCTGATAGAACGCTTCACGCGCATTGCCGACGATACGATCGTTTACCGATTCACCGTGGACGATCCCGAAACCTGGGCCAAATCCTGGACCGCCGAGATTCCTATGACAAAGACGCACGGCCCGCTCTACGAATGGGCCTGCCACGAGGGGAATTCCGATCTACCCACGATCCTGCACGGAGCCCGTGTTGCGGAACAGGAGGCGGCGGGGAAGGCAGGGAAATAACGCTCAAGCTTATTCGCGGCGCCTCGACTGCCAGCCTTACGAAACTGGGGCCTTGCTCCCGATGCAGCAAATCCATCCTTTGCTTGGTTCGGTAATGACCTGAACGTTCGAGTAACCGGCATCCATAAAGAGTTCGCGATGCTCCTCTACGCTGAGGAGCGCCATACCAGTTTTTTCAGAATATCTCTCCACAGCTTTTGAAGTGAAGGTCTCTGCTCCCTTGTAGACTTCCGCGATCATGATCAGCTTACCACCGGGCTTCAGGACTCTCAAAACCTCGCGCATATCCGCCGGCAAAGCAGGCCACCAGAAATGCGTCTCGACCGCCGTGATGACATCAAAGGCGCCCTCTGAAAATGGCAATCGGGAGACGGAAGCCTCCCGAACCTCAACGCGTGCTATATCGATCCAATGCTTGTTCGTTCGGATGGCCATTGCCACGCTCACCGCCGAATGATCGATGCCATAGACCTTGCCTTCAGTGGCGATTGCAGCCAACTTGCTCACGGTTCTGCCTCCGCCGCAGCCTACATCGAGGATGATGTCCTGTTTTCCTATCGAAGCATGCGATAAGCCCCAATCTGTCACCTTGGAGTGGCGCGAATTCATGTTCCGCAGAACGAATCGTCCCAGCCATCCAGTCGGGTTCTGGCATTGATTTACGCGTGATTTTCTGCCGGTCATAGCGGTTCACCCAGCCAAAGATTCTACTCGAGTGGGCCTCTTGATTGGCAATAACGACCCCAGATGACATGTCGTTCATGCGTAGGTAAACGACCAGCCCCGCGATCTTCGGTTTGATGCGCGGCGGGGCATCCAGCTCGACGGAATCGAGTTCTGGTCTGCGGGCAGGCGCTACTCCCACCCTCCGTTGCGCTTCTCCACCGGAAGGATTCTCATGAACGCTTCCACAGCGTGGATTTTGCCGTCGTAGACCTTAAACGACTCCCACACCGTGAGCTGGTCACCTCCGCTCTCGCGTACGCCCCAAGCCATGCGCAGCCAGACGATGCCCATGCGCTCATCGACGGCGACGACGCGCGTTTGCACGTTACCGAGGCGATTGAAGATCGCGAGCGATTGTGTCGCGATGTTCTGGCAGCCGGGGGCAAACTTGCAGTCGGGACCTGCCATCACCTGGCCGTTTTCGTAGCGATAGGCACCCGCCGCAAATGGCGCGTCCACATCGGCGAAAGTCTTGGCGGCGTTGAGTCCGGCCGGATAGTGCAGCGCCGCCTTGATGGCCTCGTCGCGGGTCGAAAGCTGCTCGGGGCGCGGCGCGTAGTTCATCACTTCGCTTGGTGCGCTAAGACCGTCGATGTTGAAGATAAGCCCTTCTGCCGCGTTGCGCGTGGCCACAAGTTCGATCTCGGTCAACTTGTCCGCGACGACCTTCAGCCGCACCACCAGTAGCACGGGCGCTCCGCTCTCCTCCACCACAACGTCGGCGCCTGCCACGCTCGCGCGCTCGTCGATGAAATCCTGGCGAAAGCCGCGCAGGCGCGTCACCGTCCTGACCAGACCGACTTTTGCGAGCGGCTTCTCGACGGCGTCTTCGGTCACCCGCAGCGTGCCGGCTACGGGTAGTTTGCTCACGTCGTGCTTCAGGAAGGCATATAGCAACTGCGTGACTTTGCCGCGCAGACATTCGCGGTCGCAGGTGACGGCGGATTGCGCGTTCGCGGCGACGCCCCACATGCTCACCCCGAGCAGCAATCCAAGTATCGCCTTGTTCTTCATCGTTGTTCCCCTCGTTGGAGTCGATATTCGGAATCTTTCGATGATTCAATAATGCCAGTAATGGAGGCGGTTATGCTCTCCCTTGAGAGTGCCTTCCGGGCCTGCAACCAGAGGGCATTCGCTACTTTCTCGAAGGTGGCGTGATCCGTAAGTGCCCGCGCGGCTGTGTCTTAACGAAGCTCGCATGCTTCTGCCAGCCGGTGAGTTCCATAATCTCGGCGAGCCTGGTTTAACGCGCACAACGCTTTCGCTGTGCGCTTTTGGCACGGCTGCGTCGTCTCGTTGCTTTGGCTTGCGAGTCTGCTGCGGGGCGGGAAGGTAGCGAGTTTCCGCTTTACTTTCCGGACTTCTGTGCCGCTGCTTCCTTCTCGGCGACCCGGGCCCCACTGAGAGTGTTCGCCAAGCCGTAGTTTGCCTCATTACATGCGTATTCGTAGATGAGGCCGCCAATCTTGCTAAAGCTGGTCTCGGCGGACCAAGGCTTGATCCACATTCCCGGATCTTCCACCGTGAACTGGTAGCGGATCGTATCCTTGTCCATGCGCGTCAGGCGTTCGATCACGTGCAAGTTCTGCGCGCCGGCGTACGGTGTCTGATCCGTGAAGTTGGTGGTATCGATCACGAGCGTATCGCCTTCCCAGTGGCCGATCGAATCGCCCTTCCACTGACGAATATTGGAGGCTGGGTGAGCACGCCCGGTCATGTCCACTACGCGGGCGTCGTGAATCATTTCCGTCTCGATCACCACGGCGTTAGCGCCCTGAGTAATTTGCAAATTACTGTTGTAGCCGGCGGGAAGCAGCGGCGGACCGACATTCGCAAAAGCGAGGCAGCGCGCCCCTAGAGGACGGCTCTCCGGGCCGTCAAACTCGTGCCCTCTCCCCTCGGCTTGCCTGGCGGCGATTCTCTTGCGAGCCTCCGCCGTCTGTTGAGGAATCGTCCCTTCCGGGCCGATAATCATCGAAGTTCTCAGGTTCCAAACCTGCTTGGCTTGCGCGGGGTCCAAGCCATACTCGCTGAAATCGTAATGCACATCAGCGGCGGTTCCTGGTTCAGTGGGGCGGCCGTCCTCTTCGTTCTTCGCCAGCCGGTCGGCTTCTCGCTTTTCCAGGGCGGAAAGTTCCGCCTCGGTGTAGAATTCCTTGGTCCCAAGTTCTTTGGGCCGCTGCAACGGCGTGCGGGTGTTGTTGGTCCATACGCCCTGCAGGTCGGGATGGCCATCTGGCGTGCGCGGCGCCGTCCAGGTCGTCTTGGTAGCATTTACGGTTTTCGACACCGGCGACACAGCCTGGCCGGCAACAAGGGCGGTCATGGCCAGCAGGCCAGCCATCAAAGCACCAACTCCCACGGATTTATGGTTCATGGTTTTCTTCCTTTGACGCGCACAACGCATCCGCTGTGCGTTCCACTACCTGTCCGTTGATGCTACACGTTGCGGGCTTTGATGTCAATCGGGGGGATGGGGCGGGGTGCGCGACATGGAGGTGCAGACTCGATCGGTCTTCTTTTTTGTAGCTTTTTTCTTAGCGTCTATATACGCTAAGAGAAAGGAGACCCTTGATGACCGACTCTCTGCCTCAGCTGGAGTCCCAACGCTCCGATCTGT
>DATDGT010000016.1:0-5237 GCA_036521975.1 Bryobacteraceae bacterium
GGTCTACGATGAACGTTCCGGCAAGAACAAAGACGCCGGACCGCCCTTGACCCCGCGACCGCACGCAGACGGGAGTTGTGTTTCTAAGTTCTGCTTGACAGGGCCGACGCCATTATAGACGCGCTACATTTGCTCGACGCAGCGTTCACAGGGCGGAGGCCTGCGGCCTCCGGAGAGGTGAAGTGTGACTTGGACTCGATACCCTTACTCGGAGCGGCTGGTGACAGACAGAAAACAAACCAAGAACAAAAAACTCTTGACAGCCGCTGCCCCCTTCCTAGATGCGCCAGCCCTGCCGTCCACACCCGATCTGATATGAATAGTTGTAGAGCCTGCAGAAGCAATTCCAAATGACATATTATGTGTGACCATCAGCCACGGTTAACACACGCTATGCAATTGAAAATATGCATGAAACGAGTAATTCGCCTTGGACCTATACTTGCGTCCTTGCCGTCGCAGGTCTTGTCTGTCGTCCACCTGTAGGCGCTCAGTTTTGGGGCACTGCAGACCTGGTTAGGCCGGAGTGGCTGGGAAGGCAGGCACTAGTCCGAGGAGGAGGAGATCGTATGGAAGTCAAGAGAGGTCGCTTTCTGAGGACTTTCGCGACTGCATTCTTCGTTCTTTGTCTCACAGTGCCCGCCTTCGGCCAGTTAGGCCAAGGCGTGGTGACCGGAACTGTGACTGATCCTTCAGGGGCCGTCGTACCGGGCGCCACCCTAGCGCTCCTCAATGAGGGCACGGGAGTTCGACGGATCGCCCAGAGCAACGAAGTTGGAATTTACACCTTCCAGTTCACCGATGTCGGGTCCTACACCCTGTCCGTCTCCGCCCAGGGCTTTGCCGGCTATGAAGTGAAGGGCCTGGTGGTAACCGTCGGCCAGACGGTGACCAACAACGCTAAGCTTGAGCTGAGCAGAACTGCCCAGACCGTCACGGTCGAATCCGGCGGCGTGCAACAGGTGAACACGGCCAACGCCGAAGTTTCTACCCTGATCAACAGCACTACCATCGCCAACCTTCCCTTGGAAGTGCGCGATACCACCGTATTCGTCAATCTGGTTCCCGGCTCTGTGCCTAACGATTTCAATGGTTCCACGCGGGGCGCCTCGATCAACGGAATGCGAGGCGGCACAGGTAATTTCATGGTGGATGGCTCGGATAATAATGATTACGGTCAGGGAGGCCGCACCAAAAATACGATGGGTTCGGTGCCCGGCGGCTTGGTCTCGGTTTCGCCTGAAGCCGTTGAAGAATTCAGTGTGGTTACTAACAATTTCTCGGCTGAGTACGGACGTTCCGGCGGCTTCGTGACTGATCTGGTCGTCAAATCCGGTACTAACGCGTTGCACGGATCAGCTTTCGAGTACAACCGTAACTCCGCGACCACTGCCAACGACTTTTTCACCAACAAGGCTGGTGGCTCGGACCAGTTGATCCGTAACCAGTTCGGTGGTTCGCTGGGCGGCCCCATCAAAAAAGACAAGATGTTCATTTTCGGTGCCGCGGAGTTTCAGCGGGTGCGGCAGACCACGCCGTTTACAACCACCGGCCTTACTCAGCAGTTCGTGGATTTTACAGATAGCGGCGGTCTGGCAAGTTTCCTGAACGCCAATGCTTTCAACGCGATCACAGGAGCGCCAGTTTCTATCAATTGCGCGAATCCCTCGAACCCCGGCTGCACGTTGGGCCCCATCTTCAAGCAACTGGATGGCAGCTTTCCGCTGCCTCGAGCTACAACTGGGTTGTCGAACGTGAGTGGCAGTCCCTTCCTGGTGAGTTCTACGGGAAGTCCGCTCGTGTACCCGGTGCCGATCTTCGGGTTTGTTACGTACCCGCAAAAGACCATTTTCAACGAGGATCGGCTGGATTTTCGTTACGACTATTCGGTGAGCTCGAAGGACACTCTTACCGCGGACTATCTGTACGATAATTACCCGACAACCACCACCGGCAACGGAGGCGACTTCGCCAATCCGGCGTTCGGAAGTGTAGTACCGGCGCGCGCCCAAAACGCGGGCATGGGCTGGACCCACATCCTGTCCCCTACCGTTGTAAACGAGGCGAAGGTTTCTTATCTGCGGAGCTACGCCAACTTTCCCGCCTTTGATCCCCAGGTTCCCAGCATCGGAACCATTGACCCGCTGGGCGAGGGATTTGGTACCACCAGCGCCCTGCCTCAGAAGAATGTGAACAACACGTTCCAGTACCAGGACAGCCTTTCCGTAATCAGGGGCAACCATACCTTCAAATTGGGTGGTGAATACCGCCGCATTCGCAATGGTTCGAACTTTGCCGCCGATTCGGACGGGCTCTACGAATTCTGGGACACGGAAGACCTCCTGACGGACGGCGCCATCGGCGATCTCGGAGGCATCGGCGGCTTTTATGCCTCCGAAGCTTCCATCAATCCCTCGTCGCCTACCCCCGCGCTGCCGAATTTCTATCGTGGCTACCGGGACAACGAGTTTGGTTTCTATGGTGAAGATAACATCAAGGCCAGCCGCCGCGTGACGCTGACCTTGGGTTTGCGTTACGACTACTTTGGCGTGCCGCACAACTACAAGCCGGGTATCGACTCCAACTTCTATTTCGGATCCCCGGTCCCCAATCAGTGCATCACGCGCAACTCTACGAGTGCCACGGTCTGCTATCCCGGCGACACGACGGCAGGCGCGCCCTTGCTCAGCAACAATCCATACTTCCCGATCAATGGCTATACCGCCGCGCTCTTTAGCGCCCAATTCCAGGTGAGGAACCACGAAATCTGGAACAAGGACACGAATAACTTTGCTCCACGCGTAGGTGTTGCTTGGGACGTTTTCGGCAACCACAAGACCGTGATCCGGACTGGAGGCGGCATCTTTTACGACCGCATGTACGACAATATTTTTGAGAACATGCGGTTCAATCCCCCCTTCTTTGCCTTCTCGCAGAAAGGGTTGTTCATCAACGGTACAACGCAAGGTCCAGTGTCGACACCGGGCTTTTACTCCGTCCCCATCAACGTTGCTAACTTCGCCGGCGCGGGCGCCACGCCGTCACCTCGCCAGATGGATCAGAACCTGGTCGCAGCTTACAGCGAGGGTGTGAACTTTGATGTCCAGCACCAGTTCGGCGGTAATTGGCTGTTTGATACCTCGTACGTGGGTACTTTCGGCCACAAGCTGCTGGGCCTGGTGAACATTAACACCTTTGACGGGCGAACCATCGGCGGCCAGTTCTCAAGCGTCAACATTCAGCCCAACATCAGCACCGACAACATGCGGGGTAACTGGTGGAACTCAAATTACAACTCGCTGCAGGTGAAGCTTTCGAAACGCTTCTCCCATGGACTTCAATTTGAAACCAACTACACGTATTCGCACGCGCTCGATTACGTCTCCGACGTCTTCAACGGCCGCTATAACGCCGGGGAACCCGAAGATTCCTACAATCGCCAACTCGAATACGGGGCGGCGGATTTCGACCTGCGCCACCGGCTGGTGGCCTACGGTGTCTGGGACCTTCCCGTCTTTCGAAACAATAAGTGGCTGGGAGGGTGGTCGTTCGATGGGAACTTCAGCATCCAGAGCGGCTCGCCCTTCACAATTTTCGATAGCGCTACGGATACTAATAGCGACGGCGTCTTCGGTGACCGGGCCGCCTATTTGGGTACCGGCAGTCCCATGAGCACGGTGACCCACAGCATGAGCCCGGCGGACGGTTACATCGAAAAAGCAAGTATGTTTGGCCCAACGCCGGTTCCAACGGGTGGCATTGCCGATGGACTGCTGGCCCGCAATGTAATGACGGGCCCTAAATTCGTTGGTACCGATCTCTCGATCTCCAAGAAGTTCGAGGTGACCGAGAGAATTGGGCTTAAGGTCATCGTTTCGGGCTTCAATGTCTTTAACCACCCGAACTTCGCTCTACCGGTCGGTGATGTGAATAACACCGCCCAGTTCGGCCAGTCGATCGCGACCATCCAGCCCAACAACACCGGAACCGGGGCGCGCGTGATGCAGTTCGCCGCGCGGCTGGATTTTTAGCAGGATGGGCAAAACGCCCAGGGCGCCCTTTATGGGCGCCCTGGGCGGGCACAAGGAGCAAGCCAAGTAGCGCGGACCGCCGCCTTTGCGGTCCGCGTCTTTTCCCGGGTTGTTAAATCTGCGTGTCTTCATCCGCTGGTAACCGCACGCGGTCAATCCTCAAGCCGCACCGGCGCTCCTGCTCGTCCCCACTTATTCCGGCTCATATGGTGAGCCTGACCGAGGATAGCACCTAGTATATCGTTTCAGTGAAAGCTATCTATAAGGACTAGAAGCGTGCTATGCTCGACCTATGCCGAGACGATCGACTCGCTCTCCCTTGTTCTTGCTGCCCCAGGAAGTGAACCTGCTGGAGCGGTTGCGCAAGTCCCATACGGCTCCGCGGCGTGAGGTGCAGCGAGCTCAAGTTTTGTGGCTCTACCATTCGGGTGAGAGTATTGCTGCCATCATGCGCGCCGTCCAACTCACTCGGAAGAGCGTGGCCAAGTGGGTCAGCCGCGCGTTGAAAGTCGGAGTGGCCGCCGGACTCCAAGATGCACCCCATGGCAGTCCCCCGAAACTGACGGAAGAGGCGAAAACCTGGGTGGTCCATTTGGCCTGCTCGAAACCGAAAGACTTGGGCTACGCCGCCGAACTTTGGACGCGGCAAGCCTTAGCCCAACCCGTACGCCGAGAAGCGCTGGCGACCGGACACCCGTCCTTGGCCCGCGCCTCGAAGGCGACCGTCCATCGGATTTTGGCGGCCCAGCCCTTGCAACCGCACAAGGTCACCTACTATTTGCAACGCCGCGATCCGGCTTTTGAAAGCAAGATGCGGGAAGTCCTGCTGGTCTATCAGGAAGTAGCCCTGCAAAATCAGCCCGCAAGGCAAGGGATACCCTCGATGAAGGTGGTCACCGTTTCGGTGGATGAAAAGCCGGGAGTGCAAGCCCTCTCCAACACGGCGCCGGACTTGCCTCCGGTACCGGGAAAACATCCCACCGTCGCTCGCGATCACGAATACAAACGACTGGGAACCTGCTCCATTCTGGCCGCCCTGGATCTGCATACGGGCCATGTGGTCGGCCGGGTCGAGCGCCGGCACCGCAGCCGGGAGTTCATTGCCCTGCTGCGAGACTTGGATGCTTATTACCCCCCGGACTGTACCCTGCGGCTCGTTCTCGACAATCATTCGGCGCACCTGTCCCAAGAGACTCAGGCCTATCT
>DATDGT010000017.1:0-34966 GCA_036521975.1 Bryobacteraceae bacterium
CGCTCAAAAACGCCGAAGGCACTTACTTTGGATCAAGCTGAAGCGCCATGCGTGCGCCTCGGCTCAAACCGGGGTTATCTCCTGAGTTTTCATTGCCACCTGGACGTTCAAACGGCTAATTCGGACGCGAGTGATCGCCGACAGCTTCAATAATCGTGTTCGCAAGGTGACGCCCGAGGGCATCATCACGACAATCGCCGGCAGCGGCCCGTCAGGTCCGCCACTTGGGCAGGTTTCCGAGGGCGATGGGGGACCGGCAACCGCCGCCTTTATCAACTCGCCTACTGGGGTTGCGGTTGATCAGTTAGGGAATCTTTATATCGCGGAACCTGAATCCAATCGAATTCGGAAGGTGTCTATCACTGGCATTATTACAACCGTGGTGGGCAGTGGGGCCTGCACCCTGTTCGAGGACCTGAATCTGGGCCTCAGCGGCGACGGTGGACCAGCCGCCACCGCCCAAGTTGCCTGTCCGTGGGGCGTCGCGGTTGATGGTGCCGGAAACCTCTATTTTGCGGATAACATGAACAACCGCGTCCGAAAAATAACGCCCGAAGGAATAATCACAACGGTTGCGGGTAGCGGCTCGTTAAAATCCGTCGGCGGGTTCAGTGGCGACGGCGGCCCAGCCACCGCAGCGTCGCTTTGGGGGCCTTCAGCCGTGGCTGTAGACACGTCCGGGAATATTTATATAGCGGACACCGGGAACGAACGAATTCGGAAAGTAACACCCGCAGGCATCATTACAACCGTCGCCGGTGGCGGCCCATCGCTTCCCGGAGGATTCGGCGGCGACGGGGGGCCAGCTACCTCGGCAACACTTAACGGTCCGGGAGGACTGACCGTCGATCAGGAGGGGAATCTTTACATATCGGACGGCGGCAATAATCGAGTGCGTATGGTCACTCCCGCAGGAAGCATCACAACGTTAGCCGGGGACGGACTTTTGGGTTTCAGCGGCGACGGAGGTCCAGCCGCTTCTGCTCAGCTTTCAGGACCACGCGGCTTGGTGATGGATGCGGCAGGCAATTTGTTGATTGCAGACGACGGCAACAGCCGAATCCGAGAATTGAGTTATGGACCTGCGGTACTTCCAAACGGAGTGGTGAATGCGGCCAGCGGGCGGCGTAAAGTCCGGCCATCGAACTACACAAGGGAATGGTTCCAGATTGTTCCGGATCATTCCTGCGTTCGAATGAGAACGCCCCAGCGCTTGCGTTACAAACGTGCCCGAGGCGCGTCGTGAGTCGGAAGGGCGTGAAGAGCGCGGAAACGCCATCTGCCTGATGTCTGCCATTATCGGCATCTCTTCGGGTCTCCCGCACCGCGAGGGCGCTCCTGTAAGGGGTTGCGTCACTGCGAACATGCCTCGCCTGCGCGGCTCGATCGGCTGCGTCACCCGCATCGCGGCTCTCATCGTTGCCGCAGCGCCGCAGAACTGGTGCAGTCTGCTGTGGTCAGCTTGCGCCGGAAGCCGCCTGCAGACTCCTCCTGAATCAGTCTTGGATCTGGACCTCTGATCTTTGACATCCCCGCCTGCCCCCTGCTTCCAAAGATGCGGGGATAGCCTCCTCGAAAATAGCTGCCATCTCTCAGGCGCTTTCCGTCTACGCGGTGTCAGTGCTCAGCGCTGGGCTCCGGCCGCTACGCTACGCCGAATTCCGAAACGGGTGAGTCCAATTGGGTATAATTGACAGCCCAAATCGACGGTGATAGACTGATCCACTTGCGTCACGGCGATCATTCAGGGTTCTTGCTCGCCCGGGCGAGCGTATGCGCTCAGGTTCTCCCCTGTACTGATGGAGCAGGGCGAAGCCGGTCAGGCTTAAGGGCAAAGGTCACCCAAAATGGAATGGATCAATGCGCACGCGTGGATCCACACCGATGTAGTGAACCCGGACGGGCAGGTGACTAATTGGCTGGTCCAGTGGGTCCTCCAGGAATCTTGCTGCGGCCGGGCCTTACAAAAAAGTCCCTGGACCTCGGAACCGAGGTTGTTGCCTTGGGTTATCAGGCGAAGGACGGGAGAGCAAGGCGAGCGGCAGCAACGTCAGATTTAAAAGGCCGTCTTGTCGGGAAGGCGAATTCGGATTTTGCAGGAAAATCAGCACGAAGACTAGACGGCGTGCTGGACACCCGCCGCATCAAAATGGGCTAGGCCACCAAGGAGAAACTCCGTGCGTTTCACGATTATCATCGCGTGTTTGTGCGTTCTTGTCTGTACCGCGTTCGCGCAGAGTGACCGTGGAACCATCACCGGCACTGTTTCCGACCCGGCGGGAGCGGTGGTCGCGGGAGCTCCGATTGAAGCCAAGCAGTTGGAAACCGGCGCAGTGTACCAGGCGGCGAGTTCCACCACGGGAAATTACACATTATCCCAGTTGCCGACCGGTACGTATGAGCTCACTGTTACTGTCTCTGGCTTTAAGAAGTCCGTGCGGCAAAACCTATTCCTACCGGTTGCGCAAACCTTGCGCATCGATGTCACCTTAGAGGTGGGCACGAACACCGAGTCTGTCACCGTGACGACGTCCTCTCCCTTATTGAAGACTGAGAGCGGCGAGCTTAGCCACAACGTTGGCACCGAGTCAATGGACAACCTTCCTGTACTCGGAATCGGCGCGAACTCCAGCAGCCTTGGTATCCGCAATCCATATGCTGTGATGCAACTGCTTCCCGGCAGCGCCTGGACGGCCGATACCAACGTTCGCATCAACGGAATGCCGAGTAACACTCAACAATTTCGCCTCGAAGGCCAGGACGCCACCATGGGCTTACAGTCAAACCAGTCCTGGTCGCAGCCAAGCGTGGACGCGATCCAAGAGTTTGCGATCGAAACCAGCAATTACGCGGCGGAGTTTGGACAGGCGGGCGGCGGCGTCTTCAACGTCACCATGCGGTCGGGCACCAACCAGTTGCACGGGAGCGCATACGAATACTTCGTGAATGAAGTACTCAACGCGGGTACGCCCTTCACGAATAACGGAGATGGACAGCTCTTGCGTCCGCGCCAGCGACGAAACGATTATGGCTTTACACTGGGTGGGCCGGTGTACCTTCCCAAGTTATATAACGGTCATGACAAACTATTCTTTTTCTTCAGTTTTGAACAGTATCGCGAAACTCAAGTCATCAACAACGTGACGCAAACTGTTCCAACAGCCGAGATGCGACAGGGTAACTTCAGCCAGATTCTGACGGGCCGAAATCTTGGGGCCGATCCGCTGGGGCGTCCGCTCCTCGAAAACACAATCTACGATCCCAACTCGGATTTCGTTGTCAACGGCCTCACAGAGCGGAATCCTTTCCCCAATAACGTGATTCCGCTGCCTGACATAGACCCAGTCGCATCAAAGATACAGGCTCTGATTCCGCAACCCACTAACTCGAGTCTTATCAATAATTTCCTTCCAACCTATACGAATCCGAGGCTGACTTATATTCCTTCGGTGAAGGCCGATTATTTGCTTGGCCCCAAGTCCAAACTGTCTGGATATTGGTCGCGGATTTCCAGCTTTTCTCCTAATAATAATGGCTTACCTTTCCCGATCAATATAACACCGGTCCAGATAATATCGAATACAGTCCGCCTCAATCTTGACCAAACGCTCACGCCGACTCTGCTGCTCCATCTCGGAGCCGGCGTCGTACACACTGACATGCTAGACACTGTAGCGGACTATGATCCGGTGCAGGGACTCGGATTCACAGGAAGTTACACGAACCTTTTCCCGTACATCTCGGGCTTGAATGCGGCCCAGGGCGGAATGAGCAGCGCCATGGGTGTCAGCAGCGACGTCCGCATTTATAATAACCTGCCCACGGGCACGGCCAGCCTCACGTGGGTTCGCAGCAACCATACGTATAAGGCTGGCGCAGAGATGATCATCGAAGGATACGTGACACGGTCCCGCGCGTTCGCGAATCCTTGGATGGTATTCAGCACCATTGAGTCAAGTATTCCCGCTCTTAACGGGGTGTCCCTTCCCGGAGGTACGGTGGGATTCCCCTATGCAAGCTTCTTGCTGGGCGCAGTCGACAACGGATATTTTGCCGTGCCTTCGGAACCGCGGGTCGGGGCCCACGCATTGTCTGGGTTTGTCCAAGATAGCTGGAAAGTGACTCGCAAGTTTACATTGGACTACGGCCTGCGATACGATTTCCAGACCTATTTGAAGGAAGAACACGGCCGAATCCCATATTTTTCTGCCAGCACGCCCAATCCGAGTGTCGGCGGCCGCCTCGGAGCGGTGGCATTAGAGGGCTATGGTCCGCAGAGGTGCAACTGCGAAGTCGCACACAACTATCCACTTGCGTTTGGGCCGCGAGTAGGAGCGGCTTACCAAATCACGTCCAAGACCGTGTTACGTCTGGGTGCAGGCATTTCGTACTACAACACCACCGACAATGGGTTGGCCTCGTATGCCATTGGATCCGAAACGCAATATTTTGCGCCGTCCTATGGCGAACCTGCCTATCTCCTGCGGAATGGTATACCATACAGGATCACGTGGCCCAACTTCGATACGGGGCAATTTCCGTTCCCAGGGAATATCAATTCACCCCCGCAGCAAATCGATCCGAATGCGGGCAGGCCCGCTAGAATCATTCAGTGGAGCTTCGGCCTGCAACGCGAAATTGCACACAACCTGCTCGCTGAAGCGACCTACGTTGGCAACCGCGGAGCTTGGTGGAATGCGACGTACATGGTTGCGCTCAATGATGTGACGCCGCAAATTCTGGCGGCGGCCGGGCTCAGTTTAAACAGCGCGGCAGACCGCCAGCTTTTGGCTTCTCCTCTGAACTCGTCAATTGCAGCCGCACGCGGATTCAGTAATCCGCCGTTTCCGAATTTTCCAACCGGTTCGACCGTAGCGCAGGCCTTGCGGCCCTATCCGCAGTTTGGGAACTTGACCAATTTTCACTGGGCGCCGGACGGCGATACCTGGTACGATGCACTGCAGACCAAAGCGACCAAGCGACTGTCCCACGGTCTGGATTTCGGCGCTTCCTTCACTTGGCAGAAAGAACTCACGATAGGTTCTGAAGCCGACACTGGCGGCGCTTCCACCAACGATGTGTTCAACCGCCAGCAGAATAAGTATTTTTCTGAATATGATCAGCCGTTTCTATTTGCCCTTTCCAGTAACTACACCACCCCTAAGTTGATGGCCGGTAACAAATTCTTTGGTCAGGCTGCGTCATGGATAGCCCGGGACTGGGTCATCGGTGCTGTCCTGAGGTACGGAAGCGGCATGCCGATCATGTCTCCAATTGCCACCAACGGCCTCAGTGCAATTCTCTTTCGTGGAACCGGTGGGGCGGGCACTACAGGCGGAACGTTCTTTGACCGGGTACCTGGTGTCCCCGTGTTCACCAAGAATCTCAACTGTCATTGCTATGATCCGAACAAGACATTCGTCTTGAATCCAGCGGCCTGGGTCAATCCGCCAGCCGGCCAGTTTGGTACCGCCGCCGCTTATTACAACGATTACCGGTACCAACGGCGTCCCGTGGAGAACATGAGCATAGGGCGAGTATTCCGGATTAAAGAGAGAGCCAGCATTCAGATTCGTGCGGAGTTCACGAATATCTTCAACCGCACTGAAGAAAACAATCCGACATCGACGAACGCGTTGGCCACGCAAACAGTTAATGCCGCTGGGCAGACGACGGCAGGCTTCGGATTCATCAACAACGGAACCACGTTTAGCGCACCACGGCAGGGTCAACTTGTCGCTCGCTTCCAGTTCTGAGAAGTATGCACCGTCTGATGCGTTTTTGAGGCGAGAGCACGCGCGTCGGAAATCCCGTCTCGCCCATCGCCAGAAGTACCGTGGGAGCCTGGGAAAGTTTGTCGCGAGCATCAGCGCGCGATGATCGCCGGAAGGCTTGCGAGTTGTGGTCACCACCTTGTAGCCGTCAGCCGTTCGTCATGAGCAATCCGCAAAGGCGATCGATTACGCGCGTGCGGTCCATGTCAGGGCGATGACGGCCAAGGCTATTATGAAGGACTACTACGGCAAGCCCGTCTCGCGCTCATACTGAACTCCTGCTCCGATGGCGGTCGGCAAGGCTTAATCGAGGCGCCGCGCTTCCTGGAAGATTTCGACGGCGTGGTGGCCAACGCGCCGTGGTTGGATCAAACCGGTTTTACGATCGTTCCTTTCGGCACGACCTTTGCGACGTAGACTCTGGTTGGACTGGGCCCCATTCTTGAGACAAGCGGTTAAGACTCAATTTTCATTAAATGGAAAGGAGAGTCATGAGCCTGTCTCGAAGAGCATTTACCAAAGAGTTCAAGGAAGCCGCCGTGAGGCGGCTGGAACTGGGGGCATCCATCGCCGAGGTAGCACGGGCGTGTGAAGTAAACCCGAACGTGCTGCACCGCTGGAAGCGCGAGTTGCGCGACTACGGGGCAAAGGCGTTCGCCGGCAACGGGAAGTCCCGGGCCGCGGAGAATCATATAGCCGAACTGGAACGGAAGGTGGGGCGCCAAGCGCTGGAAATTGATTTTTTGCGGCGTTGCTTGCAGCATGTCGAGGAGCAGCGGAAACTGCAAGCGTTAACTACGCGCGGCTCGTCTATCCGTACATCGAAAAGGAAGTGAAGTTGGCGACGCCCATTCCCGTACAGCAGTTGTGTGAGTTGGGCCAGGTGAGCCGGGCTGGGTTCTATCGCTGGCAGCAGGCGGCGCAAGCGCCGGCGATAGAGCACGACCTGGACCTGCGCGACGCGATGCAGAAGATCGCCCTGGAATTTCCGTACTACGGCTGGCGGCGCATACAGAAGGAGTTAAGAGATCGGGGCCGGGTAGTGAATCACAAGCGGGTCCGGCGCATCATGCGAGAGGACAACCTGCTGTGCCTGCGGCGGCGGAAGTTTGTGCTGACGACAGATTCCCATCATCACCGGCCGGTATATCCGAATCTGGCCGGCGAGTTGGAATTGACGGGATTAAATCAGCTTTGGGTAGCGGACATTACTTATATTCGGCTAGAGCTGGAATTTGTGTATTTGGCGGTGATGCTGGATGCATTCTCGCGTCGGGTGATTGGGTGGGCGCTGGATCATTCGTTGGAAGATGAGCTGACGCTGGCGGCGCTGCGGATGGCATTGCGCGAGCGGCCGCCTACGCCGGGGCTGATGCATCACTCGGATCGGGGAGTGCAGTATGCCTCGGGTAACTACACACATCTGTTAAAAGAGCATCAAATCCGAATTAGTATGAGTCGCAAAGGAAACCCATATGACAATGCAATTTGTGAATCTTTTATGAAGAGTCTGAAATATGACGAGGTGTATCGACAGGAATATCGCGATCTGAGCGAGGCGCGGAGTTGCATTCATCGATTCCTCGAGAAGGTCTATAACGAAAAGCGGCTGCACTCTGCGCTAGGTTATTGTTCGCCGGTGAGGTTCGAACAATCGCTGACGGCAGGAGCATCTGTGGAGGCCAGTGCATGAGCGGCACACACGGCGCGCCTGGGGGCGGGAAAAACAGGAAAAGCGCGAGCCAGTGTGCGACGAAGGTAGTTGTCGGGATGGCTGTGACCGCGGGGAAACCCGGGACTGCCCAGTTGCAGAATCTGGTAGATGTCGGCAGGAGACATACCTCGTGCCAGCAGAGCGCGCGCGATCCACAGGTCGACGATGCTCCAGTCGGGTTGCGGGAATCGCTGTGCAATGTGCCAGCGCCGCATCCAGGCTCGGTAGATCTCTGTGGCCTGGGCGGCGGGCAGGTGGACTGGAGTAGTCTGCGCCCAGGCCGTCGAGATGGATCGATTATCGGAATGCGGGATGCCGCCGGCGATGCTGGTCTGCTCGCGCGCAGCCTGCAAGACACGCTCGGCGTGGCTGGCCAGACCGGCAGCGGCGTGCACGATCTTCACCCAAGGAGGATACCCGTTGCGCTGGCGCCGGTGTGGCTTTTGATTGGTAAAGCCGGCGAGCCTACCCAGGTGACGCCAGTCGGCACTGGCGCGGTCGCCAGCATAGAGCTGCGCCAAGTGCCGGGCCACGGCAGTGGCCAGAGCAGGTTCCAAAGGAGTGGAACTGACTTGCACCCAGGCCTGCCAGTGGCCGGGACTGGTCTGGAGCACGACACAGGGTTCATGCCCGTTAGCGCGCATTGCCGACAGCGACGTGGGATGGGCGTGATCCAAGTCGATCAGCATATAACCGGCGTTCCGGTCCTGCGCGTAGGGATGGATGTACACATCGCATCCTTCGCGGTTCCGGATCCGCAAAAAGCGAATGGTCGCCAGGCTCGCCAGCTGCGTGGCAGTCCACAGGCGTTCTCCGGGAAACGACCGCTTGGTCGCATTGTGAATCAAACGGACGAGGTAGAGTTCACAGGGCGTCGCCGTCAGTTGCCGGCGGATGGCTTGCGCGGTGAGCGTGAGAGCGAGATCAAACATGCACCCGATTCTGCCATCGAACCGGGTGGTCGTACAATGAATTTACAGCGAGTGGTAAGCAGTGTCTTAACTCGTTGTCTCAGCCAAGGGGCCCACTTCAGGTCCCGTTTTTAATCCCTGTTGTGTAGTCTTATCGGTAGCTATTTGGAGCCGCTCACCGTATCCTGACGCTGACTGGAGGATTTCTTCACTCAACCACTACATGCGGGATCCTGCCGGGAAAGTTTGAGCGGCGTCTCAGGTTTCTTCCCCAGTCGGACGCGCCCTATGAACGACCAATGGACCGAGGAGTCAATGTTGGCGGATGTCCCACAGTGATACCGGGCATGGCCAAGGATCCTGTTCACCGTTTCTACTAAATAGAAATCCAGCGCGGGGATTACAGCCCTCACAGACTAACTAAGTTGTCAGCGTGCTCTTTTGTACCCCTCGGGGGAGCGTGGGGTCTCAGGCAGTCAAGAAGCCGCCGTTGCAGCTTACGGGACTTGCTGCTGCGCGTGTCGGCCGACTGCAGGGCTGTGCGATTCGCGATTTACTCAACACAGACGCGAGGACCAACACGATGTCCGGGTCTTCGATGGCGCGACGCAAGGCGTGAATCGTCATGGCAACCCGAGCGCGCGTGCAGGATTAGTCTTGGACATAAGCGCGAGGTCGGCGTCCGAAAATCCTTCCTTGTGGAGTGCGGTGAGGTAGGCGAGCATGCCGTCAGGGTGCAAAGGATTGCGCGGTTGACCGAGGTCGGTCGCGAGAATAATGTGTTCGGGACCAACCTCGCGAATCGCTTTTACGAAGTCTTTGAGCGTCGACTCACCGTTCGCACCGAGCAACTGACCATAGACAAACTCAATATAGGCGCCCATCCCCGCGGCTTCTTTCATCTGTGCAACATTCATCAACACGGGCGCCTGCATGGCGTGCGTCACCACCATGTGCTGGACGCCTTGGCGCTTGCCTTCGCGCACCAGCATCAGACCTTCTTCCGCCGAAGAGTGGCCGGTTTCCAGGGTCAAGTTGTTCTTGGCCGCCAGCGCGATTACATCCACGACAGCAGGGAGCAGTTTGCCGTCCTTCGCGACCGGCACGAACGGCCGGTTCTCCTTGGAATAGCGGACCTGGTTTTCCGCGTCGAAAGTGGGCATCCAGATCACCTTGCCGTAGCCGCCCTTCATGAGAACCATGCGCTCGACTGCCGCTGTATTAATTCCGCCGACCGAACGGTTGAGATCGATGCCGCCGAAGACCTCGATGCCGGGGACGACTTGCCGGACCACGTAGGCCAGCGCGGCCGTGGATTCGTAGTGATTCTTCAGTACCAGCCCGCGCATGCCGCGCTGCTTGGCAAGCCGAGCCAGGTCGATGGCATCGATCGAGCGCGGGGTGCTGTCGGGTCCGCTGTGCACGTGGATATCGATCACACCGTCGAGCGATTGCCCCCACCCGCAAGCGGTCACGAATACCAACAGTAATACCAACCGGATGAGCTTCATTCAGAACCTCCTTAACGAGAAATCGAAATCGCAACCATGGGCCAGCGAAGTCGGACTACTAGAAAGTGAAGCGGCCCACGAGCTCGCCGGAGCGCTGACCGGAGGTACCCGCAGTCGGATTGATCGTGCCGAAGCCGCCGCTGGATAAGCCCCTGTGAGGGCGGAAGTGAACACCGTGGGAGCGCTCGCGAAGTTCCCGAGGTTAATTGCGGGATATTCGAGCCGATTGAACATATTTTACGACGGCTTCTCCACGCCCGCAGGCGATCTGGTAACCGTGCAGTCACATCGCCCTCTGGACGGATGGATGGGGAGGGCTGAATACCCGGCCGCCAGCACGCGCTGCGCGGTGAAAACAGCACCACCACGTCGCCGTTAGTGTGCGCGCGCCCACAGTGATACTTCTCCACGTTTGACAGGCTAGCGCAAGCGCGTGCCGATGTAGCGCGTGCCGATGCTAGCGCGTGCCGATAGACACGGAAGAATTCGCGATTAGCATCAACGGCATGTAGGAGGTTTCATGGCCTATCGTGTGCTTCTTTCATGCGACGATTTCCTGGAACGGGCGTTCTCAGGATTCGATTTCGATCGTCAGCATCCCCAACGTCAACGCGGTCAAGTCTTCCACGGCCTCGGCGTCGGTCATCTCGCCCCGTTCGACGGCCGCGATGTACCGCGCGACGGTTTGATCCAGCAAGGCTTGATCGGCAAAGACAACTCTCAGGCGAACGGACATTTGGTCAGTTATCTTACCTCCGCCCGCCCACATCAACACAGGGTTCTTGCGTTTTGAGGGGCGAACCTATGTGCGATTGCACAGTTCGCGGGCAATGCCGATATCGCCGGCATTCGGAGTGCCGATAATGGGCATTATCGGTGACCACGTCATGTGGACATTACCTCTTGTCCGGGAGGAGTTCAAGCGTATTCAAGCCCGACAGGTCATTAGGAAACTACGGCGGGATCTTTGTGAGTGGAACACCGATCTGGCGGTTTCAAGCCGCTACTGCCAGCCGAGTCCAAATGCCTCAGCAATCAGTTCATACGATCGGCGGCGGGCAGCGTGAGCGTAGGTGATCGTGACAATCATCACCTCCTCGGCGCCATAGAGCCGGACCAACTCCTCAATTTCTGTTTTGACAGCCGCCGGAGCACCAATGATCGCGCGGCGCGGTCGGGCAACAGTATCGGGACTCGGCCCCCGGTCGGCCAGAAAGCGAAGAGCCTTATCAATCGGCGGCACCGGGATGAGTTTACCCTCATTCAACAACGTTCGCGTCATTCTTGCACTCGAGGCGAGCCGCTGCGCCTCCTCGTTGGTGTCTGCACAGATCGCAAAGCCAGCGACGATTATCCGCGGTTCGACCAGTCTTTCAGACGCGCAGAAGCGCTCTCTGTAAATCGCCGCATAACTAGCGCCATCGGGATTAATGAAATCGGCGAAAACATAGGGCAACCCGTTATCCGCGGCCCACAGGGCGCTTTGCAGGGACGAACCCAGCAGCCAGAGATCGGGAAGATGGGGGCGTCCCGGCAAGGCCGCGAGACGCGCGAAGGGATGGCTTGCGGGCAAGGAGTTTTCAAGGTATCCGAGCAGTTCGCCAAGTTGCTGCGGAAAATCATCGGGAGCGGGTTGCCGACGGTCGCGTTGCAGGGCGAATGCCGTAGAGTGGTCCGTACCGGGCGCTCGGCCGATACCGAGATCGACGCGGTGAGGAAACAATGCGCTGAGGATGCTGAACGTCTCGGCGACTTTAAGTGGGCTATAGTGGGGCAGCATCACACCGCCGCTCCCGATCCGTATCCGGTGTGTGGAGGACCCAATCGCCGCAATCATGACTTCTGGACTTGCGCAGGCAAGCATCGGAGTGCCATGATGTTCCGCCACCCAGTACCGCACAAACCCAAGTTCGTCGGCCAGGCGCGCCAAGTCGAGCGTGTTACGCAAGGCGTCCGCGCCACTTGCGCCCTCCGAGATAGGAGATTGATCGAGGACGCTGATTTTCATTGTCGACTTTGCATCTATGGTAGAAGACGCGGGCCGCTGCGCGCTGCCAGATAGGGCAAAGCAACGCTATTCCGGTCTGCGTGCCTTATGTGTCGCAACTCATTATCGGCTGGTTGCCTCGGGTTGCCGTCCACGCCTTCCGCGGCCGGACTCTGAAGAATCTTGGTGATGTGGGGCAGGGTAAACAGGCGCGGAAAGTTGGAGGGCAGACAGTGAGTGTGAGGGTCGTCACGACCGGCATTGATGGCGCGTTTCTTTTGCAGCGCAGACTGCCCAAGGGTTGGAACGCCAAACCGCTGGGTATGCCCACAGCGATGTTCACAGCCTGCCGTGAAGGCGCGACGCGCTCCGCGCAAGTGCCTGCATCGTCGAGGATCATCTTGGGGCACGGTACCTCATCACTGGGAAGCCACATGTCCGAAAGGTCGCGTCTTCCTGTTGCGGTTCGCGGAGCGCGGGCGTTTAAGTTAGGTTTCCATCCGTGGCTCTGGGGACCCCAGGCGTAGGATACTTCACCCACCGGCCGTGAACCGGCGCCAGAGCCAAGAGGACGGTTGCAACCATGCGCATGACGAACGATTATAAGAACCCAAATCGGTAACCCTTTTGCGAACGTACTCCAGCTCTTACTGAATTGCCTGAACCGTGAGCGTTAAAAGGTCCGTCTCTCCGGCTCCCATCCTGACGCGTCTCGCCCTCGACCGCACCGACGAAGCGTCAAAATCGAAGACCGGCGCGCCTGGCGCGAAATATCGATGACGCGCCCTCTCACCAAACAGTTTTGTCCCCCGATCTCGCGCATTGTCGGCGACCACAATAACTTCCGGGTAGCCAATCGCGGCGAGGTAGGCCGATTATTGGGCCGGTTCGATCTTTAGCAGAGCCCCCACTTCTTGGTCCGTTAACGCGTAAATATTTCCGTCCGGACCTTGGCGCACATCTCGGAATCGCTGGTGTAGGTCCAAGAGAAGCATTTCGCGACGGATGTCTTCGAACTTGTCGTTCAACACGACTCGTTCAAGATGCCCGAATCCGCGGATTTCGCCATAGCGTGCGCTGCCCACGAAAAGGTTGTTCTTCCATGCCGGAAACTTGTCGCCCGTATAGAACATAATCCCAGAGGGACCGATAGAGGGGACCCACACCACTTGTGGGATCTCCATGCCTTCCTTGTAAGGGAGGATACGCGTGCCATCGTACTGGCGTCCGAAGCTGATCACAGGCCAGCCGTAGTTGCGACCCGGTTTGATAAGGTTCACTTCGTCGCCGCCATTGGGCCCGTGTTCCGCGTTGAAAATTGTCCCGGAGGGATGAACGACCAGACCCAGATGATCCCGGTGGCCGAGCGTGTAAATTTCGGGCCGATAGCCCGGTTTACCGACGAAAGGATTGTCGCGGGGAATACTTCCGTCGTCATTCAAGCGAAGGATCTTGCCGTAAGCGCTATTTGGGTCTTGCGCCTTTTCGACGACGCCCGCAGCAGGCGTAGTCATTAGAATCGTGCCGTCGAGCGCAAACGCCAAACGTGAACCGCCGATATTGGTGCCTGGCTCGGTCTTGTAGAGTTCCTGCACTTGTGCAAGGGAGCGCCCTTCCAATTTCCCACGAGCCAGGACGGTTGCCGACAAATCGCCTTCTCCCGGCTTGCTGAACGCGAAATAGATCCACTGGTTCTGGGCGTACTTCGGATGAAGGACGAAATCGTAGAGGCCTGCGTTGGCGCGTGCGTTGACCTTGGGCACTCCGGCGATCGGCTGAGAGTCGAGCACGCCGTCTCGAATAATGCGAAGCTTACCACCGCGCTCGCTCACCAGAATGTTGCCGCCGGGAAGAAAGGCCATGCCGAAAGGCCGGTCGAGAGTTTTGGTGATGACCGTAACTTTGATCTTGTGCTGCTCAGCCGTATCGAAAATGAACGGGCCATCCCCTAACGGGGCGCGAGGGAGGTCGATCACATTGCCCTGACCCTGAAGTATCGCGATAAATACCACCCCGCTGAAGAGAAAACGCATACCATTACTATACGCGGTGTGATCCCTAGAATCCATTCGAGCTGGCGCGGTCCCAACCAGTCTGCTTGGCGAACGAGGCCGGTATCGGGTGGAGCCTGTCTACTGACGAAGCCAGGCGGAGCTACCTTCCGGCCTTTTGTTCCTCTAGCCGTTTTCAAGTGACGTGACGGGACGGTCGCGTCACGGCAAATGCCGGGAACACCGCCGCGGATTCCGGAACGGCCAAAAAGGTTCACGCCGACGCCTGCGATGCGACCGCCGTTGGGCGGGCCAGCGATGCCGCAGGCGTTCTCGCCCGCAGCCGCTCAATCTCTGCCTTCAACTCTTCTTCCGATGCCATGAGTATCACTGATAGCACAATCTCCGTGGCCCGGACCCCCGCGGCGGATGGCCCGCTATTTAAGTTAAGGGGGCGTGCCGCTCCGCCGCATTTGGCAGGCGATCGCGCGTCTGTCGGCCGCCGGTGCGCCAGAGGCGGAACCCGTCGCGCCCGTCGAGCAGAAGGCGAAGAAGGCCCCGACCAAGTCCAAGAAACGCGCCACGGCGCGAAAGGGCGCGGACGAGGCGCGCACCAACAAGAAGGCGGAAGTAATCGCGCTGATGAAGCGGCCGAAGGGCGTGACGCTGGCTGAGATTATGGAGGCCACGGGCTGGCAGAAGCACACCGTTCGGGGCTTCGTCAGCATCCTCGGCAGCAAGGGCGGCGAGAAGATCGAATCTTCAAAGAACGCTTCAGGGGAGCGCACCTATCGGATCGCGTAAGGCAGCTCAGCCTCCAAAGGGCCGCCCGCTGGCCGGGCGGCTTTTTCATTGGCCTTTCGCGATTGTGACCTTGCGTTTTGGGGTGGAAAGAGCGATGAATGTTGATGCACAAGCAGGAACGCGGAAATGGATACGACGATTGTCACAATCGGAAATGCCGACAAAGGCGGTTATTGGTTCGCCGTCGCGGAGACTGACTTCCAGGATGGTTTCGAGACCGCGTGGGACGCCGCGCAAGAAGCCATGGCCAAGTACCCTAATTACGAGATCTATTACTGGGAATGGGACAGCGCGCGCCATCGCTACGTAGCGATCCCCGGCGAGACGTCCGTGCGCTGGGGCGCCCGCCGCGCGCCAACGAAGCTGCCCCTGAAACGGGGCGGCTTTTTGCTTGGTACTGAGGCGGTGTTGTTTCGATATTTCCCTTGCATCGCGGCCGTACAAGAGCGAATGTGGGTGTGGCCAGGAGGGCCCGACGACGATGACGAAGCACCAACAGGAAAGCGAAGCGATTAACAAGGCCGCCGAAGATGCCGCGCGCGCCGCGCTCGATGCTTTTGCGAACGATGCGAATGGGAAGCTCCCGACCGCCGCGGAGGCGTAGGAATTCCTCAACAGCCAGGTCTACGCCGAGGGCGGGCGCCCCGCGCACCTACCAGAAGCGCTGCCGCGCCAATTCAAGCACGACTACCGCCGCTGGCTCCGGAACCTCGAAGCCGATGATGACGAGGCGCCGGATGCGGATGGCGATGATGTGGAGCGGATCACATACATGGATGGCCCGCCCAGCCCGCGTGTGGAACGCGCCCACAATCGCCGGGCCCGCCTCGAGGAAGGGCGCGCGGACGCGATTATCAGCCAGATCCGCGCGCTCGCGGAGGAGCTCAAGGGCACCAGCGAACGCACCACCGGCGTGAACATCCTCTGCGTCCTGCAGGACCGCGGCGACCGCCGCAACGGAAAAGATTAGATAGTAGCCCGCCTGTCCCCCCTTCACGCCGCCCCAGTTTCCAGCTGCGGGGCGGCGTTCCTGCGTCTGGCCTCTGCCCTTTGGCCTGTGCTCGTCATGGAGAAAACGAATGACCTTCCCATAAGTCTTCTGGGCGATCGACGATGCCGCCGAACTTGCCGCCGAATCCGCAATCGATGTTTTCGGAAGTGATCCTGACGCCGAAATCCCGCCGCCCGAAACTGCCTGGAGCGCTAGTTCAGATTCGGTTCCTTCCGCCGCTCAAGGGTAGATGTACGCGGGCTGGAAGAGATAAATGCGGGGAAAACAGAGGCGAGTAGCCTTTTTCGGCCTCCCCCTTTGTAGCGTGCGAAGGCAATCCGACTTTGTCCCGTCGGGTCCGCGCCGTTCCCGCTCACAAAAAAGAATGAGAACGCCGCCTTGTTAAACGCTCGACTCAAAACATTCGTCGGACAGCTTCTAGCTAGAACATAATTCGGGCGATCAAGGTTCCAGTACGAGGCAACTGGTACAGTTGTCCAACAACGCCATTCATTGTGACCGTGGGGGCCACGTTCGGGCCCACGACCAGATTGATTGTTCCAAAACCACCAGTGTATTGTCCCGCAGTGTTCTTGCTGGGAGGCGTTGCTGGAGAAGTGGTGCTTGGATCGCCGATTTGGGTCCGGTTAAAAATGTTCACAAACTCTGCGCGAAGCTGGAGGCTGAAGCTCTCTTTGAATCGGAAGGTCCTGCCGATGTTAACGTTCTCCTGAGGACGGCGCGCGTCGCGAAAATCTCCATACAATGTCCCAGTCGCCGGCCCGAAGGTGCCATTAGCGGGGTTAGACCAGGCTGCGGGGTTTAGCACTACGTCGGTGTAGGGGTTGATGCATCCGCAGTTCAAATTCTTGAGATACAGAGGCTGGCCGGGGACTCGGAATTGCTCGCTTCCTCCGATGTAGTTGGTATTGGTCGCGGCCGGCGGAACAAGTGGGAGGCCGCTGGCATACTGCGCAAAACCCCCGAGTGACCAGTCTTTCGTGACAAAAGCGGCCCAGCGGTTGCTGAACCAACTCTGGGTGGTATATACGATGCTGGCGTTAAACACGAACGGCTGGTCAGTGGTTTGAAGCGACTTGTCGGAGTCGACGAAAAGATTGGGCCGAATATCCAACAGGGCCTTGGACCAGGTGAACGTGCCATTGACCTGCAAGCCGTGGGAGAATCGCTTGGTGCCCTTCATTTGAAATGAATCGTACCAGGTGTTGCCGGTGGGCGAGTTTTGTACAGTGATCGAGCTGAACTGGGGGAAGGGCCTCAAGGCGTTCAACAAAGTATTGCTAGTAGCATAGCCTGCGTAGGGCACGATGTTTCCGAGGCGGGAGGTGACTGCGGAGCTGGCGAGTGTGCTTCCTAGCAGAAGATTGTCAGCCGGGTTGGTGTATGGCGACAATCCATAGGCTGTGAAGGCTTGCGGTGAAATCTGATTCAGGTAGCCCAGCGGACCGGGCCACCACACACCACGGGCAGCGACATAGGCGGCCTCGATGACGATGTTATGAGTGATCTCGCGCTGCAGACCGAAGCTCCACTGGTTTTGCCGTGCGGGCCGGGCCGCTTGCGGGTCGAGATACGCGAGGAAACCGCTTGTCGTGGAGCCGGGAAGCGGCGTTTGGCTCACGCTGAAGTTGGGCCACACCGGCTGCGGCACCGTGCCAGGTGAGTTGACGGCCGCGTAAGCGTTGACTCCGGTCGGAGTGTTGACTAGTTGGCCCGTATTCTGCAAGGTGATGTCCGGAGGGACTGCATATGCAAAACCCCAGCCGGCGCGAAGGACGGTCGCGGAATTAATGGAGTAAGCGATACCCAACCGAGGTCCGACGGCATAAGGATAGGTTTGCTCAAAGCTGCAATGGCAGGTGGCCCCGAAAATGGGGGCACCCAAGCGGTTGCCCACCGCAGGATTGGGCGTGGTGAGACTCAAATCCGCGGAGCGCCCATGCTCCTCGGTGGCCGCCGTGGCGTAGTCCCATCGGAGGCCGTAATCGATCGTCAGTCTGCGGGTGACTTTCCAGGAGTCCTGTACAAAAAGTCCCCATTGCGACTTGGCCATCCGAGCGTCGACGGGGGCATACTGAGTCGCCGCCGTAACGTCGCCGAGCAGGAAATTTGCGTACGGAAAACCTGCGCTATAGGCACCAGTCGACAGCGAAGCGGGAAGTCCGGTCGCGCCCGCAGCGGTTACAGCTCCAGCGCCGCTCACGGTTGCAAAGGTGAGACCGACACCAGTCGGAGGTGCCGTAATGCTGGCCTGAAACCAGACTTCCGCGCCTGCCTTATACGTGTGATTGCCCCGCACCGATGTCAGATTCGAATTGAAAGCCGGGCGTTCCGTGTGCGTCGCCGTGTGACTCAGCGCGTTCCCCAATTGCTGCATGCCCCCCAGCACAACTGGGCTGGTGACATTGCCCGCGATGATGGTAGGGAAATTGTAGGTTCCCTCGCAACCCTGCAAATCGATCACGGCGAGGCAATCGACGGTTTTGCCGCTATTCGTGTACGGACCGTTGTCGAAGAAGTAAGTCATCGCATATCCGGCGCCAAAATGCGCCAGCAGGGTCGGCGTGATGGAGTAGTCGTAGTTCAGACGGAACATCGGACCGCCTACGGGAATGGACCCGCGCGCCGCTGAGATGATCGGGGGTAACCCGTCCGGGCTACCGTTAGTGGTGTACTGAACCGACGAGTTGTTGTGCTGATAGTAGAAAGCCAGCTTGTGCTTCACGCCAATGATCTCGTCGAGCTTGATAGACGGGATTGGGTCCGTGCGCTGCGAAAGGTTCGATCCGTTGAAATTGTTGTACAGGCCCGTGTTGGAGAGGCTGGGCAGGAGGCCTTGAATCGCTACTGCTACCGGACTGAATCGCGACAACGGGATCATGTTATTCAGAAAAGGATTCGCGACTCCCACGCCGCTCGCAGTCGTAGTTCGAGTCAGCGGATCGTAAATCTCATTGGCGAAAACGGCACGACCAAGCGCGTCGGTGGCGATGGCAGTGGAGGGCACGCCGAGTTTGGAGTTGAAACCCGCGCCGCCGTTAGGCGAAATCGCAGAGAAGTCACCGGCCTGATATTGCGCGTTGGGAAGCGTGTCGGTGAAGGTGAGGGTGGTTGACTCCACATACTTCTCGTAACCAAAGAAGAAAAAAGTCTTGTTCTTTCCGTTATAGAGCTTGGGAATCACAACCGGGCCGCCCACGGTGCCGCCGAAATTGTTCCGGCGGTTTCGGGGCCGGAACTTGCCACCTTCGGGAGTGAACGAAAACGGATCGCCCGCGTTCAAATCTTCATTCACGAAGAAATCGTAGGCCGAGCCGTGATATGCATTGGTTCCCGATTTCATAGTGATGTTGAACAGCCCGCCCCCGGCTTGTCCGAATTCTGCGGCGTAGTTGCTGGTTTGAACCGCCACTTCCTCAACCGCATCAACGCTCGGCTGAGCCTCCTGAATGGACTGGGCCACGGTATGGTTGGTGAAATCCAGACCTTCCAGACGGTAACCCCCGGTATTGGTCGGAGCGCCGTTGACGATCATACGGAAGTTGGGGACGTAGCTGGTCCCGGGCAGCAGCACCACCGCGTTGTAGGGATTGCGGATGCCGAGGCTGCCGGCGTTCTGCCCGCCTATCCCGAGCACAGGAACGTCGATCAATTGCGATAGGGTAATGTCGTGAGCGACGTCGCCGCTCTCGGTCTTGAGCAGCGTGGCTTCGGTGCTGACGGTAACCGATTCGGTAGACGAGCCGATTTCAAGCATCAGGTCCAACGGCAAAATTTGTCCAGCATCGACGGTGATGCCGCTGCGAGTCAGCTTCTTAAATCCGGTGGCCACGGCTGTAACGACGTACGGACCCGGTGGCAGGCTGGGCGCGGTATAGGCGCCCGTTTCTGTGGACACGGTTGGATAAAGCACATTGGTTTCGAGATTTCGAACCTCGATTGACGCGCTGGCAATCACCGCGCCGCCCGGGTCCGTTATAGTTCCCGTGATTGAGCCAGTTGCAGCTTGACCAAAAGCCGCGAGGGCACACAGTACCCAACTCAAAACCAGCAGCAGATTCCGCATGGCTGTCAAGTATATCCCGCTCGCTCCGTCAAGTCTACCGTTTAGCCGCAGCGACGCATTTGCTCCATGGCGCCGCTAATCCGCACGAGACCATTGTGCGGGGAGGCGTGACGCGCAATAATACTCTTGTTATGCACGGGCTGAAGCATATCTTTTCGCCAATATTGTTATTGGCTGGCTGGTCCGGCGCCATCCTTAGCGGCCAGAATCGAGTGACCGTGTTCGAAGGCGCGCGGCTGATTACAGGCGATGGCGCCGTCGTCGGGAATTCCGCCTTTGTCGTCGACAACACTCGCTTCACCCAGGTGGGACAGCGCGGCCAGCTACAAATTCCGGCGGGCGCGGCGCGAGTGGATCTTTCCGGCAAGACGGTAATGCCCGCCAAAGTGGACCTGCATGGTCACATCGGCTTCCAGCACGATACCGACGGAACCATGGCGAAGGAATACTATACGCGTGACAACCTGATTGACCATTTGCAGCGGCTGGCGTACTACGGTTTCAGCGCGATCATCGGGATCGGCGATCTGATGGACCGCTCCGATCTGCATGGAGGGCGGACCCGTTGGGGAGACGCGCCGCTGCGGGTGCGGGATGAAATCGTGCCGGGCGCCGCGCTGTTCCGCACCGCCGGCCCCGGCATCGCCTGGCCTGATTCGGGCGCGCAGGGCCATCCTTCCCGCGCCGACGTGCCGTATCCGGTGACCACGCTCGAAGAAGCCCGCTCGGCCGTTCAAGACAACGCGCGCATGAAACCGGAATTCATCAAAATCTGGGTCGATGATCGCGGAGGGCAGAAGAAAAAGCTAACCCCCCCGCTGTACCTCGCGATCATCGAAGAGGCGCACAAGCTGAATATTCCCGTGGGCGCGCATAACGTCACGCTGGCCGACGCCAAACTGTTGATGCGAGCGGGCGTGGAGGGATGGCTGCATCTTCCGGTCCGCATGGGCGAAGTCCCCGACGACGAATTACTGTCCATTGTAAGAGAGCGGATCGCCAATAACGATCGGCCCAATATGTGGTTCAATCCGGGAGCGGGCTGGAGCGCATCCAGCCGCGAGGTCTGGGACGACCCGCTGCTGCGAGAGACGATTCCCCCGAGCCAGATTCAGGCGCAATGGGGGAATTACCTGACGCGGTTGACGCCGGAAGCGGTCGACCGCGCGCGGCAGAACCTGAAGCAAACGGGCGCGACCAACGCGCTGCGGCTTCGCGACGCAGGCATGAAAATCGTTCTGGGAAGCGACACTGGGCAGACCCGCTTCTTCATTGGATGGATGGGACAACTGGAGATGGAGAACTGGGTGTGGATGGGCTTGACGCCCATGCAGGCGATTGTGGCCGCGACGCGCGATTCGGCCGACATGGGCCATTTCAACACCGGCCTGGTGGCGCCGGGGCGGAACGCCGACTTTATAGTTTTAAACGCAAATCCGCTCGATAATATTGGCAATTCTAGAAAAATAGACAAAGTTTATTTGCGGGGAGAAGAGCTCGACCGGGCGGGGTTGCGGGCGAAATGGCAGGCGCGCTGGCCGAAAGCGGAGAAATAACCGGCTGCCGGCGCTCATCCATGTTCGGCTGAAATGCCATGATGCTGCGATCTGGCATAGGTGCGCGATCAAGAAGGCCGGGAAATTATGGCGGTCCGGGGAGTTCTCAAATTGGTGTTGGGCATGATCCAGGTTGGCGTCGCCGACAGCTTGGTGGCAGCGCTTGCAGGAAACCGCGATCCCGCGTTCCTCTTTTTGGCGCCCTTCGACGAGTTGAAGCCGGTTCGCAGATTTACGAACAACAAGGCGGCCGTTCGGCGCGTTTGGGCCGCGATACAGCGCCTGGCGGTAGCCGAGCCCGAGGCTGCCAAAACGTCCCCCGCCGTTGCACCAGAGGCGACGCCTGTCGCGCCGGAAAAGGCCAAGTCGAAGAAGGCTCCCACCAAGTCCAAGAAACGCGCCACGGCGCGAAAGGGCGCGGACGAAGCGCGCACCAACAAGAAGGCGGAAGTGATCGCGCTGATGCGGCGCGCGAAGGGCGTCACGCTGGCCGAGATTATGGAGACCACCGGGTGGCAGAAGCACACTGTTCGCGGCTTCGTCAGCATCCTTGGCAGCAAGGGCGGGGAGAAGATCGAATCCGCGAAGAACGTCGACGGGGAGCGCACGTATCGCATCGCGAGGTAAGCTCGCGCAAATCCAACGTATATTTTGAACGCCGTCCGCATTTCAGCAGGGCGGCGTTCCTGCGGTGGACGCCTCTGGAGCGCGTTTCCAGGCAATAATCGTTTCGGCCAGTCTGTTCTCAGCTAGGCGATTACAACTTCAATGTGATCCATGCGGGAGCGTGATCGCTGGCATTGTCCTCTCCGCGGGCCCACCGATCAACGCCAGCATCAATTAACAGCGGAGATAGCTGAGGCGAGAGCAACAAGTGGTCCAATCGCATCCCCTTGTCCGCCTCCCACCTCGCAAATTTATAGTCCCAGAATGTCCATAGGGGTCCTGAAGGATGTCGTTTCCTCAGAGCGTCAGTCCACCCTTGGCGAAGTAACCGCTGGAATGCCTCACGACTGGCTGGTTGGACCAGAGCGTTCTTGTCTAACGATTGAGTTGGATAAATATCCTGCTGGGTCGGCACCACGTTGTAATCGCCCGCCAATACGACTGGCACATTGGAACTGATCAGGTTATTCGCATGTACGATCAGCCGTTCGAACCAAGCCAATTTGTAAGCGAATTTCGGTCCGGGTTGAGGATTACCGTTGGGCAGGTAAATGCAGGCGATCAGAACGCCACGAACCGCTGCTTCCACGTACCGAGCCTGCACGTCGTAATCATCGCCGGGAAGTTCTGAGCGAGTCCGAATCGGCTGGTGTTCACGGGCAAGGATTGCCACACCGTTCCAGGAACGTTCACCCACCCACACTGCTTCATATCCGACGGACCGCAGCGCGTCGGCAGGAAAGGAGTGCCGCTCGGTCTTGAGTTCTTGGAGACAGACCACCTCGGGCTGCTCCCTTTCGAGCCAACTCACGACATTCGCAAGCCGTTTGTTGATGTTGTTAATGTTGAATGTCGCAAGCTTCACGCTATCTCCGGCGCCAACCTCCCAGAACCGACAGGTTAGAGCTAGTCATGCGAAAAGCCGGTGCGTCCGCTCATGGCCAAAAACCCCAATTGGCCCCACCTCTGAGTAGGCGGTTCGGACTCGACGTATGTGGCAAGGTGCCACCCCGATATGGGTGGTCGTTCTCTACCCCTTCCCTTTCGACATTTTCACAGACTGTTTTGGCTGAAGTCGAGCAACCTCTATAACGGAAATCTCCACTGCTGCCCGCCGCAGCGCGGCTATCTATACTTTATGTTGAACGGAGTTCCGGCGAGCTGCCAGAAATCTGCCGTGGACGAATGGCTGGACCGGAAGGCCGTTGTCGGCATTGACCGCAACCCTTCAAACAGTATGCTTCAGTGCGTCGCTCGCCCACAGGCTGTCAGACATGATCGTCCTGCAATTGCCGGAGAGCGGCATGGCCGATTGCAGCGTGTCGTGGATGATCCTGGATGCCAGTGTCTAACAACACCACCGCGAAGAGCACGGCCCAACCTTTTGCCCGCAGTACGGTATCGGCATCTGCGCCGTAGTCAATTAGGGCTCGCTCGCGCGCGCTGCGCTCGGAAAACAGCATCCAGACCGATGCAAGATCAGTGGCCCGGTCACCCGAGCTGATGTCGCCCCAATCGATAATCCCCGTGATTTTGCCTTCTTGGACCAAGACATTTCGGGGATGAAGATCTCCGTGGATCCAGGTTGCGAAGGCATCCTCTTTTGCTCGCAATGCGGATTGCCATGTGCTCACGATAGGAGAGCCGATCGTTACGTTCCGGCTGGCAAGTCGCTGGAACCGTTCCTCCACCGAGGCCGCTCGGTTGCGAAGGGGCACACCTCGCCAAGGGTTGAAAGGAGCTTCATCCGGAGCTTTCACATGCAATGCCCGAAGAAAATCTGCAAGCCGGGCCGCTTGGTCTGGCCTCGGCGCAGTTACATCGGCCGGCTCTCCTTCGATCCAGCGCACGATGCTCCAGAACCACGGATATCCACAGCCGGGCACGCCTACGCAGAGTGGGGACGGAATCGGAATCGGAAGTCGACTGGCAATGGTCGGCAACCATGTCTGCTCGTGACGAATAATCTCCGCTGCGACCGCACGGCGCGGGAGTCGCACCGCAAACTTCGTCCCAAGCCTAAAGATGGCATTGTCCCATCCCTCGTCAACCTGTGAGACATTAAGCCGGGCGAATTCTGGATACTGGGCCTGAATCAGCGCGCGAACCAGATTTTCATCAACCGGGATTTCCGCTGCTGGGGTACCGCTATTCACGTCGAGATTCTCAAGAGATTGTACGCCGGAGTGAGCCATCAGGCTGGCCCAGCTTTGGCCGGTGAATGCCGCCCGATTCACCGCGAATCGTCCAAACTCCGGGTTGCGCGTAGATCTTTGGGTGTATCCATCCGCCCGAGCACGACCTCGGGAGGATGACATCCGCTGCATACTTTGACGAACGTATTCGTCTCCGGACCGTCTGGCAATCCGGCCGGTGCTTGCGCAAACGACGGCGGGCCTAATCCATATTTCAAAGGGTCTACTTTGGAGGATGTTGCAAACGCGCGCTCGCGTCTCGCAGCGATTGTCCGCAAGTGAGCATATCGGACCACAAGTCGCCGAACTCCGCAAGCCGTCTCGCCATTCCTCGTAGAGTAAACGACCGCGGCCCTGCGCCGCTCTTGATTTCATCCCACGCGCACGGCGCTGAGACGGGAGCACCCGGCGTTGCACGCACCGCATAAGGCGCCGCGAAGGTAGCATGAAAGGCATTCCGTCCCGTATCGACGAGGATTCGCCCGCCGCGATCGGCTTTACTGAACTCCCGCGTGAGGTGCTTCGGATTGCGGCGCACCATCATGCTGCCCACCGCATTCGCGAATCTTCCAACATCGCCGTAATCCGCGCTGCCATCGAGCGGTACAACGATGTGGAAGCCCTTAGACCCCGACGTCTTCACCCAGCTATCGAGTTCCAGATCGCAGAGCAGATTGTGCAGCGCAAGCGCCGCCTCGCGCAACACATCGGGCTGCTCCTGAGCAGGGTCGAGGTCGAACACACAGATGTCGGGATGCCACAAATCCGGCACGCGCGAGATCCAGACATGCGGCGTGATGCTGTTCTGATTCGCCAGCCAGAGCAGCGAGCGCGTGTCGTTGGCAATCGGATGGTTCACGACGCCTCCTTTCTTCGGCACTGCGACGCGCTGGAGCCACTCCGGAAAACCCTTCGACACGTCCTTTTGAAAAAAACCTTTCTCGCCGATGCCGCGGTGAAAGCGTTCCATCGTGATGGGGCGGCCTCGAATGTGCGGCAGCATGGCCGGGGCAATCATCTCGTAATATGCCGCAAGCTCGCCCTTGGTGATGCCGTCGTTCGGGAACAGCACCTTGTCGGGATGTGTGATCAACGTGCCTCCCGCAGCACCTCGCGCGCCGACTTGTCGCTTCGGATGCCGAGGAATCGTGGATGCCGAAGCTTTCCAAATTTGGTCCACTCCAGAAACCCTGCCTGCACGACGATTGAGGGATGCACCCAGTGTGCGCGCAGCCGCGGAAGTCCAACGGCTTTGGTGAATGGCGACTCCGTGATCTCAAGAGCATCCAGCTGCGTGCGGAGTTTCAGCAGTAGCTTGGCATCGAATCCGGTTCCAAGCTTGCCGGCGTAGACGAAATCTTCATTCTCAAAATACCCAACCAGCAGCGCGCCCAAACCCTTTCGCCTCCCCTGCGGGTCGGTGAACCACCAATCACGAGCTCCTGAGAGGCCTCGCACTTCATCTTCAGCCAATGACGGGACCGCCGATGCTCGTAGCATAAGTCTCTCCGTTTGGCGATCACTCCCTCCCACCCTTCGCGGCAAGCTTCCTCCCAGGGCTTGTCACCATCCAACCGCGCGACCGGCTGAAGGGGTGCTAGGAGTGGCAGACTGTCCAGCAGCGCACGACGTTCATCGAGGCTCAGCAGCGAAACGTCGCGTCCATCGAGCCACAACAGGTCGAAGACGTGGTATACCGGGCCTGTTTTACCCCAGGTGATTTCGCCGTCGAAAATAAGTTCGCTCACTGGCAGGCTGACAACGGCCGCAGCGATTAGGGGGCAATTCTGAGGCAGGCGGTTTCTCGACAACAGGCGCACATCGTTGCCGCGCCGGAAGGCGAGAAGCCGGATTCCATCAAACTTGCGCTCGAAAACCCACTCCGGACCGGTGAAGCGTTCCTGCGTGAGAGTCGCCGCCATCGGCTCGACCCATTCGGGAAAGGACACGAATGAATTATGACTAATTGAAGAGCGTGAGCGCTGAGGGCAAGGACGAATCGCGCACCAACAAGAAGGCGAAAGTAATCGCGCTGATAAAGCGGCCGAAGGGCGTTACGCTCGCCGAGATTATGCAAGCCACAGGTTGGCAGAAGCATATCGGTCCCGGGTTTCGTCAGCATCCTAGCGAGCAAGGGCGGCGAGAAAATCGAATCCTCAAAGAACGCCGCCGGGGAACGGACGTATCGGATCGCGTGAGGCAGCTCAGCCTCCAAAGGGCCGCCCGCTGGCCGGGCGGCTTTTTCTTCGGCCTTTCGCGATTATGACCTTGCGTTTTCGGGTGGAATGAGTGATGAATGTTGATGCACAAGGAGGAGGACGAAAATGGAAGCGACGATTGTAACGATTGGGAACGCTGACAAGGGCGGCTATTGGTTCGCAGTGGGCACGACCGATTTCCAGGATGGCTTCGAGACCGCGTGGGACGCCGCGCAAGCCGCGATGGCCAAGTACCCGGCCTTCGAGATCTACTACCGGGCCTGGAGCGATGCGCGCCACGGCTACGTGATGGTTCCCGGGGAAACGAGCGTGGCCGCCTAGGGCCCGAAAAGGAAGATGACGACCATGACCTACCACATCAACATCCGCCTCCCGCTGCGCGACCAAGTGGCGCTGCTGCACAAAGCCCAGGCCGCCGACGCGATCGACCAGGCCGCCGAACTGGCCGCCGAGTCGGCCATCGATGCATTCGGCGACCAGCCCGCCGACATCCCGCCGCCTAAGATGGCTTGGGATTTCCTGAACGAGAACGTATACGGCGACGACGAAGTCCCGCGCCCGGCCGCTTTGCCGGCGACGATGCCGCGCCAATTCCCGCACGACTATCGGCGCCACGTTCGCCGGCTGCTGGCGCGCCGCGCGAACGCCTAGAGCCCCGCGCGCGCCGAAACAACCAGGCCGCCCCGGCAACGGGGTGGCTTTTTGCTTGCATCGCGATCATCGCCTTTCCTTCAAAAATCTGCGCACCCCGATCGCTTTTTGTCTTGCATGGAGCGGCCAACAGAGCGAATGTGTGACCAAGGAAGAAACACCAATGACCATCGACCAAATCACCAACCCCCGGACGCCCAGACTGTACCGAGATCAAGGCGGCCTTCAACGTCGCCTTGGCAGTCGCCGAGGCGATTCGCACCGCCGGCTCGCTTCCAAGCGGCGAGCTATACGCGATCCTTTGCGGCCGCGTCGACCTCGCCGGCTACCAGGCGCTGATCAAGACGCTCAAGAACGCCGGCCTTGTGCGCGAGGAGAATCATCTGCTCACCTGGACCGGGCCCGCGATCGCGTAGCCCGCTCCCGCCGCCCCCCAGCAACGCCGCCCCCCACAACGGGGCGGCGTTTGTTTTGCGGCCCGCGATGCACAATTGCCTTGACTCGTCGCGCGAACCAGAGCGAATGTGTGATGCAAGGAGCAAGAACACGATGATTAAGATCGAACGAATTCTGGAGACCGATTGGACGCAAGCCTACAACGTCGTTGGCTACATCGACGCCGACCACGCCGTATCCGTGGAGGTGCGCCGCGAGAAAACCCGGGGCGAGTGGCGCGTTGGCTTTAATTGGGCCGGCTACGGTTCCCGCGACGTCCGCTACGCCCCACGAACGCCGCCCCGAGATGGGGCGGCGTTTTTCGTTGGCGGTCGCGCCCGGGCTTGAGGAGGACGCGAAGAAGGCCCCGCGCCGAAGTCCGAGAACCGCGCCACGGCGCGCAAGGCGCGGACGAAGCGCGGACCAACAAGAAGGCAGAAGTGATCGCGCTGATGAAGCGGCCGAAGAGCGCGACGCTGGCCGAGATTATGGAAACGACAGGCTGGCAGGCCCACAGCGTGCGCGGTTTTGTCTCCATCCTCGGAAGCAAGGGTGGCGAGAAAATCGAATCCGCGAAGAATGCCGCCGGGGAGCGCAGCTACAAGATCGCCAAATAGCCAACTTTACCCGCTTTTGAAAAACGCCGCCTTGGGTTTTCCACCCCGGGCGGCGTTTCCGCTGTTGCACGGATGAATTTCCGGTTTTAGTAAGATTTCCTCCAGTGGTTCAAATCAACCGTAGGCTACGGGGAGGAAACTCAAAATGAACGCGAACAGTCTGTGTCGGTCCATTTCTTTTCTGACGGTTGTTCCAGCGGTGCTCACAGCGCAGGTGAGGCAGAATCCAAACCCGGTGGTCCTCAAACATTGGGCTGCTCCGCTCTACTGGCAGCCGCAAACCGTCCAAGCGCCGGCAGCAGCCGACCCGCCCGCGAATCCCTTGGTTCTTGTAGCGGTGACGCCCTGCCGCGTCGTCGATACGCGGGCCTCCCAAGGATTCCCATCTCCGTTTGGAGCGCCAAGTCTGGTGGCGGGAGCCAGCCGCACGTTCCCGCTGCCATCAAGCACGCTTTGCCCGGTTCCCGCCGCCCAGGCGTATTCGCTCAACATTACCGTCGTGCCCTCGGGATCAACTGGCTTCCTCACCGCCTATCCAACCGGTCAATCCCTGCCTCTGGCCGCGACGTTGGTCTGGTCCGGAGGTTCCCTCACCAGCAATGCGGCCATCGTGCCCGGCGGGACAAATGCCTCCATCGACGTGTACGTCAATAGTGCAACGGACGTCGTGATCGACATCAACGGCTACTACGTCCCAGATGGCTACGTGCCCACGGGGAGCTTCAACACCGCCGTCGGCGGCGGACTCTACAGCAACACGACGGGAAGCCAGAACACCGCCGTCGGCCAGGGTGCGCTCTTCTACAACACCACCGGATCCTACAACACCGCCGTCGGCCAAGGCGCACTCCAAAACAACACGACGGGACAGAATAACACTGCCACCGGGCTCGCACTCAACTCCAATACCACAGGAAGTGATAACACCGCCAACGGCGCCGCCGCGCTTTTCAGGAATACGACGGGGAGCGATAACGCCGCTTTCGGCGGCGGCGCGCTTAATGACAACACGACGGGGAGCGAGAACACCGCCCTCGGCAGCGGGGCGCTCAACGACAACACGACGGGAACCAACAACATCGCGATTGGATCCGGCGCGGCCACCGGTGTCTCGCCGGGTAACAGTAACAACATCCACCTCGGCAGCCAGGGCTTGGTCTCCGACTTCGGCGTCATCCGCATCGGCTCGGCGTTCCAGACGTCCTTCTTCGCCGCCGGGGTGCGCGGCGTCACCACGGGCAATAACGATGCGGTCCCCGTGGTCATCGACTCCAACGGTCAGTTGGGCACGGTTAGCTCTTCGCAACGCTTAAAGGAAGACATCCACGAGATGGGTGACCTAAGCCGGCCGCTCCTTCGCCTCCGCCCCGTCACGTTCCGCTATCGGAAGCCCTTCAACGACGGTTCGAGACCGATCCAATTTGGTCTGATTGCGGAGGAAGTGGCCGGGGTGTTCCCCGACCTCGTCGCCCGCTCCGCCGATGGCCAGATCGAGACAGTGAAGTATCAGATGCTGGATGCTCTGCTTCTGAACGAATTGCAGCGCCAGGAAGAGGAAATCCGCGCTCTCAAGGAGCGCCTCGACGAACTCGAGACCGGCATCAAGTGATTGTCGCGGGCACCGCTACAGGTTGGATCGACATCTGGCCGCGATAGCAAGGGGTGATCGCCGTCCCCGAAGTTCGCGGGGGGTGGCGCCCTTCGACGAGTTGAAGCCGGTTCGCAGATTTACGAACAACAAGGCGGCCGTTCGGCGCGTTTGGGCCGCGATACAGCGCCTGGCGGTAGCCGAGCCCGAGGCTGCCAAAACGTCCCCCGCCGTTGCGCCAGAGGCGACGCCTGTCGCGCCGGAAAAGGCCAAGTCGAAGAAGGCTCCCACCAAGTCCAAGAAACGCGCCCCGGCGCGCAAGGGCGCGGATGAACCGCGGACCAACAAGAAGGCCGAAGTGGTCGCGATGATGAAGCGCGCGAAGGGCGCGACGCTGGCCGAAATCATGGAGACCACGGGCTGGCAGCGGCACACTGTCCGCGGCTTCGTGAGCATCCTGGGCAGCAAGGGAGGCGAAAAGATCGAATCTTCGAAGAACGCCAGCGGCGAGCGGACCTACAAGATCGCATAAGGCAGAGAGCCCTCGTCCGAAGGGCCGCCCGCTGGCCGGGCGGCTTTTCTTCGGCCTTTGGCGATTATGACCTTGCGTTTTCGGGTGGAAAGAGCCATGAATGTGGATGCACAACGAGGAGGACGAAAATGGAAGCGACGATTGTAACGATTGGGAACGCGGACAAGGGAGGCTATTGGTTCGCGGTGGGCACGACCGATTTCCAGGATGGTTTCGAGACCGCGTGGGACGCCGCGCAAGCCGCGATGGCCAAGTACCCGGCCTTCGAGATCTACTACCGGGCCTGGAGCGACGCGCGCCACGGCTACGTGATGGTTCCCGGCGAAACGAGCGTGGCCGCCTAGGGAAGGAAGATGACGACCATGACCTACCACATCAACATCCGCCTCCCGCTGCGCGACCAAGTGGCGCTGCTGCACAAAGCCCAGGCCGCCGACGCGATCAACCAGGCCGCCGAACTGGCCGCCGAGTCGGCAATCGATGCTTTCGGGAGTGATCCTGACGCCGAAATCCCCTCGCCCGAAACCGCCTGGGAGTTTCTCAACGACAATGTGTACGTCGACGGCGGGATCGAACGCCCGGCGGCATTGCCGGAGTTCCTGCCGCGGCAGTTCAAGCACGATTATTGGCGGCACGTGCGACGGCTGAGGCCTCCACACAATCTAGGCAACTGAGGTAATGTTTTTTTTCGGCCAGCCAATCGACCGGAAGGGGATCTCCTAGGAGCAATCCGATCATCTTCCTCCGAGTGGTGGACCGATAGACGAACGTCCGATGGCGATTCCCAGAAGCGTAATGAACGACAACGTCCTTTATCATTCACTGCCCAGTTTGGCAGGCCGCAACGAACCTGACCAACGTTCGGGTCGACAATCCCACACGACGCGGCTCGCCTTCCGAATGAACGGTGTTGCTGGTGGGAAGGGCTGTCGCGCCAGCTATCGTCTGCCGAGTCCGCTAAGCACTTGTACGAGACGCCGACAAATCGTCGAAGTGGGAATAACGGCGGATTAACTGCTCACTGCTCACGTTTCTCGCGCCGGCTCTCGTTATATTCCGCGAATTGCGCCGAAGGTGGGAAAAACGAGCGATCGATCGGGCTTTGCAAGCACGTCACTAGGTCCGAATGACTTCCCGTCTCGCTTCTCACGTCACGCAAGCGGTCAAAACAGAGCCGCTTGTTCGCACCTCCCTGTGGCGTGTCGCACATGTCGATTATTGCGTCAGCGTGTGCTCGTGACTGCTGAAGGGTTATTCAAACTTTTTCACTCCCGGTGAGCCCTAGTAGGGCATTCGGAACGCCAAGGTTCTATGCGCCTGGCGCATGGCTGGAAAAGCCGACGCGATCGGTAAACCGGCTGAAGAATTGTCCTTCAGGGTTGAACCATTGGAAGACGTCCATCCAATCGGATACGTTTGCCTGGCCGTAGAGGCGTTCCAGCATTTTATGATTACCGGTCAGGAAATTGCGCTGTCCCCAGTGAGGGCGCGCCTTGAAGCGGTCGGTCGTCAAGGCGTTCTCGTAGCGCCATCCGAGGGAGTCTGCGCCGAAAGAGCCGCGAAACATCGGCAGCTCGATCATGCATGTCTCGCGGGGCTGCATGGAAAGCAAGCCGGGTGAAGGCGCGACATAACGCACATTGATGACGCCAGAGTGGTAAGTGCCTTCGGCGCGGGCCTGCGCGGCGATGGCGAGGACTGCGTCGATGGCGTCGACGTGGACGTTGAGGTCGACGCCAAGCTCGCTGGAGACGGCGGGGAAGGTGTTGATCGTGCCGACGTTGAGTATTTCGTAGCTCGGGCCGACGTAGGGGTTTTTGTCGGCGAGGTTCGTGAGGCCTTCTTCAAAGAGCTTGGGCACTATGGTGGGAATGGCGATTACCAGCGCTGCGAGAAAATCGCCGGCGCCGGGAAGGTTGGCCAGGAACTGTGCGAGCAGGTTGCGGAAAGGCTTGGGAGGGCTCGGCGCCGTCGGCTTTGGGACCTCGTCGCGTAGAGTCAGCAGGCAGGTGTTGTCGCCGTTGAGAACGGCGGGGTTCAGAATCACTTCGACATGGCGGTGGGCGCGGATGAGCGCGCCGTCGCGCAGCAGAGGGCGCAGTTCGCTCCACGGATGAAGTGTGAGCGTTTCGGACAACCAATACTGGCGTCGCACGCGGAGCAGCACGGCGAGGATGACGCCGAGACTGCCGACGCCGACTACGGAAGCCTGAAAGAACTTGTCATCCTGGATGAGTTGCGCGTTGCCGGCCTGCGCGGCGAACTTTGCCGGGTCGGTGATGCCGTTTAAGGGTTCGATCTGTACGACCTGGCCATCGGCCTTGACGACGATGAGCGCTTCGACGGCGCTCGGGTACGATCCCAAGGCGATTCCCGAGCCATGCGTGGACGTGGAGATGACGCCGGCGAGGGTTTGTCCGTCGTAGCTGCCCATGTTGATCAACGCTAATCCACGCTGGTCGAGGGCGGCGTTGAGGTCGTGGATGGTCATCCCGCCAGGGACGCGAACGACAGTGGATGCGTCGTCGGGATTCTTGAGGATAGCGGCGTCGGCTGCGACGAGCGCTTCGAGCAACTGGTGGGTCTCAATGGCAATGCCATCGGTGAGGGCCGCGTCCGAAAATGCGTGGTGCGAACCGGCCGCGCGCACCGCGCAATTAAGCGCGGCGGCTTTCTGAAGGACTGCCCGCAGACCGGCGAGGTCCGCGGGGCAGGCGATCTCGTACGGCTCAGCGGTTTGCGTGGCCACGTAGTTCTTCCATGTTTTCGCCATGCCGCAGGCCGGCGCATCGGTCTTCGCGAACAGTCCTGGGCCTGCGACCGTTGGCACGGAGAAGTGCGCGGAAACGATGCTCATGTATTTCTGGAAATCGCCAGTTAATGGCTGGATAGTTGCGTCGATGAGATTTTCGTCGTTGGGATGGTCGAGCAAGCCCTCAAGGTTACCGACAATCGTACGCTCCAAATTGTTGCTCGGTTCGGTGGGCAGACGCTTGAAGATGTTTCCAAACCAATTTGGTTCCATTCCGTCACACCTCAAAATAATAGGACTGCATGCAGTTTGTTTTGCACGAATTCTCCTACCGGAGAGTAACTCAGCCCCTGGGTGCTTTGCAATGACGATGCAGTTGGCGAACGATCCGAGGCGACTTGGATCAGTGGCCGGGGAATGGCGCGGAAGAGCAAGCCATACATTCGTTTCTTGTTCCGCGCTCAATGGCGGCGTTGGCTAGTCGTTTACCGCCTGCTCCACCAGCCACTTCACCAGTTCGCGATAGTGCCGCCGCACCGGCCCGGGTGTATTTGCCAAAAACACTACCGTTAATTCTTCTTTCGGATCCACCCAAAACATAGTGCCCTGAGCGCCGCTCCACATGAACTCGCCGAGCGTTCCTGGCACCCCCGCAACACCGGTCTGAGTTCGCACCGCTACCCCCAGTCCGAACCCGAATCCGTTCATATGTTCTACCGGGAACTCATCCAATCTTGATTTGTCTACCTCTGGCCCTAACTGGTTCGACGTCATATACTCGACCGTTTTGCGGCTTAAAATCCGGGTGCCATTGAACGTTCCGTTCTTGCGCAGCATCTCGGCAAAGCGAATGTAATCAAGCGCGGTTCCGGACGCGCATCCTCCGCCGCAGTCATACTGCCAAGGCGTCACCGGCACCCGGAAATTCACCGCGCGTCCGGTGTCCGGATCATGCGGCAGCGGCCGCGCAATCCGCGCGGCTTTCGTTTGGGGCTGCACAAATGCCGTGTCGGTCATTCCCAGCGGTGTCCACAAGCGTTCCTGCAAAAATTCACCCAATCGCTTTTTGGTGACCGCTTCAATCGCCAACCCCGCCACATCCAATCCGTGGCTGTATTCCCACTGCGTCCCCGGCTGGTAATAGAGTGGCAGATTACTCAGCTCTTCCAGAAACTCTACGCCGGACTGATCCGCCGCGCTTCTGATCCGCGCCTCATACAACTTGTGCAGCGGCGTGTCGCCCCGATTGCCGTAGCTCACACCGGCAGTATGGCGCAGCATGTCCTGCAAGGTCGGCTGCCGGTGCGCCGCCACAATCCCATTGGGACCCGCCACTTTCATGTCCTTCAACTGCGGCAGATAGTTCCCCACTGGATCGTTCAGCAGCAATTTGCCCTCTTCGGCCAGCATCAGCGTACCCACCGCCACCATTGGCTTGGTCATCGACGCCAGGGCGAAAATCGCGTCCTTGGGCATCGCCGTGCCCGCCGCTTTGTCGACAAAGCCGAAGGAGTCGTAATATGCAAGCTTCCCCTTGCGCGCAATCGCCACTACCGCACCCGGCATTTCTCCATCCGCGACGTCTTGTTTGATTCGCTGCGAAAACCGCTCAAGCCGCTCCGTCGACAATCCTACTGATGCGGGCGATGCCACCGGAATCGGCATCCCCGCCGGCGCCTGTGAATCAGCGGCATACAGTGCCGCCGCGGTGCCCAGACAAGAAAGAATCCAGAGATGCATGGCGTTTCGCATTTCCAAACTTTACACCAAACGCGCCTCCAAAACACCTGCCAACGCGCACGAGAGCTCTACGTACATGGAAGTCAAGGTCTCATTGAATCGAATAAAGTGCATTTTTGCATGCAGCAACGCAGCTAGGGATGATGCGACCTAAGAGAGCAATCTGTAGGCCAACGGACGGGGCTGTAAAACGCCCAAGCCGTAGAACTGAAGGCAGCCGCCTGGTTTCTATCGCGAAATCCCCT
>DATDGT010000018.1:0-43443 GCA_036521975.1 Bryobacteraceae bacterium
ATCCCACCGGTCTCAAACCGAACCGCCGACTCATCTCATCGCTCGCTCTCAAACCCGGCAAGATATTGCCGCGGTGGAACTACACCATTGCACCCAATCTGTGAGAATCTGTGGAAGTTAATTTTGCGTGGACCCTAAGAACCGTGTTATTGACGCATTCTACCTCGGCGGCGTGGCGCCCAATGCGCAGACCATCTATGCCGAATCCGCCGATTACGACACCTCCGGCATTTACACGGTGGGTTGACTGCCGCCGTAGAAGGGACTAAATTTGGCGGAGGGGAATTACGATGGACAGTGAATTTCACCTCCGGGTAAACGAAAGGACGCACACAATTACGGCGGCGGCGGAAACGCCCCTTTTGTACGTCTTGACCGACGAGCTGGCGCTCCAAGGCCCTCGCTTCGGGTGTGGACTGGGCCAATGCGGGTGTTGTTCGGTGCTGGCGGATGGAGTCGAAATCCGGTCGTGCATTACGCCGGTTTCGAAAGTGGCGAGCAAGTCCATTACGACACTGGAAGGACTGCCCGCCTACTATGCGAGCCGCATGAAGCTGAGGCAGGCGCCGGAGCTGCATCCGTTGCAAGAGGCGCTGATTGCCGAGCAGGCTGTGCAGTGCGGCTACTGTTACAACGGCCAGATCATCAAGGGGGCGGAGTTGTTGTTCAAGAACCCTTCGCCCTCGGAGGCCCAAATCCGATCCGCCATGAACGGCCACTTGTGCCGGTGTGGAACATACCCCCGCATTCTGCTGGCGATTCAACGCGCCTCGAAAAGGATCGCCGCCCTGAAGCAAAGCGAGGAGGCGGCCCATGCATAACGCAGCAAACGCGCACGAATTGGACCGCCGGGAGTTCCTAAAGGCGACGGGGAGCCTGGTGGTGGGATTCAGCGCCGCCGAAACCCTTGCGGCCCAAGCTCCGGTCCCCGGCGCAGGCGCGCGCGGCGCTGTCTCGGGTCCGCCCGACGACGCGGAACTCGATTCCTATATCGCCGTTCACCCGAACAACACCGTGACCATTTTCTCCGGCTATGTAGAGCTCGGCCAGGGCGGGCCCACTGCCCTCCGTCAAATTGCGGCGGAAGAATTAGACCTGGATTTCGATCAGGTTCAGACCGTGAGAAACGATACATTCGTTTGCACGAACGGCGCCACCTACGCCAGCATGACGGTCGGAGTGGGCGGAGTCAAGCTGCGAGCAGCGGCAGCCGAGGCTAGGCGTGTCCTCCTCGGGCTCGCCGCGGAACGGCTCAGCGTGCCGGTGGAGGAACTAATCGTGACTCGGGGAGTCGCGGCCGTGAGGAGCGCGCCTCAGCGTTCGGTGACATACGGCGACTTACTAGGCGACAAACGATTCAATCACCGGTACGAGGCTGTTCCCTACCGGGGACTCGGCTTAGAACTGCCTCGAACGAATCCCAACAACGCACCCCCAAAACCTCGCGCCGAGTATCGAGTTGTGGGACAGCGGATGCCGCGCATTGATATACCCGACAAAGTCACCGGCAAGTACGTCTACATTCAACACGTCCGAGTCCCCGGCATGTTGCACGGCAGAGTCGTGTGGCCCCGCGGGCAAGGCGCGTACGGCTTAAGCGATCCGAAAGTGAGCAGCATTGATGAACAGTCCATCAAAGATGTACCGGGAGCCAAGATCGTTCGCAAGGGCAACTTTATCGGCGTTGCTGCGGAACGCGAATGGGATGCGGTGCGCGCCGCGAGGCAATTGAAAGTTACGTGGGATGCTTTTGCTCCACTCCCCGGCAGCGATGGCCTTCACGACAGTTTTCGCGCCGCCAAAACAAAGGATCTGGTGGTCGCCGACACCGGTGACGTGGCCAGGACATTTAATCAGGAAGCGCATGTCGCTTCCGGGACCTACCTGGGCCCTTACCATTCGCACGGAACGATGGCGCCAAACTGCGCGGTTGCGGACGTCCGGCAAGATGGCGCGCTCGTGATGTGCTCGGATCAGGCGATCTACCAGACGCGCTCGTCGGTCGCCCAATTCCTAGGTTTGCCTCCGGAAAAGGTGCGCGTGCAGTTCTATTCCGGCTCGAATACGTACGGCAGCAGTTGCTATGTGGAGGCGGCGCTGGCGGCCGCGCTTATGTCCAAAGAGTTGAGCAAACCCGTCCGCGTGCAGTTGAGCCGCGAAGACGAGCTTGGCTGGGACAACTACGGCCCCGCGCACCTCGCCGATCTTCGCGGCGCCGTAGACGAGAACGGGAAGATCGTCGCATTTGAATACCAGGGCTGGGGCCACGGATCGCCCGGACCCAACACCGTAGTGCAGTTGGCGCTAGGAGCCGCGCCTCGCGTCTCCGACCCAAACGGCGGCGGACTGTTTCAATTGCGGCTGTCGCAAAACGACATGTACGACATTCCGAACCGGCGGATGGTCGACCATCGCGTCGCTTCTCAAATAGGCGGGGGCTATTTGAGAATCGGGGCTTTGCGCGCCCCGCTCGATCCGCCCTATTTCTTCGCCCAGGAAGGAATGATGGATGAGCTGGCGTATCTGGCGAGGCTTGATCCGTACGAGTTCCGGAAGAGGAACATTTCGCACCCGCGCTGGCTGGGCGTGTTGAAAGCCGCGACAGACGCGGCCAAGTGGACGCCGAGGGTTGCGGCGTCGGGCCTATCGAGCGCCAGAATCGCCGTCGGCCGCGGGATCGGCCTCGGAACGCATCACGTACCGATGAATCAGGGCGATCGCATCACATTCGCGGCCGCAGTGGTCGAGATCGAGGTGAATAAGGACACGGGCGCTGTCCTCGCCAAACATGTCTATGGCGCTATGGATTGTGGCTTGGCCGTGAATCCGGCAATCGTCGAGAGCCAGATTGTGGGCATGTCGATTCACGGCGCAAGTCTGGCCCTGAAAGAGGAAGTGACGTTCGATCATGCACACGTCACGAGCCTGGATTGGAACTCGTATCCTGTGCTGCGCTTCGGAGAACACCCGGCGGTGACGCCGATTGTGGTCCAACGAATTAATGAGAAATCGACGGGTGCGGGCGAGGAAGTTTTGCCCGCCGTGGTGGCCGCCATCGGAAACGCCTTTTTCGATGCCACGGGGGTGAGAATACGGCAATTCCCATTGACGCCGAAACGCGTACTCGCGGCTCTGGCAGGCTAGTCCCTAATTACAAAAGCTCGCGTACGATCGAAGCGAGGCTGAAGCCTCGCGCTGGCTGAAGCCCGCCCCCCAAACCGGGTCCCTCCCGTCAAGGATATTCCCGATTTCTAGCTCTCGTGATAAGCTGTTTCGCATGCTGATCCGAAGCGCGTGCTGTCTTGTCTCTCTGGTCTCTTTGCTAGCTGCGCAGCAATCAGAGCCTGAGCAGTTCTCTGCCGGGGATTGGCCCATGTACAACAGAGACCACGCCTCCACCCGTTTTTCACAACTCAGCGAGATTACGCCTGCGAATGTCTCTCAATTGCGGCGAGTTTGTTCCTATCCCCTGCCCGAAGATGCCGAATTTGAGAGCGGGTTGGTGGCGACTAATGGCGTACTGTACTTTACGACCGCTGAGTTCACGTATGCCGTGGATGCAGCTACGTGTGAATTGAAATGGCGCGTCCGTCACGACATGCGCCGGGTGGGTGGCACTGTGCGCGGCGTGGCATTTGCGGGCGGCCGGTTGTTCCGGGGATTCCCGGACGGCTCCGTTATCGCCTATAACGCTTCCAACGGGGAAGAAGTCTGGGCGGCAAGATTGAAAGAGCCGGATGGAAGAGATGCAACGATCTCCGCTGCTCCAATCGTGTGGAACGGTATGGTCTTCATTGGAACGTTCGGCGCGGAAAGAGCCTGCGGCTGCATTGTGGCAGCATTGGACGCCGCGACGGGCCGGCTGCTTTGGAGCTTTCCTTTGGTTCCGACAGGCAATTCTCCCGGCGCCGATACCTGGCCCAAAGACGCCCACGCCGGCGGTGGATCGATTTGGACGAGCCTGACGCTCGATCGCGACACAGGCGAGCTTTATGTTCCTACGGGGAACCCAGGGCCCGATTTTTCTGGGGCGTACCGGCCCGGCGCTAACCTATATACCGGCTCGGTGGTTGTGCTGGACGCCAAGACTGGCGCCCTGCGCACCTGGTACCAACTCGTTCCCCACGATACACACGATTGGGACCAGGCGGCCGCACCAGCAGTGATCACCACCAAATTGGGCCTCAAGCGGGCTATGGCCGGAGGAAAAGATGGCTACTTGCACGGAATCGACATTGCCTCGGGAAAGGTAGTTTTCAAAACTCCAGTCACGACCATCGACAATAACACCTCCCCCGTTACGGTCGAAGGCACGCATTTCTGTCCCGGCGTTACAGGAGGAGTCTCCTGGAATGGCCCGGCGTACTCACCCATTACTAATCTCGTTTACGTAAACGCTATTGACTGGTGCTCGACTCTGAAGTTGGACGTTGAAGTTCCCACTTTTGAGGCTGGCCAGACCTTTCTCGGTTCCGCCAACGGCTTTGGAGTTCATGACGAGCGCAAAGCGGGTTGGATAACTGCTGTGGATGCCGATTCGGGCGGAGTACGTTGGCGCTATGAGGCAGAAGCGCCTTTGGTCTCCGGAATCGTCGTGACCAGCACCGGACTCACAATGACCGTCGATTTGAATGGTAATTTCCTCGTGCTCGACGCGGCCTCCGGCAAGCTTCTCCGCAAGATTCCAACCGGGCAGCAAACCGGCGGTGGCGTGATCACGTATGTGGCCTCGGGGAAACAGAGGATTGCCATCGCCGGCGGCTTAGAGGATCGAATCCTGCAAACGCACGGCAAGCCCATTCTTATGGTTTACGGGCTCTAAGAATTTCGCGGGCCTACTCCGCATCGACCACTTAAAGCGATGTGGCAGGCATTCCTGCCGGTGCGCGCCTTTTTCGACAAGCTGCTAAACGTAAGCGGCTCATGAACCCCTCTTCCAAAGTCGGCCTGACGGCCTCATAGTGGTCCCATGACGAGAAGCGGTACCGGAAAGACGGCCGAGGAGCGCACGGCCTATTTCCGTAGCCGGTAAAACCCTCCGGAACATAGTCCATCGGACCTCAGCGAGGTTGCATCTTGACAGGTGCCGGTGAGGCGGGATTTCCGGTCGCACTGACCACGCTCAGGCTCTTGTACCAGTCCTGTATGAAGGTTTCCAAGGCCTGAAACCGCTGCTCACCGAGCGAAGTTCGCAAGGCTTGGACGTGCTCCAGAACCATCAACTCGCGGCGGGTTTTCAGCTCGGCCAGGCGTTTGTCCATCCAATCTTCCTGCCCCTCGCCGGATTCCACAAAACGAACGCGCGCCTCTAACACCACTGGTCTGTCGTTCAGGCGCTGTAACTTGGAATTGCAATCGTCGGCTACATTGTTCAGGATGGCCCTCTCGGCGTAAGTAAGGTCGTTCTGGAAGGTGAAAGGGTTTCGGGGAGTGGAGTTTGCCAGTCGCTCAAAGAAGAGCTGATGGATCTGAACGGGGCCGGCAGGACCGCGTGGGACAGTCTGGCTTTTCTTAATCGCAATCTGGCAGAAGCCCGGAAAAACGCCCAGAATCAGGAACGCAGTCGAAAAGGCAGTAACGTCCGCAAATTGCCTCCTGTGAGAAAGTTTACTACCTCCGGCTCGGGAATCCGCCGAGCGTTCGAATCCTGTCAGCGGATCGGAATCGATCACCTGGTTCAAGGACATCCTGTCCCCCCACCCCATCACCCACCTGGCCGAACTCCTGCCACACAACTGAGCCTCGCCAAAACCTTAATTAAATAGGTTTTCGACGGTATCGGGGACCGCTCTCCCATTCTCTGGTGATTTTCAGCCGTTTACGCTAAACCTTGAACCTGGGCAGCAATCGCTCGGCATTGTCGCGTTCCATGGCTTGCAACTCGGCCGCCGATAGACCCGAACTTGGTAGTTGATCGACTGTGGTTTCGATTCGCTCCGGTGAGAAATCGGTTCCGAACAGAAGTTGCGAGGTCTTTACAAACTTTGTCAGCGCGGCCAGTTGCCACGGATACGTCCCGTGTGCCACCTCATAATACAGCTTCTGCAATTCCGGCAAAACGCCATTCGGAACATACTCCCTACGCTTGGGGTCGTTAGGATACCGGTCCTGGATGCGCCCGGCAAGGGTGGGGACGGTCCCACCGGAATGAGGCACGATGAACCGCACATCGGGATAGCGATGCAGGACGCCGTTCACTAAAAGGCTGGACACACACCGGGTGACGTCGAAATCGAACTCATTCATGTTGAACGGAACACTATCGTTCAGATTGGTGCAACATTTTGGCGCTAGGGGGTGGAAGAAGACAATCGATTTGCGGCGATTGAGTTCCTGGTACATAGGCTCGTAGTAGGGATCGCCAGGCCAGCGGTTGCCGTTGTCATTGGTATAAATACCAATGCCGTCGCAATGCAGAGTTTCGTAGGCGTAGTCGATTTCTTTTAGGCAGCCTTCAATGTCCGGAAGTGGTACGCTTGCGAACAGGCCGAACCGCTTCGGATATTGCTGCATGAGCTTGGCGCCATATTCATTCCCAGCCCGAACCGCCGCTCGGCCCTTTTCTGTGCCGTCGTAAAGGATGTCACCCATCTGAGTCATGGACAAAATCGCCGCGGCGATACCGAACTTGTCCATCTGCTCCAGGGAAAGCTCGGGAGTCCACTGGGGCCCGCGTCCCCCTCTTCCCCCGCCGCCTCTGCCTCCTCCCCCGCCAAGATCCGGTGGCTGATGGTGGTGGTGGACGTCGATCGCGCCACCTTTGGCTGGCAGTTTGTTGACCTTTGCGGTGGATTGTGCCAGCAAACGGTTCCCCGTCGGCACGGTGGCTGCTCCAGCTACCACCAAGGCCCTCAGCAGGTCACGACGCCCGGTCGTGGGACCTTCGGGAGCGTCGGTTTTAAGACCGAGGTTCTTCATCGTGTTCTCCTCTTCAGATCACTAGACCGCGGGCTTGCCCGCAAGAAATACTTGTACGATTTTGAGAAACTCCACCGTGGATTCCTGGTCCGGATAATGCCCCAGGCCAGGCATGACCACGATCTGAACACCCGGAATGGTTTTCTTAAGTTCCTCTTGGGTTTCCGGCGGCACAATTCGACTGGCGCCGCCAAGGATATAAATCGTCGGACATTTGATCTGTCGAACAAAGCGCCATAATTCGGTGGGCACAAAACCCTTGGCCAGATTGGGATCCCGTTTCCATACGATTCGCCCGTCTTCCCGCCGCTTGGATCCATAGTGGGCATAACTTCTCAAAATATCCTCCGGAGTTTTCGCATTACTACGCTTCAACTCTGCCAGCAGCTCTTCTTCACTGGCCCATCCGTTGGCTTCCCGCTCCACCTGCCGGGTAAAAGCCGAGGCGATGTCATTGGTACGCTCTGGTCCCACATCCTCCGAGATCAGGCGCGATACCCGATCCGGATGCAACCCCGCGTATACCTGGACTACCCGGCCGCCGGTCGAGTTCCCCAGCAAGATCAGGTTTCGAAGGTCGAGCTTGTCGATGAAGGCATCCAGGTCCTTTTCGTAGTCTTCGACCAAATAAGCCCCTTCGGGGGACCACCCTGAATCACCGTGTCCTCGCATGTCGATCGCCATCACATGATAGTCCCTCCGGAAAACCGGGGCGATGTGACCGAACTGATGTGCAATGCGGCTGATACCGTGCAGCATGATAAACGGCGGCTTCCCGTTCGAGCCCCAGTCGAGATAATGCAGCCGGATGCCGTTCACCTCGATGTATTTATCTTCAAATCCAACGGAGTTGACCGGGGAGTTTACCTGCGCGTTCAGCGCGCAAACGACTGATACAGTCATGAGAAGCAGTAACCCGCCAGCCCGGAAGAGGGAGCACTCAAACGCGGCTCGGCAATGGATCATTCTCCCGTATCCCCTGGATTGAATATCCTTGGTCATAAGCCTATCCTCCAAGCGCCCGTACTTCGCCCGAGTCATCAGAAAGTGAAGCGAGCCACCAGAGTACCACTCCGTGGCGAAAGATTGATAGCATTGGCCGTTCCAGTCGTGGTCGGTGTACTAGTCGCGTTGATGTAGCCGAACCCGCTGGAAATATTTCCGTTCGGAAGACGTGTGATCGGAGCTAAGAAGTTGCTACCGGAAGGATCGCCCACAACGGAACGGTTAAATACATTCGTGAACTCGATACGCACATTGAGACGTGCTCGTTCTTTGATCGGCCATGTCCGGCCAAAATTCATATTCTCGATTGGACGGCGCTGCCCCCGATAATCGCCATAATAAGCAGCCGAAGCACCGAACTGGCCGTTCGGCGGATCCGTCCATCCAGCCGGATTGAGGACCTGCGTGGTCTGTGGGTCGAAGCAGTGGCAGTTCAGATTCTTCAGGAACAAAGGCTGTCCAGGCACCCGGTCGGCGAATGTACTCTCGAAGACGAGACTACTCATATTCAGAGTATTCTGGGAAAGAGGGGCCTCCAGCGGCAGTCCGCTTTGGTAACTCAAAAGGGCGCCATAGGTCCAATTGCGGAGAATATAGGACAGGACCTTATTGGTCTGCACATTGGGCGTCGTGTAATTGAGCGAAAGTCTGAACTGAAAGGGCTGATCGTAGAGGGATAAATACTTATCGAGTGAGCGATTGAAGACGTCGTTGAACACGGCCAGGCCCGCGGTGCCCGCGCTCGGGTCGTTTTCGGCGCCGGAATCCAAAGATTTGGACCAGGCGAACGTACCTAGGAAAGTTAAACCATGAGAAAAACGCTTGGTCGCCTTTGCCTGCAGGGCATTGTACCAAGTGTCACCCAGGGGGTCCCAATAAGTGGCGATTGTAGTGTCCTGAGGGTAGGGCCGCAAGGATTGCGCGACCGTTTGGCCCAGTGGAAACCCACTATAGGGAGGGGTATTGAATCCCATGGATACGGCTAACGGGGAGCTGAGAGTCGAAGTCAGCAATGTATCGTCGGTGGGATTGCTGAGGCTGAGACCGTGTGCCGCGAGCATCTGTTGTGAAATCGCGTTGAGGTTGATGAGACCGGGGGCGTTCCACCATATGCCACGGCTGCCTACGTAAGCAGCTTCCACAGCCAAATCCTTCATAATTTCCCGCTGAAACCCGATACTCCACTGGTACTGTCGAGGAGGCCGCCCGGCGTTCTGATCGAACAGCGGGGCGCTGGGTCCGGGAATCGGAAAACTAGTGGGGTACTGGCGCGCATTGTAATTCGGCCAGGCCGCCGGATCGAACGATCTCGGGATACCCGCAGCGAGCGTCGTGACGGCAGCGCCGAAGGAAGCCGCAGTTTGGGTACTTGAGGATCCGGCTAAACCCGAGGATGCCTGATTGTTTGTTTCCGTCCCACCGTACACGATGCCAAATCCGGCTCGAAATACAGTCTTGCTTGTAATCTGATACGCCAGACCCAATCGCGGGCCTAGCCCGAAAGGATAATTGTGGGCGACATTGCAATTGCAGCGGCCGGGGCCGTCGCCGTCGTAGATGGTCCCACCCGGAAGTCCCGCCAAAGGATTGATCACGCTTGGGGAGAAAGACGGATCTCGACCCAAGCCGTCTTTCAAATAGGTCGAGTAGTCATAACGCAGGCCATAGTCGAGAGTGATATTGCGGCGGATCTTCCAAGTATCCTGTATGTACGATCCAAATTGTGTTTTTCCGATTCGCGGGAAAACAGGATTGCTGATGCTGACCTGCTGCACGGCCCCCAGCAGGAAACTGGCATACGGGAAACCGACATTCGCGCCGGCAACATTGTTAATTTGGAAGGGCTGTCCGGTCTGCGCCTGGCTGAATACATAACTGCCCGCGGTGTTGGAATAGTTTTGCACCGGGTATCCATAAATATCGAATTGGGCGCCGAACTTGTATGTGTGATTATTTCTTACCCACGTGAGACTGGCGACACCGGAGGCGTGCTCCGTGAATGTAATGGCGTCGGTGGCTCCGCCAATATTTACGCTGCCCCCTGTTCCATTGCTCGCGAGCAACCCGCTCATCGGGGGGAAGAATTTATTGACGATTGCTCCCTGCAAACCCAACTCCTCGGCCGCATTGTAATTTGGAATCGTTCCCCCGGCGGTAACCGAAGGGAGGTTTTGTTCCGTGTTCTGATAGCCGACACCGAAATGGAGCAGCATGGTTGGCGAGAGTGTATAGTCATTGTTCACGCGCGCGATTTGCGTCGTTATGAAGGTTGCCGTCGCAGTAGTGAGGGGGTCTGGAAGCCCGGAGTTCGCCCCATTCGGCGGTCCGGGAGGTACGGCGGCGGTGCTCAGATGCATCCAGAAGATCGACAGCTTTTCCTTGGAGCCGATCAGTTGATCGCCTTTCACGGAAGGAATGCTTGTGTCTCTCCCAGTCGGGAACACAGGAAGGAAGTTGTTGACCAAGCCGTTGGCCGTAGGCCCGCTCGGCATGGGATAGAGGTTCTGAATCTTCATGGCAACGGGATCGAATCTGCTTGACGGGATGGTGTTGTTCGGAAATTGCGTAAGAACAACCTCCCCATTCACTGCCTGGGCCGTCTGCGGATCGTAAATCATCCCTTGGAGCATCTGGTGTCCGAGCGGGTCGGTGCCGATTTTGATTGCATTTGGAAGAATTGCTGCAGCGAAATCCCCGGCGCGGTAGGCCGGCGTGGGAACCGTCTCATACTCCGTATAAATAGTCTTGACGCGAAAGTCTTCCCAACTGACGAAGAAAAACGTCTTATCCCGGCCGTTATACACTTTCGGAATGTAAACAGGACCGCCCGCCGTAAAACCAAAGTCGTTGGGGCGATTCCTGGGTCGTGGATTCGGCTCGCCGGTGTAGAATGGTTCTCCTGCATTCAGCGCTTCGTTCCCGAAATACTCGAAACCCGACCCATGAAGCTGGTTCGTGCCGGACTTCATGGTGATATTGAACAGGCCACCGCCGACTTGTCCGTACTCCGCGGCATAGTTACTGGTCTGAACGGCCATTTCCTGAATGGAATCCACGTTCGGCGCGGTGCCACCAGTAATATTCGGGTTGTTGCTGTTTGTGGCCTCCATGCCTTCGATCCGGAAGCCCTGCGTGTTGTTGGGAGCACCATTCACACGCACCTGGTTGTTGCCGTTGTAGAAGGTGCCGGGAATCATTTGCAGCGCCGCGTCGGGATTGCGTATCCCCGTGCTTCCTGCCTGGGAAATGCCGACGCCGAGCACCGGGAGTGTGTCCAGATTTTCCGTCGCGACGTTGTACCCTAGATCGCCGCTCTCTGTCTTTAGCAGCGAAGCTGCCTCAGTAACCACGATGGACTCGGTCGCTGCGCCCAACTCCAGGGTGATATCGATACGCAGCGTCTGAGCTACCTCGACAGTCAACCCAGAACGTACGTATCGCTTGAAGCCCGGAACGGACAGAGATACTTCATATCTTCCAGCCGGCAATTCCGAGAGAGTGTAATTCCCAGTCGTCGAGCTTGCGGCTTCGAAGATTGAACCTGTATCCAGGTTTTTGCCCTGTATCGAGACGTTCGCGACGACGGCGCCGGAAGAGTCCGCTATCGTGCCTGTTATCGTCCCACGATCGCTTTGCGCCAAAGAACTTAAACAGAGACATGAAAAAGCGGTCACTAGTCGCGAGAGCTTCACAGTAACCTCCCAATCGATTGCGGGCATTATATCGAGGGTTCACAATGGAGTCAAGAAGGATTTTATCGCGGGTATCGCGGGGACTCTCTTGCAGCGCGCTCTCGAAACAGCTTGCTCCGATGAGATGACCAACCCATACAGGCGGTAGAAAACGGCGCTCTTTTCGGATACACTATAGGGCGGATTGAAGAGCGGACGATTTCTCGTAACAGCAACGTTGTTTTGGGTCGGTGTTTGTTCCCGAGCGCAGTCCTGGAAACCCGCGCTCACGCCCGATGGTCAGCCGGATTTTCAGGCAGTGTGGAACACGGCGACGCTGACGCCGCTGGAGCGTCCGGCAGAATTCGCGGGAAAAGAATTTTTCACCGAGCAGGAAGCTGCCGCTTACGAGAAGCGCCTTCTGGCACAAAGCAATAGCGATCGACGCGATGGCGGGCCCGAGGCCGATTTGCGCCGCAACTATAACGAATTTTGGCGCGATCGCGGCACCAGTGTGGTCGCTAGCCGCCGCACTTCCATCGTGGTGGACCCACCCGACGGCAAAATCCCCTCAAAGCCCGACGCGCTCAAGAGGCGTATCGCCGCAAATCGATCGCTCACCGCCAGCCAAGCCGCAGGCGGGGGGACAGCGCCCCGCGGCCCGGCGGGGCCGGAAGATTTGGCGCTGCGCATTCGCTGCATCTCGCGGGATCTACCGATGATTCCCTCGCCGAACAATAATTTCCTGCAGATCGTGCAAGGCGCTGGATTTGTCGCTATCGACCAGGAGATGATGCATGAGTGGCGTCTGATTCCTCTCACCACTCGCCCGCACGTGGATTCCCGTATTCGCGGCTATATGGGCGATTCGCGCGGTCATTGGGAGGGCGGCACTCTGGTAATCGATACGGCGAATTTTATCGGCATTAACAACTTTTACGGCGCCGATGAAAACATGCACCTGACCGAACGGCTGACGCGCACCGATCCGGACACGCTCATCTACCGCTTCACCGTGGACGATCCGACGGCCTTCACTCAGCCCTGGACGGGAGAGCTTTCCTTCCACAGAAGCAATGATCCCGTGGTGGAATATGCCTGTCACGAAGGCAATTACACCATGACAAATATCCTGGCTGGGGCTCGCGCCGAAGAGACGCACTAAGCCATACCCCCCTATTTCGACTCCAGCGTAATATGGGTCCGTGAAGACGAGAGCGCCCGTAACAGGAGTGCCCCGGAGCAGAGGCGGCCTGGGAGGTGGACGGATTACGGGCAAACATCCGCGCGAACCTCCCTTGAATTGGCGCGCAGGCTCTTATACACTTCGAGGTGATGAAAAGCTTTTTGCCGTTTTTGTTCGCCGCTCTGCCGATTGCCGCCGCGCAGGATGTTTCCGATCCCACCCGGCCGCTCGGCTCCGTAGACGTGAAAGTGCGCGATAGCGCGCCAAAGGCAGCCGCGCCGCGCCTTCCTACCGGCAAGCCGGATCTCTCCGGCATCTGGAGTCCCGACCGCAACTTCATTTACGATATCAGCGACGCGCTCAAACCCGGGGAGGATCTGCCGCTCCAACCTTGGGCGGCGAAACTCGCCCGCGAACGCATGTCGAAGGACGATCCGGAAGCGAACTGCCTGCCCACTGGCGTTCCGCGGCTGGCTCCGTATCCCTGGAACATCGTGCAGACGCCGAAATACACCTATTTCCTGTTCGAGGGCAACATCCACAGCTTCCGCCAGATTTTCATGGACGGACGCAAACATTCCGATGATCCCAATCCGACCTGGTACGGTGAGTCGATCGGACATTGGGAGGGCGACACGCTGGCCGTGGACACAACCGGCTTCAACGAGCTTTTCTGGTTCGATTTCGCCGGCCATCCTCACACCGCCAAGCTCCATGTGGTGGAAAAGTACGGGCGGCCTGACTTCGGCCATCTGGATTGGGAAACCACGGTCGACGATCCCGGCGCCTACACGCGGCCATTCACGCTGTATGGCCACTCAATTCTTCAGAATACGGATTTAATGGAGTATATTTGCCAGGAAAATAACAAAGACGTGACGCATATTCTGGGGAAGGATCCGCGGAATCGCGATTCGAAAAACGCGCGCTAGCCCTGAAGGTGGCGGGACTTCCGACTGGGGGCCGTTTTTAGGCCGTTTTCGAGGCGGCTTGCGCTACTTCGGAGACAGGAGCCTTGGACGGCGCTGCCAGGCCGATTTTTTCTCGCACGGCGGCTTCGATTCGGTTCCGCAACTTAGGATTTTCCTTCAATAGCAGCCGGGCGTTCTCGCGGCCCTGTCCCAGCCGCTCGCCCGCGAAGCTGAACCACGATCCGGACTTTTCGATGACGCCTTGTTCCGCGCCCAAATCCAGCAAATCCCCCTCGCGCGAAATTCCTTCTCCATAGAGAATATCGACCTCCGCCTCGCGAAAAGGCGATGCCACTTTATTCTTCACCACTTTGATGCGGGTTCGATTGCCGGTGACGGTTTCGCCGTCTTTCAGCGAGGATATGCGCCGGACCTCGATACGGATCGTGGAGTAGAACTTGAGCGCCCGGCCGCCGGTGGTGGTTTCGGGATTGCCGAACATGACGCCGATCTTTTCCCGCACCTGGTTGATGAAAATCATGCAAGCGCCGGCCCGTGCCACCGCACCCGTGATTTTACGAAGGGCCTGCGACATCAGGCGCGCGTGCAAGCCCATGAAGCTGTCGCCCATCTCCCCTTCCAGTTCGGCTTTGGGCACTAGTGCGGCCACAGAATCCACCACCACCACGTCGAGCGCGCCGGAAGAAATCAGCGCGCTGGTAATTTCCAGCGCCTGCTCGCCGTAATCCGGTTGGGATACCAGCAGATTATCGATATCGACGCCCAGCCTGCGGGCATAGACGGGATCCAAGGCGTGCTCGGCATCGACGAACGCGGCCGCGCCGCCCGCGGCTTGCGCCTCCGCGATCACCTGGAGGGCGATGGTGGTTTTGCCGGAGGATTCCGGCCCGAAAATCTCCACCACCCGTCCGCGTGGGAATCCCCCCACGCCCAACGCGGCGTCCAGGGAGATCGAGCCGGTTGGAATGACGGTCACGGCTTGGGCGTTGCGCGAGCCAAGTTGCAGCACGGCTCCTTTCCCGAACTGCTTTTCCATCTGAATTAGCGTCTGCTGAATCAACTTGTTGCGGTCGATCGATGAAGAGTGCACGTCAATTGGTGCGCGGCGGGGCAGAAAATTCTCACATTGAGACTCTCGAGAAACGCGCCCTCAGCCTAGTACCTAATTGCAAAAGTTCCGTATTATTGACAGCGAGGCTAAAGCCTCACGCGAGCTAACGCCCGCCTTCCAAAGGAGCGTACGCCAATCTCTGCAATTTAGTACTAGGCGTTAAGCCCGCTTGGAGGAACGACGGTTTCCGGCTCGCGAAGGAGGGGCTTGGCGCCGTTTGCGAGTTGCTCCAAACGCGCCAGGCGAACTCGCATTGGTCGGACATCGGAGTCCGCGAGTCGCTTGGCGCAGCCTTCCACAATCGCTTTCGCGCGGTCGTAAAGGTTGCGCCGAACCTCCCGATCGGGCGTGGAACCGGCGATGTCGCTGAGGGCGCGGAGCAAGCGTAGACTCACGGCGGAATCGCCCTGCGCATAGAGGCGGATTTGATCGAACGCCGTGTGCACTAATTGTTCGAACGTCGGCCAAGTCACGCTGACCCGCACCACTCCGGGCGGATCGTAATAAAAAGAAGGCGGGGGCTGCCGCGCGGCTACCCGGATCAGGACGCGGCTCAATTGATCCACGCACGTGACGCCGGTGGTGGGGTCGTTCACCGCGGGCGAGATCGCTTTGAGCGCGATATCGACGATTTGCAAAATGCCGAACTCCATGTCTTGTTGCAGCGTTCGAGCGGGTCCGATGTCGATGGCTTCCCTCAATTCGAGGATCGCTTCGGGAGCAAGCCGCGCGCCTTTGTAAATCATGAAGAGCGGCGCGCCAGGCGGAACGAATTGCCCCACACGGCGCGCCAGATGAACCTTGACGTGATTCTCCTTCGCGATGGCCACCAGTTTTGAAATATCCACATAGCGCATATAGCCCGAGCGATCCGATTCCAGCGGGGTCTCCCACGTGTCCACTGGGACTTGTTCCAGCGCTTCCAGAGGCGCCCCGCGGTAAGGCTCCGGCGCGATTTCGTCGATGACGGCGTCAGTTTCCGAAGCGATGCGGTCCACGATATTGCTCACGCTGATGGCCTGTGAGATGTGGTGAATGAAGAAGAGCAGCCAGGCGACGCAGGTCAGCGCGAGCAGCATCGCGCCGGCGACGGTAGCGACGGGAGAAAAAGGATGGGGCAGCGAGTGCGCAGCCGGTAAAGCCGCCATGCAATAAGAGAACGTGCCGAGAAACACCCCCAAGGTCCATTGCGTGACGCGATCGCGCACAAAGCTGACGATAATGCGCGGCGAAAATTGCACCGAGGCGAGAGTCAGCGTCATGAGCATAATGGCGAAGACAATCGAGACCACGGTCATGATGGAGCCCGCGATGCCGCCCAGAATGATCTGCGCCACCTGCGGATCGGCGTGGGAGGAGAACAGTGCTCGCGGCACGAGATCGGAGACCTGAGGAAAGGTCTCTTCGAGAAAAGAAAGCAGCGCGCCGGCGGCGCCCAACACCAGCGCGATAGTGAGCGGGCGGATCAGAAAACCGCCGCGGAGATGGTAGCGGAGATGTTGAATCCAGCTTGGCGAGCGGCGTCTCATTTTATGGAATCTTCACGCCTTTTCTATTACTTCTTCACGGCTCTTTCCCTATTATCGGGGCGTGACCCAAATCCAGCCGGGCGGCCTCGTGGACCACTATCGCATCAACGATTTGGTGGCATCGGGCGGGATGGCCTCCGTTTTCCGCGCCGTCGACACGCGAAATGGGCGCGAGGTCGCATTGAAGATTCCGCATATGCAGGCGGAATCGGACCCCGTTTTCTTCGAGCGCTTCCAGCGCGAAATCAAAATCGGCGCCAGGCTGAATCACCCCGGTTTCATTTCCGTGTTGGGCAGCGGAACCGAGCCGCGGCTCTACCTGGCGATGGAATGGGCGGAAGGCCGCCTGCTTCGCCAGATTCTCGCGGAAGAAGGAAAACTTCCCGCGGATCGCGCGATCGCGATCGCCTTGCAGATCTGCGACGCGCTGGAATACGCGCACAGCCAGGGCGTGGTGCACCGCGATCTGAAACCGGAAAATATCCTGGTCGATGCGCAGGATCGGATCAAGATCGTCGATTTCGGCATCGCCCGTTTGGAAGGCGCGCGCCGGCTCACGTTCGGGAAGCTTTCGGAGCTGATGGGCAGCCCCGACTACATTTCGCCGGAACAGGTGCAAGGCCGGCGCGGCGAGCCTCGAAGCGATCTTTACGCACTGGGAATTGTGCTCTATGAGATGTTGACGGGGAGAGTGCCTTTCCGGGGCTCAAACGCGTTCGCGATTATGAACGATCGCGTTTTGAACCCTCCCATCCCGCCGCGGCAGATCGAGCCCGGGATTTCGCCGCAGCTCCAGGAAATTCTCTATCGGGCACTGGAGCGCGATCCCCGAAAGCGCTACTCCAGCGCCCGCGAGTTCGCCTGGGACCTGTCCCATTTGGACCAGGTGAGCGCGAAGGAACGCCCGGAGATGGTCACGTGGGAGCGGCGGTGGTCGCCCATCAAACGCATCGTGCTGGCCTACGCGGCTCTGGGATTGATTCCGGTGACGGTATTCAGTCTCCTGTTGTTCGTAGCCCGCCACGGGTGATTTCGCGTAACGGTTGAGCGGCTAGACCCAGGGCCGCCGCCCCGGCACCGGCCGAGCCGCGTTTCTTCGAGTTGGCAGACCCCGAGCAGGCAGACCCGAGGTTTGGCCCTCCATGTGCCACTTTATTTACGAATTTTTCATGGCTTCTCTATGACTTCTTCAACGATTCCGCCCTACGCTGGAAACGAAGGAGAAAGTATGTCGCCGGCTCTTGAAAGAATCTTGACCCCGTCCGTCAACCGGCCCCCACGGCTGGAGCCAGCGGAGGCGACGCCGCCCCGCGTGCTGCGCGCGCGGAGAGAAGAAGCGCTGAACGTGTTCGTGATTTTCACTTCGGTGGATGTGACGCTCCAGGCGCTGAAGGAAGCGGGGAATCTCGCGCATCAATTGAATGGCAGGATAATGTTAGTGGCGCCCCAGGTCGTGCCTTATCCGCTGCCGCTGACTAGCCCGCCCGTGCTGCTGGACTGGAACGAGCGGCGGCTTCGCGTGATCGCCAACCAGAGCGCCGTGGAGACCATCGTGCGAATCTATCTATGCCGGGATCGCTGGCAGGCTCTGGAACGTCTGCTGCGTCCGCACTCGGTAGTGGTGGTCGGCGGCCCCAAGCGGTGGTGGCCCACGCGCGAAAGCCGGCTGGCGAGCAGGTTGCGTCGCGCCGGTCACCAGGTGATCCTGACCGAAACGGAGTGAATGGGAATGCTCGATTTATTCTATGTGGCAGTAGGTTGTTTCTTCGTGATATTGTGCTGGGCTTTTACCAAAGCCTGCGACAAACTATAAACCAGCCACGACCGGGAGGAGCGGCGTTTAGGAAAGACTCTATGGACTACATCATTGCCGGAATTGCTTCATTCGCGCTGTTTATTTATCTGCTTTACGCCTTACTGCGACCAGAAAAGTTCTAGGGAGAAAAAGTCCTGGTATGGCGTCAGACGCTTTTGGAGGGCGGACTTTAGTCCGCGCGGGACTTCAGTCCCGGTGCTCGAGCGAGGCTCAAGCCTCGCGTGGGCTGAAGCCCGCCCTCCGTGGGTCCTTATCAACGGCCGCGGCTCAGTCAGAGTTTCCGAGCCGCGCGCGTTAGCAAGCAGTATCCGGGACAGGCCATTAGGAAAGGCAAATTTTAAGAGGACATTATGACTAGCGCGGGAGTTCTTCAAATCCTCCTGTTTTTCGCGGTGATTTTCGTGTGTACCAAGCCCTTGGGCGCTTACATGGCGAACGTCTTCGAGGGGCGGCGCACGTTCTTGCATCCGGCGCTGCACTGGCTCGAAAAGCTCACCTACAGGGCAGCCGGCGTGCACGACGACGTCGAGCAGCGTTGGACCCAATACACTGCTTCGCTTCTGAGTTTCAGCCTTTTCGGCTTCCTGCTGGTTTACGCGATTCAGCGATTGCAAGGCGTCCTGCCGTTCAATCCGCAGCATTTCGGAACGGCGCAGGTTACGCCGGACCTGGCGTTCAACACCGCCACCAGCTTCCTGACGAATACCAATTGGCAAGCTTATTCGGGCGAATCGACCCTCAGCTATTTTGTGCAGATGGCGGCGCTGACCGTCCAGAACTTCGTTTCCGCGGCCGCCGGAATCGCTGTCGCGATCGCCGTGGTGCGCGGCTTCGCCAGGCATGAGGCCCGGACGCTCGGCAATTTTTGGGTGGATGTCACGCGCGCAAGCGTTTATGTGTTGCTCCCGATTTCTTTTGTCGCCGCTCTGTTCTTGTGCTCGCAGGGCGTGATTCAGAATCTGAAGCCCTATACCACCGTCACGACGGTCGAAGGCAAGCAGCAAACCATCGCGCAAGGACCGGTAGCTTCGCAGGAAGCCATCAAGCTTCTGGGCACCAACGGCGGAGGGTTCTTCAATGCCAATTCCGGTCATCCTTTCGAGAATCCGACTCCGCTCACCAACTTCGTCGAAATGTTCCTGTTGCTGGTGATCGCCGCCGCGCTGACTTACACATTCGGGCGAATGATCGGCGATCAACGTCAGGGATGGGCCATTTTCGCCGCATTTCTGGTCATGGCGGTCATCGGCGTTTTCGTCTGCTATGGATTTGAACAAGCTGGGAATCCGATCCTGGCCAAGATGGGAGTGGAAACCACGGCGACCGCGGGCCAGCCCGGCGGCAACATGGAAGGCAAAGACGTACGCTTGGGGGTAGTGAATTCCACTTTATTCGCGACGGTCACCACCGATACCAGTTGTGGGGCTACCAACGCGGCACACGATAGCCTCCTACCCATCGCCGGATTGGTGCCCATGCTCAACATGATGACAGACATCGTCATTTTCGGTGGCGTGGGCGCCGGCTTATACGGCATCCTGATCTACTGCATCATCGCGGTGTTCATCGCCGGACTCATGGTCGGCCGGACCCCCGAATATTTGGGCAAGAAACTGGAGCAGAAAGAAGTGAAAATGGCGATGCTGGCGGTCATCGTCACGTCGGCGAGCATCCTGATCTTCACCGCTCTCAGCACGCAAGCCCATTTCGCGGCCAAGGGCTACTGGAACGCTCCCGGCGCCGCAATCGCGAACATCAACAATGACGGCCCGCACGGATTTAGCGAGATCCTTTACGCCTACACCAGCAGCACGGGGAATAACGGAAGCGCGTTCGGGGGGCTCAACGTCAACACCCCGTGGTACAACCTGACGCTGGGATTGGCGCAGCTCATCGGACGATTTTTATTCCTGATTCCCATTCTGGCCGCCGCCGGAAGCCTGGCGGCCAAAAAGAAAATTCCCGTGACCAGCGGAACTTTCCCCACCCACGGTCCGCTGTTTGTCGGGTTGCTGTGCGGAACGGTAATCATCATCGCCGTGCTCACTTATTTTCCCGCGGTCTCGCTGGGACCGATTGTCGAACATTATTTGATGCACAGCGGCAAGCTATTTTCATTTGTCCTGCTCGGGAGCTAAATGTCATGTCCACGCTAACCACAGCGCCGGCTGAAGCCACACCTCACGGTCCGCACGACGATCCTACGTCGCTGCTTCCGAAAAAGCTCGCGCGCGCGCGTCCGCTATTCGACCCGGAGATCGTGCGGCGGGCGATTCACGGTTCGTTCGGAAAGCTTAATCCGTTCACGCTGATGAAGAATCCTGTGATGTTCGTGGTGGAAGTGGGGGCGGCGCTCACCACCGTTTTCGTCATCCGCGACGTCGTCATCGGGGCGATGGGGATCGGTTTCGGCATCCAGATCGCGCTGTGGCTATGGTTTACGGTTCTGTTCGCCAACTTTGCCGAAGCGATGGCGGAGGCCCGCGGAAAAGCGCAGGCGGACAGCCTACGCAAAGCCAAGACCGATGTCACGGCCAACCGTATCGGATCGACCGGCCAAGTCGAGCAAGTCCCGGGCTCGTCGCTGCGTTCGGGCGATATGGTGATCTGCGCCGCAGGCGACATGATTCCCGGCGACGGAGAAGTGGTGGATGGGATCGCCACTGTGGATGAATCGGTGATCACGGGAGAAAGCGCGCCGGTGATCCGCGAGTCGGGCGGCGACCGTAGCGCCGTGACCGGAGGCACGCGCGTGCTTTCGGATCAAATCCGGATCAAGATCACGTCCAATCCCGGCGAAACTTTCCTGGATCGCATGATCGCCCTGGTGGAAGGCGCGGAGCGACAGAAGACTCCCAATGAAATCGCGCTGAATATCCTCATCGCGGGCTTGACGCTCATTTTTTTGCTCGCGGTTGTAACTCTGCAACCCTACGCCGCGTTCAGCGTGGCGCAGGCTAACGCGGGTACGGTGCCGAGCGTGGCCGTCCTGGTTTCTTTGCTGGTCTGCCTGATTCCCACCACCATCGGTGGCCTGCTTTCGGCGATTGGCATCGCGGGCATGGATCGGGTCATGCAACATAACGTCCTGGCGATGAGCGGCAAAGCCGTGGAAGCCGCAGGCGACGTGAACTCGCTGTTGCTCGACAAGACCGGAACGATTACGTTAGGCAATCGCCAGGCGGTGGAATTCCTCACCATTAACGGAGTGACCGAAGAAGCGCTGGCCGACGCGGCGCAGCTTTCCAGTCTCGCCGACGAAACGCCGGAGGGCCGTTCCATTGTCGTGCTGGCCAAGGAAAAATACGGCTTGCGCGGCCGTCATATCCCCGAAGGCGAGGCGACATTCATTCCGTTTTCGGCCTACACGCGGATGAGCGGCGTGGATTTCGAAGGCCGGCAACTTCGCAAAGGCGCTACCGACGCCGTCTGCAGATTCGTGATCGAGCACCAGGGCGATGTCCCCGGATATTTTCGCGAAATGAGCGACCGCATCGCGCGCAACGGCGGAACGCCGCTGGCGGTTTGCGACGGCAAACATCTGCTGGGCATTATCCACTTGAAAGACATCGTCAAGGGCGGAATGAAGGAGCGCATCGCGCAACTTCGCCGCATGGGAATCCGCAGCGTAATGATCACCGGCGACAATCCTTTGACGGCAGCGGCGATCGCGGCTGAGGCGGGCGTGGACGATTTTCTGGCGCAAGCCACGCCGAAGGACAAGCTCGAATACATCAAGAAGGAACAAGGCGCCGGGAGACTGGTGGCCATGACCGGCGATGGAACCAACGACGCGCCCGCCCTCGCCCAAGCCGATGTCGGCCTGGCGATGAACACCGGAACCATGGCCGCCAAGGAAGCCGGCAACATGGTGGATCTGGACAGCAATCCCACCAAGCTGATTGAAGTGGTGGCCATCGGGAAGCAACTGCTGATTACCCGCGGGGCGCTGACCACGTTTTCCATCGCCAACGACGTCGCGAAATATTTCGCCATCATTCCGGCGATGTTCATGACGACTTATCCGGCTTTGGAGAAGCTGAACATCATGCGTCTGCACACTCCCCAAAGTGCGGTACTGTCAGCAGTGATTTTCAACGCGCTGATCATCATTGCGTTGGTGCCGCTGGCGCTGCGCGGGGTGAAATACCGCCCCTTGGACGCCGCCAGTCTCCTGCGCCGGAATCTCTTGATTTACGGCATCGGCGGCATCATCGCTCCCTTCCCCGGCATCTGGATCATCGATCAGATCCTCGTGGCTTTTCATTTGGCGTAGCGTTCCATCTGGCGTAGGAGGAATTATGTGGAAACAAATTTTGCCCGGACTGAGAATCAACATCTTCTTGACTATCCTTTTCGGAGTGGCGTATCCACTGGTGATCACCGGAATTAGCCAGCTCGCGTTTCCGCACAAAGCCAACGGCAGTTTGATCGTTTCCGACGGGAAAACGATCGGCTCGGAATTAATCGGCCAGAACTTCACGCGGCCGGAGTATTTTCAGCCGCGGCCTTCCGCGGCGGGCAACGACGGATACGATCCGACCGCTTCCGGAGGCTCGAACTTCGGGCCGACGAACCAAAAGTTGATCGACCGCGTCAAGGCGTCGATCGAAAAGTTTCGGAAGGAGAACCCCGATTACAAGGGGCCCATTCCAGCGGATCTGGTGACCGCATCGGCCAGCGGCCTGGATCCGCATCTTTCTCCCGATTCGGCGAAAGCGCAAGCGCCGCGCGTGGCAAACGCCCGCGGCGCGAGGCCGGACCAGGTGCAGCAGCTTATCGCGCAATTCACCGAGATGCCGTCGTTGGGCCTGTTGGGCGAGCCGCGCGTGAATGTGCTTAAGTTGAATTTGGCGCTGGATCGGGAGTTCCCGCGCCGATAGATCAGCCAGCCCCGCCCGTCAGGGCGGGGTTTCGGAGCTGCCCCACTCGCCACCCATGCCCCAGACCGAACCTCGCCGCCGCACCCCGGAGGAGTTCCTGCTCGAAGCGCAGGCCGAGGAAGCCCGCGCCAAAGGGCATCTGAAAATCGTCCTCGGCTATGCCTCCGGCGTGGGGAAGTCCTTCCGCCTTTTGGACGAGGCTCGCCGCCGCAAGGAGCGCGGACAGGACGTGGTGGTGGGCGCGGTGCAGTCAAACCTTCAGCCGGAAGCGCAGGCGCTGCTCAAGAAACTCGAGGTGATTCCGCTCACGGAAGTGGACGGCGGAACGACGCTGGATCTGGCCGCCATCATCTGGCGCCATCCCATGGTCTGCTTCGTCGACGGATTGGCGTACGACAACCCGCCCGGCAGCAAAAACCCCACGCGGTGGCAAGACGTTCAGGAGCTGATGAGCACCGGCATTAAAGTCGTCGCCAGCGTAAACATTCAATATATCGCGGAATTGCAGGCTGAAATCAAAGCGATTACCGGAAAAACCGCCTCTCAATCGGTGCCTATCGACTTTATTCGCAGCGCGAGCGAAATCGAAATCGTGGATGCGCCGCCCGAAGAGCCGATCGAGCGCACCCCGGCCGAGGAGCTGGATGCGCGCAAACGGGAGCAGCGGCTTTCGAAGCTCCGCGAGATCGCGCTGGTGCTGGCGGCGGATGTCGTGGACCGGCAGCTCAACAACTATCTGCTTGAGCACGGCATTCAGCAGCAGTTCGGAGTGTGCGAGCGGGTTCTGGTGTGCGTGACGCCGCGGTCGAATTTGAAAACGATGCTCGAAAGCGCGCACCTGATCGCGGACCGCTTCCGCGCCGAGCTGATCGCCGCCTATGTGGATCAGCCGGGCCTTTCGGAGGAGGAGCGCGCGGCGCTGGAGGAACGCTTACAAGCGGCGCGCGCTGCCGGAGCGCGCATCGAGATCCTGGAAGGCGAAGATCCTATCGATACGCTGGTAAAGTTCGCGGAATCGCACGGCGTGACTCAATTTTTCATCGGACACAGCCAGCGCTCCGGTCTGTGGGCGCGCTTGTTCGGCAGTCCCGTGGACAAGCTCATCCGCCGCTCCAAAGGTATGGATATCCGCGTGTTTCCGCAGTGATTGCGGAGTGCACGGCACCCCGCGGCAAGTACGAAATTCGAAAACCCGCTATGGGCCAACCTGATCCCGGCCATACCGGCCTATACAGGAACGAGAAAGGTGAAGTTTTTCCCCGAAACGCCGATCTAGATATAAGCAAGGAGTTGGTCCGGCGCATCTGGTGAACTCGACCTTCAGTCCCCTACTAGGGAATCGAAACACATCGGCTGGAGGAAATCCACCGGAATGTGGCAGTTACCGCAACCATTCCGGGCCGCAAAGGGCGGCCTGAAGCTTTCCGCCGATGACATGACCTTGCTGATTTTCAAACGGGCGGTGACGGCAGCAGCGGGAAGACCAGCATGAGCAAGTTATTGACCGGCCTGACTCCCCCGCGCCAACAGACAGCGACAGACACGATGGCGGATCTGCGTGAGGAGATCGCGCGATTGGAGCGCGAACGGGCCGATCTGGAGGTCGCTCTGCTCACATCCAACGAGCACGGCGACCTGCTGGAAGATTACCTGTACTGTATGAGTACCAGGCTGGCTGCGGAGGTGCGTGAGCGGCAGATTGCTGAGGAAAAGTTGCACCGCCTGGTCGACGCCGTGACCCGGGAAAGAGGCGATCTGGAGATCCTGGTTCAAATCCTCGTTGACCAAGGCGACAAAGCCGCGGAGGAAGGCGCCAAGGCGCGAGTCGATAGCCTGACACAGATCGCCAACCGCCGCCGCTTTGATGAGTGCATCTCAAAAGAATGGGCCCGCCATCGGTGCTCGCAACATCCCCTGAGCCTGCTAATTGGCGATGTGGACTACTCCAAGTTTTTCAATGACCACTACGGTCATCAGGCCGGCGACGAGTGCCTCATTCGAATCGCCAAGGAGCTGAGCCACTCTATCCGCAGCAGCGGCGACTTGGTGGCGCGTTATGGCGGGGAGGAGTTCGGCATTGTCCTGCCGGATACGGACCAGAAGGGTGCCGTCGCCGTCGCGGAACGGATGTTATCTGCCGTGGTGAGGGCGGGAATACCGCATCAAGCGTCGCCGGTTTCGAAGATTGTGACTCTCAGCATCGGCGTGGGTTGTGCGATTCCCCGACCCGAAGGTGACAGTGACCCGCGTCCCCTTATTGAAGAAGCGGACCGTTTCTTGTACTTAGCCAAGCGTAGTGGCCGCAACCGCGTGGGCCACACGACAGGAGCATCGTTGTGACTTTTCCGGCAGACGAAGTACTCGGCGCCTTTGCCGAGGCATCCAATACTCCCCACGAATACCTGACTTTGGCGTTTTCGCCTCTGAGTGCGCCGCTCTGTTCCCGCTGGCGCAACAACGGGCTCTCGGCCGACTTCCTGGGCGATTATGTGCTTACATTTCTGCCCAGAGACGGCGGGGAACCAAGTGCGAAGCTGCGACAGGGCGAATTACAGCACGCGGTGACGTACGTTGCCAATGAGCTGCTGGAGAACGCCATGAAGTATCACGCCCAGGACCGGGATGTCCCGATCAGTATCCATCTCGATCTCACCGGCGAATGCCTGTCGATCTGCGTGAGCAACAGTATCACGGCGGAGCAGGCCGCTTGCTACAGAAGCTTCATTGCGGAACTGCTCAAGGGTGATCCCGGCGAGTTGCTGATTGAGCGGCTGGAGCAGGTAGCGCGCTACGACAAGCCCGGCGCCTCCTCCTGTCTGGGCCTGTTGACGATGATCAGCGATTATAGCGCACAGCTCGGTTGGCGCTTTCATAAAGACTCTGCCGATTTTTTGCAAGTCAAGACCAGAGTGGTCTTGGCACTCTGAGGAGAGGACGCATGGCAACTATTGCTGGAGAAACATTCACTGTCGATCTTGCGGACGATTCATCAACGGTCATCTTCAAGGGCGCGCTTCGCCTCAGCGGCATGGACGAGTATGCGCCTATACTCGAGTTGCTCAATCGCACACTGTCAAATGGTGCGGCACTGGTTGCGCTGGATTTGCGGGAACTGGAGTTCCTCAACAGCTCAGGGATTACGATGTTTTCCCGTTTTGTCATTGAAGCCCGGAACCGCTCGCACTGCAATCTGCTATTTCTCGCTTCCGAAGCTATCCCCTGGCAGACACGATCGCTCAGGAACCTGCAACGACTCATGCCATCGCTGAATATCGTGCGGACGTAGACCAGAGCGCCGACTTTCATTTGATTTCCCCTAAAGCCGCTCCTCCTCCCATGCCGATATGACCATTGTACAAACGGCGCCTGCGGGGCTGAACCAGCGTTCCTCAGGCGCAGAAGGCATTGCAGAGGGCAAATGAAGACGAACAAGTGGGGCCGGCAAGGCTTGTTGCGCATCATCTGCGCTGTGCTCATGCTGAGCGGCGGGTTGCGAGCCGAGGAACCAGACGCGCCCACGCCGCTTTCTCAGGACGCCGTTCAGATGTTACTCAAGAAAATCGCCGCTCAGGACGCGCGCATTGAGGAACTGGAGCGTCAGTTGGTTGCGATCCAGGCCGGCTCCCCCTCAAAGAGCGACCCCGCCACCACTCCGGCCGTTGCAACAAAGCCAGTGTCAACGGGGCAGCCCCTTGCAACAATGCCTATCTCGACGTCGCAGCCCACGGAGACGCCCGCTCCCGCTCCCACGCCCGTGGTTGTCTCGAAGTCCGCACCGGGCGCCTCCATGAACAACTCGCCGATAGGACCCACGGAAGGACCAATGGATGGCGAGGTCCACGACCATATGATGACCATCCCGAATGGGCCGACGTTGCACATCCGCGGCTTCTTTGATTTCAGCTTCGACACCGGTTCGGTCGCGCAAAACCTGCAGTATCCGCTTGGCGTGCCCGCGGCGAGCAGCTTCCGCACCGGTGAGTTCGATCTGTTCATGAGCTCGCAGATTACACCGAAGCTGAGCTTTATCTCGGAGCTGGTGACGAGCTCGGGCCCTAACAACCAATTCGGTGTGGACCTCGAAAGATACGTATTGACCTACAAGCAGAACAAGTATTTCTCGCTAGGCGCGGGCCGCTACCATACGTCCATCGGCTATTACAACACCGCCTATCACCATGGCACCTGGTTTCAGACCGCTACGGCCCGGCCGCTCATGTACTACTTCGAAGACAGCGGTGGTCCACTGCCTGTGCACGAAGTGGGTGTGACGTCGACGGGAGAAATTCCCTCCGGCGCGCTCGGCCTGCACTGGGTCTTCGAAGTCGGCAACGGCCAAGCGCCCGCAGGAGCCAATTTCGGCGACGGTGTGGAGAATTTCGCTTCGAACCGCAATCACAAGGATGTCAACATAGCATTCTACTCACGGCCGGACTGGATCCCGGGCCTCCAGGTGGGTGGTTCTCACCTGATGGGCGACTTGATTTCGCCGAACTTCGCGAAGGTGAGCCAGGATATCTCGAGCGTGTACGCGGTCTATTTTCAGGGGCGGTGGGAATTTCTAAACGAGGCCGTGCTGATGCACCACCAATTTGGCGCCGAGCAGTGGAACTCGCCGATGGGCTATACGCAGTTTGCTTACCGGCTCGGCAACCGGTACCGCCCGTATTTCCGCTTCCAGGAAGTGAATGTTCCTGACAGCGATCCGGTTTCGCCATTCGTTGGGCGCTACGAAGGGCCGTCGGTAGGGCTGCGCACGGACATCTTCGACTACGCGGCGTTCAAGCTTCAATACAACCGCGTGTATTCGCGCAATGCGGCTCCGCAGAACGGCATGGAAGCGAATGTCTCCTTCACGTTCTGATTCCAGGAAGGGAGCAGCGAACACGACGAAAATCGCCACACGACTGTTTCAGTCCGCGTTCCTCATGGCGCCGGTGCTCCTGGCGCAGGGCCCGGCAACTTGTTTGATCGTAAATAAAACCAATCCGGTCACCTCCTTGTCGAAGGCCCAGGCGCGCAAGCTCCTGACAGGCGCGCAGACCACTTGGCCGGGCGGGGAGAGGGTTGTACTGCTGATGCCGGCGCTGGGGGATCCCACCCGCGCCCAGGCGCTGAAGAAGTGTTGCAGCATGACGGAGCAACAGTACGCCGGCGACCTGCTTCATGCCAATTTCCTCGGCGAAGAACGCGTGGAGCCGAAAACGCTGCCGAGCGCGAAAGCCATTGTTGATGCGGTGCAAGTGCTGCGCGGTGCAATCGCTGTCGTTGGCTGCGGTCAGGTCACCGATCAGGTCAGGATGGTGTCGTTTGAATAATCGCCAACGTGGGGCCGGCCCTCGGCCTGCGGCGGCCTCCCTGGCCGCCTGCACCGGGCGGGCCGGATTTTTGAAACGGAGTACTAAGTAGAGGGTAGGCAGCCGAAAATGGCTTCGAACCTTCACAGATCCCTCACGTCAGTTCGCATCAGGCTGATCGTCGGGCTGACTGCGATACTTCTCGTCGTCCTAGGCATCGCGATCAACGGGTTCTGGGCGTTTGCCGCCATGAGGAGCAGCGCCTACAACGCTACCAGCGTCGGTGGCACCCTGAATTCCATTGGCCTTGAGATTCAGGTCCACAACCTGGAAACCTACCGCCTGATCGAGCTTGCCCGCGGACAGAACCAGGAAAGAGCCCTTCCAAGGCTCGAGGAAGCCGCCCTGGAAATTGAGGAAATGAAACCGCTCTCGGGGCGCGCGGTCCGGCTTTCCCGCGGCACCATGGCGGAAGAGCAGTTTCGCCAGCTCAACTCCGATGTGGCGGCATTTTCTCAGGCCGCCGATGCCTATATCGAACTCGTACGGAGGAACGGCAGCTCGGGCGACGTCGCCAATGCCTTCGGACGGTATACGGAAGCAGCAAACGCCCTGCGCAACAGCGGCGACGACGCGGCGCAAGCCGGCCGGAACGCAGGCATCGAATCCGCCATGCAAGTCCAGAAGACCGGCCAGCGCGCCTCCGTTGTGGGAACTGCCATCTCCGTCACGGCAATCTGCGCGATCGTGCTGCTCGGATATATGATTGCGCGCATGCTCCGCGAGTACTCCCGGATGGGAGCGGAACTGGCAATCGCACAGCGTCTTCAGCGAATGATTCTTCCCGGGGTCGAAGAGATCCGCGCCGTCCCGGGGATGGATATTGCCGCGTTCACGGAATCGGCAACCGAGGTGGGGGGCGATTACTTCGACGTGATTGTCGGCGCGTCCGGAGTGACGTGTAGCATCGGAGACGTGACGGGACACGGGCTCGAAAGCGGCGTGATCGCCATCATGGTACAGACGGCCGTGAGGACGCTGCATGCGGCCGGCATCACGGATACCGGCGAGGTCTTCGAAATGCTGAATCGCGTCGTGTACGACAACGTCCGGCGCATGAACTGCGACCGGAATCTGACGTTGTGCCTGCTTCGCTGCCAGAACAACACAGTGACCATCAGCGGCCAGCACGAGGAAGTGCTGATTGTTCGCGCCAACGGCTCCCTCGAGCGTCACGACACGCTCGAACTGGGTTTTCCGCTGGGACTGGAGAAAACCATTTCCCGGTTCGTCGCCGAAGCCAGAGTTCCACTTGCGGATGGCGACGTGATGGTAGCCTATACCGATGGCGTAACAGAAGCGATAAACAAGTCTGGCGCGATGTTTGGTATCGAACGTCTCTGCGAAGCTGTTCGCACCCACCACAGCCTCCCCGCGGACCACATCCGCGACGCTGTGATCGGGACTGTTCGGGAATTCACGGGCGGAACGCCGGCCCTGGACGACATCAGCCTGCTGGTGATCAAGCCAGCATGAAGGCCTAATAGCGTATCTTGGGGAAACTAGGATGCATAGCTATGCTGCCAAAAGACTAGTTCTTGTTCCGTGACTGGATCTCCTCTTTAAGTAGATCCTGCCCCACCTTCATCTGATACTCAACGGCTCGTGCGGAGAAATCGCCGCATACTGCAGCCATCTGCATATTACAAACGGCTCCACTTTCGCCAGCGAGTCTGCTTATTGTTCGAGAGGGCGTCCACAATCAATCTGAGACTTCCGATTTGGCGGATGGCGAAGGAACTTCCAAGTACTCGAGCGCCTCCGCGAAGCTCCTCACAAACTTGTCAGGGGGCGAAGGTTGAAAGCGGAGGAGAGCGCGGTCCATGTCTCCGCTGAACCCCCAAACCCCGACGACGGTCTTGGTACGGGGAAATTTGGCCCTTAGTTCCCGGCTGAGAGTCCGCGCGTGCGAGAACGCAAATGGCTGAATTGCGGAGACGCAGAAGACGTCGTTAGCCGTAGGCTCGATCAGACTCAACGCGCTCACGGCAGATGAAGCAAGAGGAACCGAAACCGTTGCGAACCCGGCGTGTTCCAACAACTGAGCCAACATGACGGCAGCTATCTCGTCGGCTTCATCATTAGCAGAAAAGCAAACAATGCGCTCCGGCTTCGATGGCGGTGGGAGTCGCTCCTCGGAATGTTCCTCTGCCGCAGTCCGGGTCTCGACACCCAAGTCTGCCACCATCTCACGGACAGTGAGGAAGAGAAACTCTTCGCGCTCGGGATCGAGGGCGCCCTTGTGCCGGTCGTGCTCCGCCATGGTCATGGCCTGGATGATTACCGCATCGTACAACTGAGCCAGTGAATTCTCCTTTCGATATTGCTCAGCGACAAGACGTGCCTCATGATCATCCAGCGCTAGCAGGCGCTGATACAAGTGCGCATCAGGCGCCAGTACCGGCTGATCTCCAAGTAAAAGGGGAGGGGGTTGGATGGAGTCGTGACCCGACCGGTGGTCGCTCGCCCCGGGGGCGTCACGGTCGCCTCCCTGGGCGCGGTGAGTTCGGTCCCCAGCTCCTTTACATTCTCGGCCGCCCGCCCCAGCGCCCCTGTATGAGGGGCTCTCAGCGTCTTAATTTTGTTGTTGATGTTCTCGCGATAACCTGGCAGGTCATTCACGACGTGCAATAGTTGGTTGAAAATCACATAGCCAGCCATGCCGGCAATTGAGACTGACACGAACATCACTAGAAGCGTGGCCGCGACACGAGGAAGATGTAATCTGCGTAACCACGCAACCGCGGGCGACAGGATCAGCGCAAGAGTGATCGCTAGCGCTAACGGTATCAAAACATCGCGAGCAAAGTACAATATCGCGATGGCGCCGGCCAGGATGGCCGCCGTGAGAACTACGGCGGATTGACGAGTGCGGATCACAAGGGGACAATGGCCTCGCGGGGAGGCATCACGATTCGACGAGCCCGGACCAGGCAAGCGCCGAGGAACTGCGCCGAAGCTCGTCATCGCCTTCCCGGCGCACCGCCTTGTGAACGACGCGTGGGGTGACGGAGCTTCGCTCGTGCACTTCCTGCATCTGCTGGTTCGCTGAGTGGGGTCTCTGCTTCGTCTCCCGCATAAATTCTAGATGAGAATGCGCGCCTATCTGCTGCGGAGCTCCAGGCTGGATGGACTCGTCGGATCGGTAAACATTGCCTGGTGTCTGAGAGCTTTGCAGTTATGCTCTTTGCGGCAAACCGATTTCAAGCCGAACCAGCGGGGGACGAAGTGGTCCCCGGCCTCCGTTGTTGAGAGCCCCCTGCCGCTGCGCCGTCTGAAGCCACTGCCGCGGCGCCTCGGCTGTGGTGGGGGACACAGCCTGCTTTTCCTTTACCACTGTCCCGGTGAGCGCGGCCCGCAGAGCTTGATCGCCATTGCGGGCCCGCTCATAGTGCTCCACAGCGGCGCGAAGCACGGGAATGCCGCTCCGCGCGCGAGCAATGGACAGATTCACCGGCAGATTGATCTGGCTCCGGAGCACCCATCGACCGCCTTCACTGGTTTCCACCCAGGCGCTTTTTCCCACGATCTGGACCCGAAATTTCTTCGTTTCAAATATGAGCGTCATACGCGGACTTCCGGGGTTTTGTCGGCAATTAAATTCATGATCCCGCTACGAGCAAATTGGCGGCCAAAACTCCCGTGCGGCGGAACGAAAGGATCACCACTTGCTGAAGGAGATATAAGCGGCTGAAACAGGCGCAGCGGTTCGGCCGCTGCCGTTTTCACTTCCTCGGCGTCTTTGGGGACATACATCGGTAAGTCCCATCGCGGCCCGATGCCGCGGGGAAGATGTCATTTCCCTTGCTTTGGCCACGCCGGGCTCGCCAGCTCAATCCGCCAGATCGGGCCATCCTCGAATAGCTGACCTTCGGATTTCAGGAAAATCGGCGCGGTTCCGGCGGCCACCCAGATGTGGGTGGGTGGTGGTTCCTTTCCTGTCACCTTTGCCACAGCCCCAGTGACGGCTCCTAAATCAACCTTCACGACGTAGTGCGTGGCTTTGAAGCCGGAGCCGCCGACCGAGAACGGCTCTTCTCCTGTTGCAGCGATTTTAAGCTTCACCAGGCGCGGTTCGGGCGAGGCAGCAAGCATCGATAGCGTTGTTTCGGCCTTGGGGTCCACATCGGTCAGGAGCATCGAGACGATGCCGTTGGCAAGGTCTTCCGGCAGGGATATCTGCTTCGCTATGGTTTTGTCTTTGCCGTCCTTGTCGGTTGCCTGGATATTCACGTTTCCGGTTGCCGTATCGAGGGTCATCGTCTGCTGGGTTTTGAAGGCCGGTCCTTTCATGACCTGCTTATAGCTCAGCAGCCTGAAGGCACGCTGCTGGGAAAAAACCGACGTCTCCTCATACAGCGAGCCGTCCTTAAAGTGCAGCGCCATGGCCATCCTTACATGGTTTCATGCTGGCAACTGCGTAACGTCTCCCGATGCAAGGATCGCGTCGTTCATGTCTGTGAGGACGATAAATCCATGGATAAAGCCCTCGGCATGTCGAACCGGCACCGGATCGGCGCTCACATAAGAGTTAAGCCATAGAGGGCTGGTGCAGACAAAATATTTGAGTATATTATTCATTTTCTTTAGAGGACGTACACGCGCAGCATCATCCAGACCAGAAACAGGGCGCCGGTTCCCATGACGGGGTAACGAAGCCAGTGCCCGGCGGTGCGTGACTCAGCTCGGTTGTTCACGGAAGCGATGCAGCACGCCGGGGGCCACATTGACCAGAAACCCGTGTGTCAAGCGGACGGTCCAACCAGTGACGGCGGTGTTAGACGGACCGCTTTACATAGTGAGGCAGAAGCCAGCGAGCGACGCGTATGTAATAGTCGATAACGTACGGATCGCGGCGCGTATCAACAAGGCCGTACTTCCGCTGTTCACGTCAAAAGGTGAAGCGGCCCACGAGGGAGCCTTGACGGGATGTCACGGTCTGTATATTTGTGATCGCGCCCTCGTTGGCGGTAGCAACGAAGCCGAATCCCGCGGTGGGCACACCTGCAGTGTTGCGCACCTGGGTTTGCGCGGCATTGGTCGAGGTCGGATTGGGCATTTCCGCTCGGTTGAAAATGTTGGAGAACTCGGCGCGGATATTGAGCTGCATCCGTTCGCGGATACGGAAGATGCGTCCGAGCGCCATGTTTTCGTTCGGCCGCCGTTGGAACCGATAATCGTCGTAATACGCGGCGCCACTACCCCATTGGCCCGCGCCAGGTTCGGTCCAGGCAGCAGGGTTCAGCACGAAACCCTTGTTGGGATCGAAGCAGTGGCAGTTCAGGTCTTGGGTAAACAGAGGCACACCCGGCACACGGTTGGCGAAGCTGATCTGGCTGCCGGCCGTATTGCGTAACAACACCGTATTCAGACTGTTCTGCGCGATGGGCGCTTCGATGGGAAGGCCGCTCGAATAGCCCAACAGTGCATTAATCTGCCAGTCGCGCACGAGCCACGAAACGAAGCGGTTGGTGTGCAGTGTGGGCAGGGTATAGCTCGGCGCGATGGTCAGGGCCAGAGGTATGTCGTAAGGCGAAAGATACATGTTCTGGCTGCGGTTGAACACGTCGTTCACCGCCTGCGCGCCGGTTCCCGGAATAGTCACGTTGCTGGGCGCCGCGTCCGACATCGCCTTGGCCCAGGTGAACAGAACGGTCGCCTGCAGACCATGAGAGAAGCGCTGCGTTGCCTTGGCCTGTAGCGAATTGTAATCAGTGTCACCATTCGGCGCCCACAACGCGGTGATGCTGCTGAATTGCGGAAATGGCCGCAGCGATTGCGCCACCGTGAGCGTGGAGGGGAAGTCTCCGAACGGCGGCTTGCCGAATCCGCGCGAAATTGCGAGCGCGGAATTGAGCGGTGAAGCCAGCAACTGCACGTCCGCGGAGTTGTTGATGTTCAGGCCGGCGGCAGCAATCCTTTGCGGTGTGAGCGCATTTACATCGATAAGCGCGGGCGCATTCCACCAAATCCCGCGATTACCCACATAGCTGGCTTCCACCGCCAGGTTCCGGTTCAACTCGCGCTGCACGCCTACGCTCCACTGGTATTGGCGAGCGGGCCGCCCGGCGTTCTGGTCGTACCATGTTTCCGGTGCTTGCGCTCCGATTGCGGAAGTCGCCGGGAACTGGCCTACATTCCAGTTCGGGAACGGAGCCAGAATCGTCGGAGGTATGCCCTGCGCCAGCGTCATCACCGGCTGGCCGAACGAAGTGGTCCCTACCGGGTTGGGAATGGACAGGCCTCCGGAGGTGGCGCCATTAGCGTCGTCAATAGCCGAGTACACAATGCCAACCCCCACGCGAACCACGGTCTTGGGATTAATTTGATAAGCCCCTCCGAAGCGAGGGCCGAAAGCGAGGGGGTAGTTTTTCGCGAATAGGCAGTTGCACCGCTGGACTCCGGTTGCGGTCGTGCCATAACCCTCGAACTCAACCGCGCCGGGCTGGCCGTCCGCGGTCGGATTCGGCACCAGCGGCGCGAATTGCGCATAACGCCCGCCGGTTTCCTTCAAGTAGGTCTGATAATCGTAGCGGAGACCGTAATCAATCGTGAGTTTCCGCGTCACTTTCCAGGTATCCTGCGCAAAAAGACCGAGCGCCCACTTGCCCATCCTCATCTGATTGATCGGCGCAAGCTGCAACTGATCCACCGCGCCAAGCATGAAGCTCGCATAGCCAAAGCCCACAGTTCCGCCGCCCAGGCTGGAGGATTGCAAGTAGGGTAATCCGGTCTCGTTCGGGCTGAACGTGAAAGCGCCGTTGGTGTCCTTGTAAAGATTGGCTTCGTTGGTCTCAATACGCAGTTCCCCGCCAAACTTAAACGTGTGGTTGCCCCTCACCCACGTGAGGCTGGTATTGAAGGTCGGCTTGTTATACAGAATGGGGTCGCGGTTGGTGGTCGGGCCCATCACCTTCATGCCGCCCTGGCCTCCGCAGGTGGCGGTGACCGTACCGTTGCTGGTTCCCGCGGGACACAGCCCGGTCATGTACGGAAACATCCGGTTCACTGGCACGCCCTGCAGCCCGATCGCCTGAGCCGGATTGTAATTCGTAGTCAACGAATTGTCGGTGAAATAGTCGTTCATCCAGCCCGCTCCGAAGTGGAACAGGAGCGTCGGCCTCAGGGAATATTCCAGGTTGGCGCGCTCCGTGTAGGAAGTGATGAAGGTGCCGATTTCGCCGGAGATGGGTTGCGGCAGCCCGTCTGCTCCGCCGAGGGTAGGCGAAAGCTGGCTGGCGGTTCGAGTCCGCGACCAATAATAGGAAATCTTCAGCTTTGCTCCAATCGAATGATCGATCTTAAACGCCGGAATATAAGTGAGCCGCGTACTGGGGAACGGATTCACGTAATTGTTGATCACGCCCGAACCTTGATTGGGAAGCGGCATCAAAGCCTGAATGTTCAAGGCCACCGGATCGAGCCGTGTCGTCGGAATTACGTTACCCGGGAACGGATCGCGGATCAGTTGCCCCGTGGAAGCGGCCCGCTGCGTCGCGGGATCGTAGACCTGGCCTTCCAGAATGGGCCGGCCAAGCGGATCGGTACCTAGCGTGCGGCCCGTATAAGCCTGGGCAAAGTTGCCCATACGATATTGCAGGGTCGGAACTGTATCCAGAATGTTGTTGATGATTTCGGTCTCGTGATATTCCTCGTAATTGAAGAAGAAGAACGTCTTGTCATGGCCGTCATAAATTTTGGGAATATCAATCGGCCCGCCTATGGTGCCGCCGAAGTCGTTGCGCCGTGCAATCGGCTTGACATTCAGCCAGGGAGTGTTGGCGTTCAAAGCTTCGTTCACGAAGTAGTCATAGCCGCTGCCATGAAGTTGGTTGGTCCCCGATTTCATGGTGTAGTTAAAGAATCCCCCTCCGACCATGCCGTACTCGGCAGCGAAGTTACTGGTCTGAATGGTGACTTCTTGGATGGAGTCGACGCTGGGCTGAGTTTGCGCTTGTGTCGCCGGCACCTGCCCGTTGCTGGAGTCCTGACCTTCCAGACGATACGATGCCGTATTCCCGGGCACACCGTTCACGCGCATGTTGGAATTCTCCATGACGAATGCTCCCGGCAGCAAATACGCCACGGCTTGCGGATTCCGGATAGCGGAACTGCCGGCAACGTTCGAGCCGATTCCCAGGATGGGAAGCTGGTCCACTGTTTCGCTGGGCACGTTGTGGCTCAACTCGCCGCTTTCGGTTTTGAGCAGCGGAGCCGCTGCGTTGACGGTGACCGACTCGGAAGTCGCGCCAACTTCCAGTGTCACATCGACGCGCAAAACGCCGGCGACCTCTACGGTGAGGCCGGAGCGAACATACTTCTTGAATCCCGCAACGGTGACCCCCAATTCGTAGTCTCCTACCGGCAGTTGCGCGAGTGTATAGTTGCCAGTGCTAGTGCTCGCAGTGTCATAGACCGTACCGGTTGCGACGTGGCGTGCCTCAATAGCCGCGTTGGCCACCACGGCCCCGCCAGGATCGGCGATTGTACCGGTGATCGTGCCGCGGTCGCCTTGGGCGAACATACTGAAGGGGAACACGAGTGCTACCACAGCAATCAACAAAGGTCGCATGCAAGAATCTCCTGGGGGATGCAAAAAGATAGATTTAACGCCGCTGCACCCCACACCCTATTGGGAAAGTGTAGGCCACGACTCGGGATGATGTCAACAATCAAAGTGTTGAAAAGTATCTTGGGGGCACGCGGTGAAAGTCGCGTGTTCCAGGGAGTAGCCATGAGCGGTTGCGTCGGGATCTGGCCGTCCTAATGTGGGTCACGCCCGGTCAAAGGGGCGACCTGTACGGATGAAAGTATGAGGGCGAATTGGCCCTCGTGAGAAAGTCGAACAGGTGGATGCGAAATCGGTTCGGAGATTGAAGACTATCGTGGCAGAGACACCCTCCGGTGATCCCACCGATTTAGGCGACCGGGTTTCTTTCAGGAAATAGGGAGGTGGTTTAGAATCAAGAGAGATCTGTGCCGGGCGGTTAGCTCAGCCGGTTAGAGCGCCTGCCTTACAAGCAGGAGGTCCGCAGTTCGAGCCTGCGACCGCCCACCACTTCTAAATGCGCGCTCCGTCTGCGCATGGCCGCCCGAGGTGCCGCGGAACGAGCAGCGTTTGCTCGATCACCTGCCGCTTTCGATCCCACAGCGCAGGAGCCACGATCGCCAGGCTTGGGGGACTTACGCGTGACCGGCAGAACTTGCCTGGTCGGCCAGCTTCGTGAGATTTTCCGCCAGCGCCCGGGCCGCCTCCACTGACAGCGAAATCCTAACCGGGAATTGACCTGTAAGTTTGCCCGTCTCCACCGCGAGCAGCTCCAACTGCACGCACCGGCCCACGAAGACGGTGTCCGCCACGCGGCCCGATAGCCCCTCGAGCACCAGATCGCGCCCGATGCAGGTGGGCAGATCCGGAATGGCATCGCGCAGCGCGCGAGGTAAAAATATCCGGTTGGGATTCAGTTTCCGTCGCAAGCCGGGAGCCGCAGGTGGAGAAAGCAATTTGGACACATAGACCATTTTGACATCGTCCCAGAAGGCGCACAACGGCTTCGCCTGTGCGCTCCATTGACGCTAAAATCGAATCAACTATGTGGTTTCTGGCGCTGGCGTTCCTGGCGCAATCCGCCGATTTCGAAGCGCAGGGATTGAAAGCCCTGGACGAGCGCCGGTATGACGACGCCGTGGCGTTGTTCTCCAAAGCCATCGCGCAAGATCCAAAGGATTATGGCGCGTACTTCAATCTGGGCCTGACCTACAGCCTGCTGAATCGCGATACGGACGCGATTCGCGAATACCGGACAGTTCTTGAGCTGCGCCCGGGGCTTTACGAGGCGGATCTGAATCTGGGGTTATCGCTGATCCGGACCAAAGACGCCGCGGAGGCCGTTTCCCATTTGACGAGCGCCGCCGGACAGAAACCGAAGGAAGTCCGGCCGCGCCTGTACCTCGGGGACGCCTATTTTGCGTTGGGACAATTTGCGGACGCGGAAGCGGCTTATCGAGCCGCGCTGGAGTTGGATTCCAGCTCCGCTCCCGCCGAGTTGGGACTTGGGCGGTCGCTGGCGCGCCAAGCCAAGCCCGCAGATGCGGGGCCGCATTACCGGAAAGCGATCTTGAGCCAAGCCTCCTATAAAGACGCGCTCCTGGAATTGGCCGCGACCTACGAAAATGTTCGGCAAGCTCCCGAGGCTATTGCGATCTATCGCGAATTTCCCGCAAATCCCGGCGCGCAGGAACGGCTAGGGGCGCTGCTGCTCGAAACCGGGCACGCGGCCGACGCGATTCCACCGCTGGAAGCGGCGGTAGCTGCGTCTCCCACGCCGGCCAACCGCCTGGCGCTGGCGCAAGCCTACGTGCAAGACAAGCAGATCGCAAAAGCGGAACCGTTGGCCGCCCAAGCGGTCGCGGCCGCGCCCGGCGATATCGAACTCCGAATGTTCTACGGCCGTCTGCTGCGCGATCAGCGGAAATTCCCCGCCGCCGCCGCTCAGTTTTTGGCGGTGGGCCAGGCGAAGCCGGATTCTGTGGAGGCGTGGACGGAATTGTCGGGCGTTTACATGGCGGCGGAACAATATCCACAAGCCCTGGAGGCGCTGGATCGAATTCGCGCGTTGGGAGCGGAATCGAACGCCCTTGTTTTTATTCGTGCAGTGGCATACGATCATCTGCATCAAGTCAAGGACGCTTGGGAGAACTACACCAAGTTTCTTTTGGCGAGCCATGGCGAACATCCCGACCAGGAGTTTCAGGCGCGTCAACGGGCGCGTATCCTGGGAAGAGAGTTGGGCAAATAGAGGTAACGGCGATGTGGCGGATTGCGATCTTGATGTTGGGGGCTTGGGGCCTTGCTTTCGGTCAGGCCTCTCAGGCCGGCTCGGATCTGGCCGGGGTGAAGTCCGAGCCGAATCTCGAAAAGCGCAGCGAGCGAGCCCTGGACAATGCCAACCTGGCGCTCGACGCGGCACGCGACGCGTACGGGCGTGGTGAAGTCGACCAATCGAAAACGGAGCTGGAAGAAGTGGGCGCGTCCGTGGATCTGGCGTACGAATCGCTGCAGCAGACCGGCAAAGATCCCCGCCGCAACGGAAAGTTCAAGCAAGCCGAGCTGCGATTGCGCGAGCTTTTACGCCGCTTGGAAGGGTTTGGCCAGACGATGAGCTTCGCCGACCGGAGTGTATTGGACAAAGTCCGCGATCGCGTATCCATTGTCCACGACGACCTGCTTGAGGGAATCATGAGCAAGAGGAAGAATCCATGAAGCGAACAGTTTGGGGGTTTTGCGCCGCGGCGTTGTGCGCGCTTCCCGGCTTGCAGGCGCAGGCCAACCGCGACTATTTGACCAGCGACGAAGTCGAGCAGGTGCGCGCGACGCAGGACCCGAACGAGCGCATGCTGCTGTACTTGCACTTCGCGCGGCAGCGGATGGATCAGGTGAGTCAGCTTGTGTCCAAGGACAAGCCCGGACGTAGCGCCTTAATCCACGACCTGCTGGAGCAATACACACAGATTGTCGAGGCCATCGATACGGTGGCCGACGACGCGCTTCGGCGCAAACTGGCGATCGACAAGGCAAACGGCGCGGTCAACAAGCAGGAAAAGGAGATGCTGGCGAATCTACGAAAGATCAAGGATTCGGCGCCCAAGGATCTCTCGCGCTACGACTTCGTTCTGAAAGACGCGATTGACACAACTTCGGACAGCGTCGAGCTTTCGGACCAGGATTTGAACGCCCGCGCGCGGGAGATCGTGGCTCACGATAAGAAAGAGCGGGCCGAGCGCGATGAGGCTTTGACGCCGGAGGAACAGGATGCGAAGAAAGCGGCGAAGCAGAAGAGCATTGACGAGCAGAAGAAGAAACCCACATTGCTGCGTCCGGGGGAAAAGCCGCCCGGCGACAACACGTCCAAGAGCAATTAGGATCGCGCCCCACGATGCTCTCGACGCCGCTCCCATTCCATGGAAACTAAACTGATCTCCCAATCCCTTGACCGCGCCGAGGCCGACGCGATTGCCGTACTCATAGTGCAGGACGAAGGGCCGCCGGCGGAGCTTGAGCAGTCCACGGCCTGGTTTGAGGAACTGCGAAACTCGGGCGAATTCACGGGTAAACCCGGCGAGCTCGCCGTGCTGCATCGGCCTCCAGGCTTGGCCGCCAAGCGCCTGGTGTTGGCAGGCGCGGGCAAGAAGCAGGACTTCGATGGCGCCGCGCTGCGCCGGGCCGTCGCTTCCACGGTACGCTCGCTCAAGCAAAAAGGCGTAAAAACTCTGGCGTGGGCGCTTCGCGATGGGGAAGCGGAGGCCGCCGTGGAAGGTGCCGTTCTTGGAAATTTCGAACCCGATCAGTATAAGACCTCCACTAAAGAGAGCAAATCGCTGGAGGGTTTTCAACTGGTCGCGGCAGGGGACGGAAGGCAGCTCGAAGCGGCCATGGAACGCGGGCGAATCCTCGCTGAAGCGCAGAATTTCGCGCGCGACCTGGCGAATGAGCCGGCCAACCGCATGACGCCCACTCTTATGGCCGAACGCGCGCGTGCGATGGCGGCCGAATTCGGCTTGGATTGCGAAATCCTGGATCAGGATCGGATGCGGCAGTTAGGTATGGGCGCGCTGCTAGGAGTGGCGCAAGGCAGCGCGGAACCGCCGGCGCTGATCGTTGTGCGCTACAAGCCGGAGGCGGCCAAATCGTCCGATCATCTAGCGCTGGTGGGCAAAGGCGTGACGTTCGACACCGGAGGCGTCTCCATCAAGCCGGCCGAGGGCATGGAAAAGATGAAGTACGATATGTCGGGCGGCGCGGCGGTGCTCGGCGCAATGCGCGCCCTCGCCCAGTTGAAGCCGGCCATCGCGGTCACGGCCCTGGTTCCCGCCGTGGAAAATATGGTGGGTGCGAAAGCCCAGCGGCCCGGCGATATCGTGACTTCGCTCGGCGGAAAGACGATTGAAGTTCTCAACACCGATGCCGAAGGCCGCTTGATTCTCATCGACGCTCTTACATACGCGCAAAGACTCGGCTGCACGCACCTTGTGGACGCCGCGACGCTCACTGGAGCCATCGTCGTCGCGCTGGGTCACGTGAACGCCGGCGTCTTCACCAATAATGAAGAGTTATTGACGCGCGTGATGGCGGCCGCCAAAGCCGAAGGCGAGAAGATGTGGCGAATGCCTCTGGACGAGGATTACAAAGAGCTTTTGAATAGCGCGTTCGCGGATCTGGCCAACATCGGCGGGCGATGGGGCGGCGCCGTCAGCGCGGCGTGGTTCCTGCGCGAATTCGCCGGCGATACGCCCTGGGTGCATCTGGACATCGCGGGAACAGCGTGGCTGGACGACGCCAAGCCGTATATGGCGAAGGGGCCCACGGGGATTTGCGTGCGGACCTTCGCCAGACTCGCCATGGACTGGTGATGGCCGCCGTCTACCGTGCCGAGCAAGTCGGCAGCCTCCTTCGCCCGCCGGAGCTTTTGGAATCCCGCGCGGCCTACGCGCAGGGGCGCATCGCGCTGGACCAACTTCGTGCCGCCGAGGATCTGGCGATCGCAGCAGCGCTCGAAAAACAGCGCTCCATCGGCATCGATATTTTCAGTGACGGCGAGATGCGGCGCGGCTCCTGGCTCACCGACATGGCGGAAGCCGTGGAGGGATTCGTCCCGCAGAAGGTCGAAATCGAGTGGCACGGGCCGGGAGGCGGCCGGGAAGGCAGCTCGGCCAACGCCGTCGGAGGGAAGCTGCGAAAAACCCGAAAACTGACCGCTCGCGAGCTGCCGCTCCTGAAGGATCGCGCGCCGGGACCGTTCAAGATCACCCTTCCGGCGCCCTCGAATTTTCTGGTTCCCAGCTACAAACCGGGCCTCTCCGATCGTTTCTATCCCACCCGCGGCGAGCTTCTTACGGACTTGGCGGAGATCGTGCGCGACGAGGTTCAGTGGCTGATAAGGGAGGGCGTCGAATACATTCAATTCGACGCGCCGTATTATTCGTTTTATCTCGATCCGGGCCAGCGCGAGAAGCTGCGCGCCGTCGGACGCGACGCGGACCGCGAATTCGAGGCCGGCATTACTGCGGACAACGCCGCGATTCACGGGATTGCGCGCGATCGGGTGACGCTGGCGCTGCATGTTTGCCGCGGCAACAGCCGCAGCCGCTGGTTCACCGAAGGCGGTTACGATGCGATCGCGGAAAAACTCTTCGGCGCGATCGATGTCGACACCTTTCTGCTGGAGTACGACACGGCACGCTGCGGCGGATTTGAGCCGCTGCGGTTGCTTCCGCGCGGCAAGAACGTCGTGCTCGGTCTGATCACCACCAAGGAAGGCGATCTGGAGCGCCAGGACGATTTGCTGCGGCGTATCGATGAGGCCTCGCGCTATGTGCCGCTCGAAAACCTCGCTCTCAGCCCGCAATGCGGTTTCGCCTCGGTAGCGGCAGGCAACCTGTTGTCCATGGACGATCAATGGCGCAAACTGGAATTGGTAGTCGATACCGCGCGGGCTGTTTGGAGCTAAACACTTGCAACGTTCGCGTAAACGAACCGGAGCGGTGCACGGCAATTTGCACCAAGTGCTAGCGAAGTATTGGAGGTGACATGGACGCGAAGAAAATGGCCCTGGCCGGGACCGGCTTGGTGGCCGCGGGAATCGGATTAAGCGTGGTGGGCGCGGCGCTGATCGCGCCTGCGGTGGCCGCTTGGGCGGCTGGTCTGTTCGAGAAAGGCGCGGAGCGGTTCGGCTCCCGGCTGGAAGACGCCTCGCGAAAAGTAGGCGCCGTCGCGGGAACGCTGCACCGCTCGTTCAACGATGCAAAAGCGGGAATCGCGGGGATTAACCGCACGCGGGCCAGATAGAGTTATCAGTTTTCAGCGCCCGGCGTCCGGAAACTGGGGCGAAGTGGCCGCGCTAGCCCAAGTTCGTCACAGAAGGGCCGGAAAATCGGCTAAGCCCTTAAGAATCAGCTCAGGCGATTGCCGAGTCTACACTACATTCGCGATTCTGTTGGAACCGATCCGGGAGGGTCAACCGGAGTTGCTGCAACAA
>DATDGT010000019.1:0-11820 GCA_036521975.1 Bryobacteraceae bacterium
TTTGCGACGGGCTGTCACGCACCATTGACGCTTCGGTCTTAGCTGCCGCCGCCACGGCTACAGGCATCGTACAACGACGCGAAACCTAAGTTCTCTTCCCGAATCGACCAGTCCCGGACTGGCCACCCTGCTTTGCGAGAAATTCTATTGGCCAAAAGCTCTTATCTCATACATCGGAGATCTTCGCGAGAGCTATAGACGTTTTCACGTGGTTCCGGCTACGCGGGGTTTAGGAAGCGGCTGCGGGACCGTCTCTGCGGCGGCCTCCCTGCGTCTCCTCTCGCGCTTGCACTCCTTCGCCGCCCGCCTTCGAGCAGGGGTGCATAAGTCCCAGGAGAACGCTCAGCGACAAGCAAGCGGGTGGCTGCAATTGAATTTGGGATTGAAATTACGATCCGGTGCACCTCCTCAATTTTGGGTAGCCGCCGCCTGTTTTTCGATCACCCTCAGGGTTGCGCGGTGGCGCGGCCCTTGCTGATTGGAGTCGGCTGACTGGTTCAGGAGGCCGAGGGCGCGGCCGATGCGCCGGTTCCGGTCGATCTGACGCTGGATGGCGGCCCTTGAAAAAACGAAGCCAGCGGGCTGGGATTCGGCGGGGAAATCATCGGCGGGGTCGTAGTCTCCGCCTTCGGCTTCCGCGAGTTGAACCAGTAATCGAGCTTCCTCTTCCGCTTTGGCGACGGCGGCTTTGCGCTCGGCCTGCAGGGCGTGGAGCTCGGCCGTGTTCTTTTCCACCGCGCGGCGGATGCGATTTTCGTAAGTGGTCAGGAGATGAAGCTCATGGGCGTGGGTCATCCAGGTGCGGCCTTGGGCGAAGGCGGTGTCGACTTCAGGGTGGTAGCCGGAGTCCTCGAGGAGATGTTCGCCCTGGCCGAGGGCGAAGATAGAGTTCTCGAGCGCGCGGGCGCGGTTGAGGCGCCAGCGATCCTCGGCGATGGCCTGAGCGAGATCGAGCTCGAGAGCGCCGACGGGGGCGAGAGCTTCGCGGATTCCATCGCAGTGCTTCTTGAAGGCTTGCTCGTCTTCCGGGGTGTGCATGATGATTTGGCCGGTGAGTCCGTGGCGGAAGGCGTTGAGGGAGGAACGCTTTCGGCCCTCGGGCGTGCGTGGCCCGGTGGAAAGCTTGGCGTTTTCGCGGTTGGCGGTAAGTTGGGCTTCGGTCATTGAGTGGCTCCTTAATCCCCGCCCTCACGGGCGGGGCTGATTGACCCCACCCTGACAGGCGGGGCTGATTAGAGCGGGGCGGAATTGGCCCGCTCTGTCTGGACTGTAGCGGCGGACTGACGCTTGTCCCTGTGTACTGAAACCGTAGGTGCTTGAAACGGCGGAAGAAAAAGAACGACGGATTTGTGAATGGGTCGCGCGGGCCGTAGTGCGGGACAGGACGCCGGCCGCCTAGCCGACGCCTCCCTGGCAAGCCCCCTACGCCGTTCTGTCAATTCCCGGCCAGATCCGATATGCTCTAGATATTCACCGAATTTTAGCCAAATTTTGACGGAATTCCGACCGCGCATGGAAAGCGATTTTTTCAAGCGACCGATTCTCAACTCGCCGTATGATTACCCCACGTGCCACTGGGAGTTGGACCCGCAGGGGCAGCCCACGCAGCGTGTTATCGAATCGCGCCGCCGGGCCGAGTTCATCACGCCCATCCCCAAGCCGCGGAAAAGCAAAGCCACGCCGCAGAAAACAATGGTTTTCGACGAAGGTAAGGGCCTCTCGACGGAGAAGCAGCAGTACGACCCCACCTCGATCATCAGTGAAATCCGCTACTTCGTCGATCAGTGGCGCGCGCTTTCCAATCCGAACGACTGGAAGGTCACGCCCGAGACGCAGAGGCTGCTCCAACACTGGCGGCATCATCGCTTCGGCGACGTTCGTCCCTTCTTCTGCCAAATTGAGGCTGTCGAAACCGCGATCTGGCTGAGCGAAGTAGCTCCGCACATTGGCAAAACCGGCAAAAAATTTCTGGATCACCTCGCGGACGCGAACGCAGCCGCGAATCCCGATTTACTGCGATTGGCGCTGAAGCTCGCCACCGGCGCCGGCAAGACGACTGTCATGGCGATGATCATCGTTTGGCAGGCGGTCAACGCCGCCCGGCAGCCCGGCAGCCATAGGTTCACCCGCGGGTTTCTGATTGTCACGCCGGGGATCACCATCAAGGATCGCCTTCGCGTGCTCCAGCCGAATGATCCAGACAGCTATTACCGGGAGCGCGAGCTGGTTCCCACGGATATGCTGCCCGATCTGGACCGCGCCAAGATCGTGATCACCAACTATCACGGGTTCAAACTGCGCGAGCGGGTGGAGCTATCGAAAGGCGGCCGGTCGCTGCTCCAGGGCCGCGGCGAGGCGTTGAAGACGCTTGAGACCGAAGGCCAGATGCTTCAACGTGTGATGCCGGGATTGATGGGCCTGAAGAATATTCTGGTGCTCAACGACGAGGCGCATCACTGCTATCGCCAGAAGCCCGGAGAAGCGGCCGAGGTCGAACTGAAGGGCGACGAGAAGGAAGAAGCGAAGAAGAACAACGAAGCCGCGCGGCTGTGGATCAACGGGCTTGAAACCGTGCAGCGTAAGCTCGGCCTCAATCGCGTGATCGATCTTTCGGCTACGCCGTTTTTCCTGCGCGGCTCCGGCTACGCCGAGGGAACTCTGTTCCATTGGACCATGAGCGATTTTTCGCTGATGGACGCGATCGAGAGCGGCATCGTTAAGCTTCCCCGGGTACCCGTGGCAGATAACATTGCAGGCGCGGATGCGCCGATCTTCCGGAACCTGTGGGAGCACATCCGCTCGGAAATGCCGAGAAAGGGGCGCGGCAAAGCCGAAAGCCTGGATCCGCTGAGACTGCCCACGGCTCTGACCACGGCGCTCGACGCGCTTTACGGGCATTACGAAAAGACGTTCAACATCTGGAAGGAACAAGGCGTGCGCGTGCCCCCGTGTTTCATTGTGGTTTGTCAGAATACCTCGGCATCGAAACTGGTGTACGACTACGTTTCCGGATTCCAGGAACCGCGGTTCACCAACGGGCGCATGCCGCTGTTCCGCAACTTCGACGAATTCGGGAACCCGCTGGCGCAGCCGGGCACGCTGCTCATCGATTCGCAGCAGCTCGAGTCCGGCGAGGCGCTGGACGATAATTTCCGCACGATGAATGCCGGGCCAATCGACCGTTTCCGCCGCGAAATTATCGAACGCACTGGCGACCGCCAGCGCGCCGAGAATCTTTCGGATCAGGAATTATTGCGCGAGGTCATGAACACCGTGGGTAAGCCGGATCGCCTGGGCGAATCGATCCGCTGCGTCGTCTCCGTTTCGATGCTTACGGAGGGGTGGGACGCGAATACGGTGACGCACATATTGGGCGTCCGCGCCTTCGGGACGCAGCTCCTGTGCGAACAGGTAATCGGCCGGGCTCTTCGGCGCCAGTCCTACGATCTCAACGAAGAGACCGGACTGTTTAACGTCGAGTACGCCGACGTCCTCGGCATTCCGTTCGATTTCACGGCCAAGCCCGTGGTCGCTCCTCCGCAGCCGCCGAGCGAGACTATCCAGGTGAAAGCCGTCCGCCCCGATCGCGATGCACTCGAAATCCGCTTTCCGCGCGTTGCCGGATATCGCGTTGAGCTGCCAGAGGAGCGCCTTAAAGCGAATTTCACGCCGGATTCGGTCCTGGAGCTGACGCCCGCCCTGGTGGGCGCGCCCTCGGTTACGAAAAACGAAGGCATCCTTGGCGAGGGCGTCGAGTTGACGGTGGAGCATCTGGACATGCGCCAATCCACTCTGCTGTTCCATCTCACCAGGCATCTGCTCTACACGAAGTGGCGGGACGCGGGCGAGGAGCCGAAGCTGCACCTGTTCGGACAGCTCAAGCGGATAACCAAACAGTGGCTTGATTCGTATCTGGTTTGCAAGGGCGACACAAAGGCCGGCCAGCTCTTATATCCCCAGTTGGCTGATAGGGCGTGTGACAGGATCACCACCGCCATTACCAGCGCGTTTCTGGACACGCGGCCCATCAAGGCCGTGCTCGATCCTTATAACCCCGCCGGATCGACCCGGCACGTCAAGTTCAATACCTCCCGCCGGGAGCGCTGGCGGACGGACGCGCGCCGCTGCCACGTCAATTGGGTAATTCTCGACAGCGGCTGGGAAGCCGAATTCTGCCGCGTCGCCGAATCGCATACCCGCGTAAAGGCGTATGCGAAAAATCACAACTTGGGACTGGAGGTCCCGTACCGCTGCGGCTCGGAAACGCGGCAGTATCTGCCGGACTTCATCGTGCTCGTGGACGACGGCCACGGAGAAGACGATCTGCTGCACCTGATTGTCGAGATCAAAGGCTACCGCCGCGAGGACGCGAAGGAAAAGAAGCTCGCGATGGACACCTATTGGATACCCGGAGTGAACGCGAACGGGCAATTCGGCCGCTGGGCCTTCGCCGAGTTCACCGACGCCTGGCGGATCGAGTCCGATTTCGAGGCGAAGGTCGAGCCGGAGTTCAACCAAATGATCGATTCCATTGTGAAGCAACCAGTTCTGCCCGTTGCGGTCGGCGAATAACAATATGGCCACCAAACCTAAGCCGGCAAAAAAGAAGACCGTCGAGGCACTTACTCATGAGGAGGCGTCGCGCAAGAACATTCCGACGGCTGAATTTCAATCCGTGATCGAAAAGGAGCAGGAAAAGCCGGTTCGCGTCGCCTACGCGCGCGGCGCCGCCGGGCTGGAAGCGGAAAAAGTGGCGCGCAACCGCGATCTCGATCCGCAACTGGTCTGGCGCGGCAAGGACGAGCAGGACTGGTCCGATCTGGTGACCTACGCTCCGCCGCTTTATATCCAGGAAAAGGTTCACCCCAAGGTTCTGATCGACGATCTGCTGCGCCGCGGCGCTGCAGAGCAGAAGGCGGGGGATAGCCAGATCGATCTCTTCGCCGATTTCAACGGAGTTCCCGAGGGCAACGCCAAAACCGAGTTCTACCAGCACGACGGGAACTGGTCGAACCGGATGATCCTCGGCGACAGCTTGCAGGTGATGGCGTCCCTCGCCGAGCGCGAGGGGTTACGAGGGCAGGTGCAGTGTATCTATATCGATCCGCCGTACGGGATCAAGTTCAATTCGAACTTCCAGTGGTCCACGACGAGCCGGGATGTGAAGGATGGCAATGTCGAGCACATCACGCGCGAGCCGGAGCAGGTGAAGGCCTTTCGGGACACATGGCGGGATGGGGTGCACTCCTACCTCACGTACTTCCGGGACCGGCTCACAGCAGCGCGAGACCTACTAGCAGACTCCGGGTCCGTTTTTGTGCAGATCGGCGATGAGAATGTGCATCGTATCCGGGCCGTTCTCGACAACGTTTTCGGCGATGAGAATTTCGTGAGTCTCATAACCATCAAGAAGACCGGCGGTCTCGGCGCTGGATCGATAAAGAACGTCACTGACTTCGTGGCGTGGTACTGCAAGGACCTGGAAAAAGTAAAGTGGCGGAAGCTGATGGATACAAAGGTAGTCGGCATTGGCGCTTCCACTGGCGAAAGATATGATCAGCTGACGGATCAAGGGCAGACGTTCGTGAGGCCTCTCTCCCAAGAAGAAAGGCTACAGCCGCGACTCATCCCTGATGGCCTACGTGCTTTTCAGCACGACAACCTGGTATCTTCCGGAGCCACGACGACCTGCATATTTGACCAAGATTTTGAGGGCGCTGCCTACAGTCCCGGTGGACAGCGAAGCTGGAAAACCAACCGGACTGGAATGGCTACGTTAATCAGAGCGGGCAGAATTGCGAGTACCGGGAAGAGCATACGCTACAAGCGGTTCCTCGATGATTTCCCAGCGTACGAAATAATAAACGTCTGGGAGGACATCGCGGTTGGCACCAATAAAATCTACGTTGTTGAAACTCCGGCCTCGGTTGTCCAGCGCTGCGTTCTCATGAGCACCGACCTTGGCGACCTCGTGCTCGATCCCACCTGTGGCTCCGGCACCACCGCCTATGTCGCCGAGCAATGGGGACGCCGCTGGATCACTATCGACACCTCTCGCGTCGCGCTGGCGCTGGCTCGCGCTCGCATCATGGGCGCTCGCTATCCCTATTACTTCCTCGCCGACAGCAAGGACGGCCAACAGAAGGAAGCCGAAGTCACGCGCTCGATTCCCTCCGAAGCTCCGACGCACGGCGACATCCGGCAGGGATTCGTCTACGAGCGCGTCCCGCACATCACGCTCAAGTCGATCGCCAATAATGCCGAAATCGATGTGATCTGGGAGAAGTACCAGGAGAAGCTGGAACCGCTCCGCCAGGAGCTCAATGCCGCACTCAAGCAGAAATGGGATGAGTGGGAGATCCCGCGCGAACCCGATCCAAATTGGCCCGCGACGGCCCGCGAGCTACATTCCGGATGGTGGCGCGAGCGCATCGCGCGGCAGAAGGAAATTGACGCCTCGATTGCCGCCAAGGCTGATTTCGAGTTTCTTTACGACAAACCGTACGACGACAAACGCAAGGTGCGCGTCGCGGGGCCGTTCACGGTTGAAAGTCTTTCACCGCATCGCGTCCTCGGTGTGGACGAAGATGATGAGCTGATCGACGCCGCCGCGAAATCGGAGGATGCCGCGGGCTTCGTCCAGATGATCCTTGAGAATCTCAAGACCGCGGGTGTCCAGCAGGCGCATAAAGAGGATAAGATCGCGTTTTCCTCCATCACGCCGTGGCCGGGCGATCTCGTTTGCGCCGAGGGCCGCTATGGCGACAAGCGCGCCGGGATTTTCGTCGGTCCCGAGTTCGGCACCGTCTCACGTCCGGACCTGGTTTCCGCCGCGCGGGAGGCGGGCGACGCAGTCTTCGATGTGCTGATCGCGTGCGCGTTCAACTACGACGCGCGCTCGGCCGAATTCGACAAGCTCGGACGTATTCCCGTGCTGAAAGCTCGCATGAATGCGGATCTCCACATGGCCGACGATCTAAAGAACACGGGCAAAGGAAACCTGTTCGTGATCTTCGGTGAGCCGGATATTGATATCCTCGATGCGCCGAACGGCCAGATTCAGGTGAGGGTGAATGGTGTGGACGTGTTCCATCCCTCAACTGGCGAGGTCCGCAGCGATGGCGCCGAAGGCATCGCCTGCTGGTTCATTGACACCGACTATAACGAAGAAAGCTTTTTCGTCCGGCACGCATATTTCCTGGGCGCGAACGACCCGTATAAGGCGCTGAAAACGACCCTCAAGGCCGAAATCAACGAAGAAGCCTGGGCGACGCTGAACAGCGACACCTCGCGCCCGTTCGAAAAGCCGCAATCGGGCAGGATCGCTGTGAAGGTGATCAACCATTTGGGTGACGAGGTTATGAAGGTGTTTAAGATGGACTGAATGACCAGACAGGAGACTATCGCCGAGATCACGCGCCGTCTCGTGGAATACTTCCATCCGGAGCGCATTTACCTGTTCGGCTCAGCGGCCACGGGCGAAATGGGGCCGGACAGCGATTTGGACTTTTGCGTGGTGTTGCCGGACGATGCGCCGAAAGAGTTGTACCGGCCGCGCGCGCGCGAGGCGATTCGAGGCATCGGGACCGCGGTCGATCTGATTCGCCTTCCCGTGACCGATTTCGACGCACGCGCTAAGTACGTGGCTGCCTCGCTGCCCGCGGCAGTGCTGCGAGAGGGAAGGCTTCTGTATGACAGAAGAAGAGTTGCGGCGTGATCAAGCGGGCCGTTGGCTCGCTGAGTCCATGAAGGACCTTCGAGCGGCCGAATTACTGGTTGCGGGGGAACCCTCCAGATCCCTCTTTCACAGCCAGCAGGCGGCGGAAAAAGCCGCCAAGGCTTTTCTTGTCTTCCACAACGCACCCTTCCGCAAAACGCACGATCTCGAGGAGCTGAGGGAACAATGCGCGGCGCTGAATCCGTCCCTTTCGGACCTGCTTGCCGAGGCCGATCAATTGACGGATTACGCGAGCGCCTTCCGTTATCCCGATGCGCCCTATGTGCCCGACCAGGAGGAGGCCGCCGGCGCACTCACCCTCGCCCGGCGCGTGCACGACGAGATCAAACGGCTGTTGGAGTCGTGAGACCCAACACTGTATAGTCGTGCTCGATGCGATTCAACGGGCGGTGCCTTCTCCATCGATGGTTTCGCGGCACAAGCGCCATCCGGCTATGGACTCTTTCCGTACAGCGCCGCCAGAGTTGCCGCCAATTCTTCGACGGCCCGGTCGTACTCGTCGCGGGCAAAGATGAACGGTCCGAATCCCGAATAATCCTGCGACGGCCGGTGAGGCTGGCTGAACCGATCCCACCTCACCGCGTCTCGATCGACGGTCACATGAGTAGCCAGGGGCCAGCAACCCGTCACGCTGCAATTGCAGCCCAGCAACAACGTCCAGCCATCGTCGGTCGGCCTGCCGTCTTCAGGATCGAATTGACCCAGCAAGTAACGGACGTAAGCGCGGGGATTGTCCCGGCGCGGCATGATGCCGCCGTAGCTTCCCGGCATGTGGAACCCGCGAGCCGTCTCGTATTCGCCGACCAGATTGACCAGCGAAACGTCGTCCACAAACGGGACCACGCCCTCCCATTCGCACCAATCGTGGTACTTTTCCACCGTGAAGTCGATACGATTCATGTAGCCCATTCTCTCGCTATGGAATTCCGCATCGCCGACACCTTCACGGACAGCCTCGGCCGACTAACCGGGGACGAACAGAAAACCGTAAAGACTACGGCGTTCGATCTCCAGTTGAACCCCGCGCATCCGAGTCTGCAGTTCCATAAGCTCGATAAGCCCAGAGACAAGCGTTTCTGGTCTGTTCGCGTATCGAGCGATATTCGGCTGATCGTGCATCGGAGCGAGGACAGCCTGCTGCTGTGCTACGTCGGCCATCACGACGACGCTTACAACTGGGCGGAGCGGCGGAAGCTCGAAACGCATCCGAAGACGGGCGCGGCGCAACTCGTTGAGGTTCGTGAGACCGTTCAGGAAATCACGATACCGAAGTACGTCGAGGTCGCGCGTCCAAAGCCGCTGTTGTTCGATGGCATCGCGGATGACGTGCTGCTGGGATACGGAGTCCCGGTGGAATGGCTAAAGGATGTTCGTGCGGCGAATGAAGATTCGATCCTGGAACTCGCGGATCACCTCCCCGCCGAGGCCGCCGAGGCGCTCCTGGAACTCGCCACCGGTTCGACACCGGTTCGTGCGCCGGCTGCTCCAACCGCTCCGTTCGAACATCCCGACGCGCAGCGCCGCTTCCGCGTGATCACGAACGTCGAAGAGCTGGAGCGGGCGCTGAATTATCCCTGGGACAAGTGGATGGTATTTCTCCATCCCGCGCAGCGCCAGATGGTCGAGCGCGAGTACGGCGGTCCTGCGCGCGTTTCCGGTTCGGCCGGCACTGGCAAGACCATCGTCGCGCTTCATCGCGCCGTGTTCCTAACGCGATCCCACCCGGACGCGCGAGTTCTGCTGACCACGTTTTCCGACCCGCTCGCGAACGCTCTGCGGGCGCACTTGCGCCGGCTGATCGGGAACGAGCCGCACCTCGGCGAGCGCCTTGAGGTTCATTCGATCGACGCCATCGGCCGCCGTCTTTACGAACGAAACGTCGGAAAGCTTCAAATCGCAACAAGCGACCAGATTCGTGAACTCGTAACGGAATCCGCCGCAGCCGTTCCTGAGAGCAAGTTCTCCCTTCATTTCCTGATGACCGAGTGGGAGCAGGTGGTGGACGCGTGGCAGTTGCAATCCTGGGAATCGTACCGGGACGTTTTACGCCTCGGACGCAAGACCCGCCTGAAGGAATCTCAGCGCGCGATTCTGTGGTCCATCTTCGAACGCGTTCGCGCCGCATTGGGCAGGCGTGGCCTGATCACCTTCCCCGAGATGTTTGGCCGCGTCGCCGCGAAGCTTCAGGACGGCAAGAACCCACCGTTCGATTTCGCGGTTGTGGACGAAGCCCAAGACGTAGACGTCGCGCAATTGCGGTTCCTGGCAGCGCTTGGCGGGAATCGCCGAAATGCTTTATTCTTCGCGGGCGACCTCGGGCAGCGGATTTTCCAGCAGCCGTTTTCCTGGAAAGCGCTCGGCGTGGACGTACGCGGGCGGTCCTCGACGCTGCGGATCAACTACCGAACGTCACATCAGATCCGAACACAGGCCGACCGGCTCCTCGGCCCCGAGCTATCGGACGTGGATGGCAATACCGAGAAACGCGCCGGCACGATCTCGATGTTCAACGGCCCGCCGCCGGAGATCCTGATCGTAAAAACGGAGGTGGAGGAAACCGAAGCCGTGGGCAATTGGCTCGCGGTCCGGGTCAAGGAGGGAATCGTTCCCCACGAGATCGGCGTTTTTGTTCGTTCCGCGGCGGAAATTCCCAGAGCGCGATCAGCCGTTGAGAAATCCGGCATTCCGTTCAAGGTGCTCGATGAAAACGTGGAGACCACGACCGGCCGGGCGTCGATCAGCACCATGCATTTGGCCAAGGGGCTGGAATTCAGGACGGTCGTGGTGATGGCCTGTGATGACGAGGTGATTCCATCGCAGCAACGGATCGAAACGGTCGGCGACGACGCGGATCTGGAGGAAGTTTACAACACCGAACGTCACCTGCTATACGTCGCGTGCACCCGAGCGCGGGACCATCTGCTGGTTACGGGAGTTGAGCCCGCATCGGAGTTTCTGGACGACTTGAAGGGAGTCGGGACCAAGTCCCCGTGAAAAAGCGTGCAACGCGAGGTAGGTCAGCCCCTCGGCCGCCTGGTACTACTGCCGATTGCAGTTTTCCCCCTGCTTACTCGATACTGGAGGAGCCGGTTGCTGGGGGAGTCGGTCCAGCACCTTCTGGGACTCCAGAAACGCCAACAATGGTTCTGGAGGCCGGTAAATCTGTTCAGCGGAGGAGCTGTGTCATTCCGCTGCATCATGCGCGCGTGGTGTGCCGGGAATGTCCATCGTCCTTCCGGCAGGCAGATCCGCTCTCGGGCTGGGGAGCACGTCCGGCCCACAAACGCCGGAGCCGCTTACTGACCCTTCGGCGGAGAGTTGGTGCGGCGCTCTCGGAAGAAGGACTGGTTCTTCCCGCGCAAGCGCTTCGGGAACGAGAGGAGACCTCCCGAAGGACAGCGCAAAGGCCATCCGGCGGAGGAGTTCCGCCGCGTGAGTGCCGGAAACGCCCGTCGTCCTTTCGGCAGATGGTTGGTTGGAGGCCGTCCAGCGGAGGAGCCTGTCATTCCGCTGCATCACGCGCGCGTGAGGTGCCGGAAATGTCTATTGTCCTTCCGGCGGGCGGCTTTCAGCTTCACTGGTTCTCCTCTTCGCGTGTCGCCACTGTAGCCGTTCCGCGTTCGGATTTCGAGAGCGATGCGGTCGAGCGCGCGCATCACGGACGGCGAGGCTTTTCGCCGCTCTCCGCGCCTTCGATTAGTACTGTCAGCATTGATGCCCTCGCGTTTTTGGCCGACAATGGAGCTGGGACGCTTGGCGGTGGACAGGCCTGGACCGCCACGCCGGGGAACTGGTGCTCCGGGGACGGCAGGACACCCCCCGGTCGGCGCCTCGTTTTCATTTGGGGAATCAAAGTGACCCACTACCCAAGGCGGGTGCGTCGCCGTCCGGCCTAGCGCGACACGTCTTGGGCCTTTTCTCTTGACGGGGTACGGTTTTTTGTCTAAGTCCGGCCGCACAAATAACTGTTATCGAATTGTCGTTCCTATTTCATAATCCGCCTTCACTGCCCCGCTGAGTAGCAAAGGCCAAGTTGCCTCGCGGCGCCTTGTGGGCGTGCTTCATTGTCGTTGGACTCGGTG
>DATDGT010000020.1:0-4946 GCA_036521975.1 Bryobacteraceae bacterium
GCCCTTGGGAAAACCGCTGCTGGGGCACATGTCAAAGGTAAGAAGCGTCGCGTTCAGCCCGGATGGCAAGACGCTGGCTTCGGGGAGCGATGATGAGACGGTGCGGCTGTGGGACGTGGCCACGCGCCGGCCCTTGGGAGAACCGCTGCAGGGACACACGAGTTTTGTGAATAGCGTGGCCTTCAGCCCGGATGGCAGGATGCTGGCCTCGGCAAGCGATGACGAGACGGTGCGGCTGTGGGACGTGGCCACGCGCCGGCCTTTGGGCGAACCCTTGCGGGGACACACGGGAGCCGTCAACGGCGTGGCGTTCAGCCCGGGTGGCAAGATGCTGGCCTCGGCGAGCGATGATAAAACGGTGCGGCTGTGGGACATGGCCACGTGCCGACCGTTGGGAGAACCGCTGCAGGGACACACGGGCGGCGTGAATAGCGTCCGATTCAGCCCCGACGGCAACACGTTGGCCTCGGCGAGCGATGACAAGACAGTGCGGCTGTGGGACGTGGCCACGCGCCGGCCCTTGGGAGAACCGCTGCAGGGACACACGAGGGAGGTGCTGAGCGTGGCGTTCAGCCCGGATGGCAGGATGCTGGCATTGGCAAGTTATGACAACACGCTGCGGCTGTGGGACGTGGCCACGCGCCGGCCCTTGGGTGAGCCGCTGCCGGGAACCACGGCCTCCGTGAATAGTGTGGCGTTCAGCCGCGACGGTAAGACCCTGGCCTCGGCGAGCGATGACAGTACGGTGCGGCTGTGGGAGGTGGACACGCGCCTGCCCTTGGGAGAACCGCTGCTGGGACACACGGCGCCCGTAGAGAGCGTGGCGTTCAGCCCGGATGGCAGGACGCTGGCCTCGGCGAGCGCGGACACGACGGTGCGGCTGTGGGACGTCGATCCTGGATCGTGGATCTCGCGCATCTGCCAGTCCGTAAACCGAAATTTATCTATGGCCGAATGGCGGCAGTACGTGGGCGACACCGTGCCATACCGCCGCACCTGCCCGGCGTTCCCTCCCGGTGAAGGAGCACCCACTTCACGGTAGGCGCCTTTCCCTCACTTGCCGACCATATGTGGGGCGTCTCTATCCTCGCAAATGGATTCCATCAGTTCCTCGTCCGCCAAGAAATTGAATCCCGACAAGTTCACCGTCCAGGGTTTGGTATACGCCCCCGGATCATCGATGGTGATCTGGAGATCGATATGTCCAAAGTTTGGGCGCCGCAAGCGCTCGGTCACGTGCAGTGCTTCCGTCTGCGGGTGCCCGCCATCATCCAGCCAGCCCTGGTCATTAAACCCGGCGGTCTCGACCACCAGCGTATCGCCGTCCCACTTACCCACCGAATAACCCATATATACGGGCTGGATCGTTTTCGGCAGAGGGCGGCCATCCAGGAAGATCTGACGCCAGTGATTGTATGACTCGAAGAGGATCGCGATCAATCCGGGAGTCTGAATGATCTTACGGGGAGTGGCCAACGCGTCGAAATCCGTCACGCCGTGGGTGAGACAGCGCTCGGACGGCCTGCCTTTGCCGTGGTTCTCCTGTCTTTCCTTGTACAGAGCCGCATCCCAAGGCTGGAAGGGGACCTCCACCCCGTCCACTGCAAGATCCGGCAGATACTTGCCGTCGGCGGGCACCCATATTCCCGAAAAGTCGGGCTTGCCGTCGGGCGTCTTGGGCGCCGCCGCAGACATATTGGGTTTCCCATCGGGCGTTCGAGGAATGCCCGCAGTCGGGTAGTGGACCCATTGCGCGGAGACAGGGACGCAAGCCACCACCAGCATGAGTGCTTTCATCTGGACCTCTTATTTCACCTCCGGCCCTAACGGCGCACGTTGGACAATCTCGATGCGCGTGCCCCAGGGATCGGTAATGTAGGTGATCGTATTGCCAGCGGCGGACTTCCGCACAGGCTCGTCGAGCTTGATGCCCTCCGCCTGGAGCTTTTTCACGAAAGCTGCGTGATCTTTCACGTCAAATCCGATGTGATCCAGCACACGGCCGCGCGTGGGCGCCTGCTTCGTGTTGGCTGTAGCGAACCGGATCTGTACACCCGGGAGATCCACCACCGGGGCATTATTGCGAGTGCCCACCTTTCCGCCAAACGTCTTCGCGTACCATGCTTGAGCTTTGGGAACTTCAGCTTCGGGCAGGGATAAGTGGACATGTTCATTGCGAATCGGCACGGACTGCGTCTTGTCTTCCAGGATTTCCATGCGCACGCCGTCCGGAGTCTCGACGAAGGCTTGGTCCAGCCGGTTGTTCGTACCCGGCAGCACCGGTACGCCCGCGGCCTTCCACTGGGCGACCCGCTTTTGTACGTTGTCTACGATGAAGCCGACATGGTTCACCACCGAACCCTGAGTCCCTCCATCTCCCTTCTCATCCTGGAGGTTCAAATTGATGTAGACTCCAGGGAACATAATCAGCGGGTTTCCACCAGGCATGTACAACTTGCCGCCCATGGCAAGGAACAATCTTTTGTTCGCTTCCACATCCTTCGAGATGAGATGCCAGTGGCCCATGGTCACCCCGATCTCGTTGAACGGCGCCGGCTGCGCAGCCGCGGTACCTGCACCCAGCGCCGAAGCGAGCAATAAAGAGAAGAACAGATTTGCTTTCACGGACGCCTCCTTGTTGGAGCATCTGATGCCCGTATCAAGATATCACGCGCCCTCCAGTCTTTCAGCCCAGCAGGGAGCAGTCCTAAACAGAGCCGCGACCGTCAGGGAGCGGTCCCGATCGCCGCGCGCAAGGTCACGGTCAAAGTCTGCCAGGAACGGTTCAGCGGGCCCTTCGAGAGGGTAGCTAAGTACGCGGTTTCATGTACGGCCACGTATTTGCGGCTTCCGGTGGGGCAGGCCCTCGGCTTGCGGCGGCCTCCCAAGCCGCCTGCGATGCCCCACATTGCTCTCGAATACGTGGCCGGATTTTTGAAACGGAGTACTAAGCTCGCTTTTTTGCCGCGGCGCCAGGGTAACGGCGTTATCGCCCCAATCAGGGAATTTCGCCGCTCATAAACTGTGATTTAAACCAATCCAACTCGACGGTTCGGTACCCTGTGGGGATCTCGAAAATCGAATCGTCGAGGGGCGCCGTCGATATCTGCACCACTTCCTGGGTGGCCGAAAGACTCGGGCTCCTCAGGACGAATCCCGCCGGCAGAGGCGGCCCCCTTGGGCAAAGCGCCGGCGCAAGAGCGGATAGAAGCGGCTTCGTCTCCTCCGTGTGGATTCGCAGCACGGGAGTCGGATCATTCAGCATTTCGTGGACTCCGTTTTCCAGGTCTTCGAACGGGCCGAGGAATTGCAATGGGAGCATGATGTTGCGCGCGAGTTCGAGCCCACCCATCCCATAAGCGGGTTCATAGCAGGCGAGTTCACCCAGCGCCGCCGATTGTTCCGCGCCGGCCTTCCACATGGACACCGTGATTTGGGAGGAGGTGTCGGGCGGAACGTTGGGCAGGGTCAAGGTCTGTGTGAACGTCATCGCGGATTCCTCCGTCTGAATTCCTTGGATGACTTCCCGGTCCCGTCTTGCTGGAATGCACATCCACGCCGGGCATGTACAATTCGCCGCTCATGGCAAGAAACAGTATTTGATCGCTTCCAAATCCTTCGAGGCGAGCTGCCAGTGGCCGAAACGTCACCTTGGACACGACCTGCGCGGCATCGGTGAGTGCGCGAAGATGATGAAGGATCGTTTCCTTCATGGGATGTGGCATGAACCTGGCCGCGCGCTTTTTCGCCTTTTGCTTTGTGAGCGTTTCCGGTCTTTCTCAGAATGGCGCCCGCGCCAGGCCCCTGTCGCCGCCTAATGCCCGCCACCCGGTACCGGGTTCCACAACAGTCGCCCGCTATCGACTCAGCGCCGATTCCCGCGCGATCCTCGGCGCCTCGGGCCAGGTCCTCATACGCCTTCCGTCCCGAGATCGGAAAGCTATGCCAGAGCTTTTGGGAATGCTCCAGCACGGTGCCGACATCGAAGTATTCCTGGCCTGGAATTCACCGCGGGACGAAGGTCTCGTCGCCCCACACCTTGAAATATTTCGCGGTAGGCGTGGAGCCGAAGCCGCGTTAGTTCAGGAGTTCACTCTGGATGGTGGGCCCTTTTGGCATATCAGCTTTTTCCAGCCACCCGACGCCAGAGACACTCCTAAAGTCCTAATCGATACTTTTGTCGGCACTACTTACTGGAACACCTATCTTCTCGCTCCCGATCGCCAGTCCGTCGAAATGCTGTTCGCCTCCAGCGACTACGAGTTCGCCGACCTGGACCGCGACGGCGTCTATGAGTTGATCGCGTGGGACGGCCGCTTGTCCGACTCAAGCTGGTGCCTTGCTCTGTTCGGATTCGCCTTGTACCCGAGGATCTTCGTCCGGGACGGCGGCGGCTACCGAATGGCGTGGCCGCCTCTAGATGAAGATGCCGGGGCGGCGAATTTCCGTGTAGCGGCCTTCGCCGGCTTACGCGGCGACGGCGCCACCGAACTCCTGGCGTTACAAGACCGCATCGGTGACGGGCCCACGACCCAAGCGGTCGCGATTTACCGGCTCGAGAAGGGGGTCTTCCGCCTGATGGCGCAAGCGCCGTTGCCAGCGGACCGCATCGCTTTCCCGGAGGTAGGCATTCGAAATGCGTCCGGCGGCAAAGAAATCGTGATCCGAACAGCTCCGCCTATGGCGGTCCGAACAGGAGACGCCGTCGTCGACTGTAATCCGGAAGGACCAGGCGCCGCGAAGACAACGTACATATTACGTAGCGACCGTTTGCAGCAAGCACAGCAATAACGGGCGCGGGATATGACCCTCCGTGCCAATATTGATGAGACAGTTCTCCTGGTCCTAATTACTGAGCAGGGCGAGAAACAGGAATCAATGTGAAGAAGAACGGAATATCTTCGGCTTCTCCCACGGTCTTGCCTGCCGCTGAACGTAGGGAGGAC
>DATDGT010000021.1:0-31660 GCA_036521975.1 Bryobacteraceae bacterium
CCTCGATCCTCTTCCTTTCGCGGACTGTCAACAACAGCCCTCGAAAGATTAGATGTATCGGAGATTCAGGCCGCCCACTCTGCCAGCAACCTGCTGCATCCAAAACCTTTCACCTTCAATTGCACTCTTGGGACAGGAACCGGAAAAAGGAAATTCTTTGCGCTGTTTTGGAGTGAGCCGTCGGGCAGGTGGAACGCTGCGCTGGAATCGAACGCCTGACCACGACCGTCTCTGGCCGCCCATCGCATTAACCGCCAGGTAAGCGTAGCATTTCTGTGCGAAGATTCTCCCCCGGCAGGCGGGATGACAATGATTTCTCCTTGGGCGTTCCGCTCGATGCGCAAATCGGGATTCGCGCGGCAGAATTCCTCGAAGGCTTCATCGCAGAATCCGCCGTTCGAGCTGTGACGCAACCAAATTTCTAAGCCGGGTTCGAAGAGCGGCGCCGGGATTTCCATAGCTCGATTCTAGTGTACGGCCCGCGAATTCACTGGACAGTCTGGCGCACCACCGGGACCGCTCCCTGGCGGTCGCGGCTCTGTTTGAAGACTTCACAGGGGTAGCTTCATCACAAACCGGGCGCCCATTTTGGCCGATTCGGTCCACAGATCGCCGCCGTGCGCGAGCACCGTCTTACGCGATAGCGCCAGCCCCAGGCCCATCCCATTTTTTTTGCCGGAGCTGACGAAGGGCTCGAACAGCCGCGGCGCAATACCGTCCGGTATGCCGGGTCCGGTGTCTTCCACACTGACCATCACTTCCGCGCCTCGGGTGTCCGCCCGCACCGAAACCGCGCCTCCCTCGGGCATGGCCTCGATGGCATTGGCGATCAGGTTTTGGAAAACGCGCTCCATCGGGGACCGATCGAGCGGCAGTTCGACGTCCTCGGGGACTTCCAGCCGCACCGACACCTGGTGAGCCTGGGCCGCGGCGGCGAGAGGCTCGCACGCGGCGGAAACCACGTCGCGCAAACGGCAGACCTCGCGGGCGTGCGCGCGGCCTTCCGTCACATCGGCCAATTCCTGCAATAAATCCTGCACACGCCGCGAAGCGCGATAAATGTTCCCTGCCAGCCGGCGAACCTGTTCCCGGGAAAGCTCGGCGTCCACCAGGATTTCCGCCCCGCCGTAGATGGCCGCCAGCGGATTGCGAAGATCGTGAATGATAGACGTCGACAGACGGCCGATGGTCCCGATGCGCTCATTGCGGATCAATTCCTGGCGAGCGTTCCGGATGGAGGTGCACATCGCGTTGAAGGTGCCCGCCAGACGGCCGATTTCGTCGCCCGAGGAAACCGGTACCTGCACGGCATAATTTCCCCTCCCGATTTCGGCGGCGGCGCGGTCCAGTTCGCCGACGGGCTTCAGCAGCCGGCGAGCCAACAAATACGTCAGCGCGAAACCGGCCAGCATCGCGGCGATCCACAATGCGAGCATCAGCGCGCGCAAGTCCGAGATCCGCTTGTTCGCCGCATCGAAGGAGCGGAGAATGCGCAGCTCTCCCAGAGGACGGCCCTCGATATCGGACAGCGTCGAGGTGAATTGGTAGTACTTCGCGCCGTCCAGGCGGGCTTCGGAAGCCGGCGGGAGACGGCCCGATTCGATCCATTTTTCTTCCTCAGGAGCTAGAGTGGAAGCCACCACCCGTCCGCGCGCCAAATACACAAACTCGCTGCCGCCCGTGGAGATCTTGAGCTCGCGGGCCAGATCCGCGTCCACCGCGATGCCCACTACCAGCACGTTGAGCAGCGCCTGGCCTTGTTCCGCAGCTACGTATACCGGCGTGACCACGATCTGATATAGCCGGCCCCCCGACCATACGAATCCACGCGCCTGGCGCGGAAACTGTCCGGCCGCGGCGCGAACGAAAGAGACGTCGGCGATACTTTCCCTTTCGGCTTCGCCTAAGCGCGCGATGACGGAGCCCGCGGGATCGGCGATCAAAAACAAAGCCCCCGGCCGCGAAATTCGGTCCCAGGCTTCCGCCGCCGCGTCGCGGATGGTCGCTTGATCGCGGGTTCTGAATGCCGAGCGCACCTGCGGAGTCTGGCTGAGCACGCGGGCCGCCGCCGCAAGTTGATCCGCGCGAGCGTTCGATAACAATTCGTAGGCATGGAAACTGGCCTGGACCTCCTGCGCCAGGCTGAGCGAAGCGATGCGGGCGAATTGGTCCTGGAGAATCCACCCCATGGCCGCAAACAACGCGGTAATGGCTAGCGAAGTGGAAAATAGAATTCTCCACAGCAGAGAAACCGACCGGAGCCGCAGCTTCATTTTCATGCGCGGAAACCGGCTCATTCCTCGCTCCGCTTCGCGCACAACGGACTTCGCCTGTGCGCGATCATTTGCGAACCGCCGGATAGACGCCGCTATCGTCGGGCGAAGCCGGATAGGGGTGGCCGAATTTGTTCAAATGCGGAATCGCCAGATACCCGCTTTCGGAAATCGTCAGCGACGCGAGCGTCACGGAGTCCTCCGCGACGATAACGCGTCGTGTCAGTTCGTCCAGCGTGGCCTCCGTGGCCCGCTCATGGAACACCCGCAAACGATACTCGCCCGCTGGGACGCCGCGCAGCTCGAAGCTTCCATCCTTCTTGCTGACGTCGAAATAGGGCGTGTCGAGCACGGCGATAATGGCGCTCATGGACGAATGAATGTTGCAGAACACGCGCACGATGCCCTGTTTCGTAAACGTCACGCTCTTCGACGTGCCCGGGCGATACAAGCCTAAATCGAAGATCTGCCCGTCGTAAGTCGAAAAAACGTTATGGAAAATGGGATCAGAATTCGGGAAATCCACGGTAGAACCCGTCGGAATTGCCAGAATATGCGGGGAAAAGGTCTTATCTTTTTGGATCATTCGCGCGTGAAGCGGGGCGGGCGGAAGGGGTTTGCCCACGCTAGGTTCCAGCCATACGGCGACTCCCGAGAAATCCTTCTTTTTACGGACGCTGGATTCCCTGGAATCCCGCAGCTCTATATGCCCCGTGACGGTCGCTGCATGCAGCGCGCCTACGCAGAATGCAGCCGAGAATGCAACGAGGCTAGAACAGATACGCCAGGCCGAGATCATAATGAGGAAATGTCCGCAGACCCAAATCGACAAATCTCGTGCGGACCTGGGATGCTTCGAAACTCCCCAGGACGTTCGAACCGAACCGGTACATGACGTTGCCAGCGTACGCCAAGTTCCTGGCGATTTCTCCCGATTGAAGATATGACGGGCGATCCGACTCCTGACCGCCATAAATGTGAAAAGATAACCGTGGCGTCGCCCGGAGCGTCACTTGCGCCCATCCTCCGGTGGCCGGCACCGCGCGCGGCGGCCCATAGCCCTCAATGGCTACACCCTGCCGTAGCCCACCGACGACGCCCACATTTTCTCCCTGGAAGAAGGCTCCTGTGATGTCCACGCGGCTTATCGGCCGGATCAGCCAGTCCAGCGTGAAGATTTGGGAAGGGACGGACCTCCCGAGGACGTGCGTATCGCTGATGTGGAAGCCCGGCGCGATTTCGATCCGGCGGGATTCACCAGATTGAGCCCACAATTCGAAGCGTCCTTCATAGCCGGGACGCGATGATTCGAGTGTCGAGGAATATTCCGACGAGATTCCCGTCCCGCTTTCCGATGTTTCATAGACGCCCAACTGCGCGCGCAGGCCTGCCTGCGAGCCGAAGGCGAAGCGCTGCTCCACGCGCACCTGCGGCTGCCACAGCCATAGATTGCCGGCCGAAGTGAGCGGAGAGACTCCCACCTGCGCTAGCGAATCGGGCTCGCGCGGCGCAATGATCGGCTTGTCGAGCGCCACCGTCACCGTGGTATATTTCCAGGCCGCGTCGATGGAGGCCACCCGCAGGCGCAGGAGTTGATTGAGAGTCGCGCCGGTTCCTCCAAAGAAATCCATGTAGACCGATCCGGTGATCTTTCCGCCGCCCGCAATTTCCGGACCATCGTACTTCAGGCCCAGCACCGTCTGGCGGAAGGTCCCGCCGCCAGCAGCCTGGCCGGGAGTGGAAGGCTCGGCGGCGATGGTGGGGTTGGCGGCGCCGCCTGCCCCTGATCCGGTCCAGTAACCGTTGAACAGCACCATGCCGGTGAGAGAAAGCGGCAGGCGATGATCGGTGGAGACTTTCTCCTGATCCAATTGCGCGATCTGATGCTGCTGGACCGCTACATTTTCGGCCACGGTCGCCGCGGTCTCCCCGCCCGGCGTGCCCGTTGCGCCCTGGGCCGCGGGCTGATCCGGGCCCTGAACAGTGCTCGGACTCGGGGGCTGAGCTGCTGCCCCAGGCGCGGCTGCCGTTGTTGCGCCCGTCGTTGCGCCGGATGCAAGCTGTTCGCGGAGCGCGCGAATCTCCTTCATCAATTCCTGGTTTTGCGCCTCCAATCGGTCTAACCTCTCCAACACCGCCTGCAAGTCGGGCGTCTGCGCGCCCGCGAGTGAGGCAATCGCCGCAAGTCCACACAGAAGCCTTCCGATTCCCGACTTTTGTCTGCCGGCTCTAGCTCCCATAGATCAACTCCTCCAATTTCCTCCTCACCGCCACAGGTGAGAACGGCTTAGGGAAGAACGCGTTCGCGCCGGAAGCGAGCGCCGCCTTAGGCGTCGCCGGATCGGTGGCGGCGCTGACCGCCAGAATCGGCAAAGACCGGAACCGGTCCTGGCCGCGAATCCGCGCGATCAGCTCCAGACCGGTCATGGCGGGAAGATGCAGATCCGTGATCACCGCGTCCACGTTCTCCCGTTCGAGCAACGCCAGCCCGTCTTCGGCGTTCGCGGCCGACCGGATCACAACTCCAGGCAGCGCTTCGATGGCAATCCCCAAAGTGGTCCGACAATCCTCGGCGTCGTCCACTACAAGAACTACATGATAGCTCGTAGCGGTCATTAAGGCAGGAAGCGATAACCGATGCCATGCATGGTCAGGAAATGGCGGGGCACTTCCGGCTCCGGTTCCAGTTTTTGGCGCAGGCGTACGACGTGCGCGTCCACGGTGCGAGTATTGGGAAACGACTCGTAGCCCCAAACCGAATTGAGAAGTACGTCGCGCGAGAGAGCGCGCCCGGGGTTTTGAAGAAAGAACGCCAGCAGATTAAATTCGGCGCGCGTGAGCCGGATTTCTTCCGAGGCGCGACGGACCACACGCTGGTCCAGATCCACTTCGACGTCGGCGAACGTCAGCAGGGCAGGGGAATCGCGAGCGGCGCGGCGCAACACGGCACGGATGCGGGCCAGAAGCTCGCGCATGCCGAAAGGCTTGACCACGTAATCGTCTGCTCCGATTTCGAGCAGCAAGACCTTGTCGATCTCCTCTCCCACGGCGCTCAAGACGATGACGGGCGTGGGGGCGCCGGAAGCTCGCAGTCGCTTGCAAACGTCCACGCCGTTGATTCCCGGCATGCGTAGATCCACCAGGATCAGGCTGGGTTTGGCGGCGAAAGCCTGCTCCAGACCCGCCGCCCCGTCGGCCGTCAGAATGGGCCGAAAGCCTTCGTTTTCAAGCATCAGCCCGATGGTGTCGCGCAGGCTCTCGTCGTCGTCGATGACCAAAATGGTTTGGGAAGCCACTGACTCTTAAATTCTAGACTGCCGGCGGCAGCGCGCCGGAACGTCGGCCAGGGGCGGACTCGCGGATTTTTGTCCGGGCGGGGCGCTGTATTGCCGGCCCCAGAAATCTTTCGTGCCGCGGCAGGTTCGGGGGTGACTTTAGCCCACGCGGCCTTCAGCGCCGATTCTTCGCCAGCGAGGCTAAAGCCTGTGCCACCATCTTGCCCAACCCAACTGCACGAAATGTAGAAACCCCGGGAGCAGGCGTTTAGCCTGCAACGGAGGCTTCAGCCTACGCCTTCCCGACTTCTTCCTTCTTCAGCTTCTCGCGCTGCTCCTTCAGAATCGCTTTGCGGCTTAGTTTGATCTTATTGCCTTCCAGCGCCAGCACTTTGACCAGAATCTGGTCGCCTTCGTGCAACTCATCGCGCACTTGCTTGATGCGATTCTCCGAGATTTCGGAGATATGGAGCAGGCCGTCCGTGCCGGGGAAGATTTCGACGAACGCGCCGAAATCGACGATCCGCACAACCTTGCCCAGATAGGTCTTGCCCACCTCGGCCACAGCGCAAATATCGGTAACCATCTGAATCGCGCGATCGGCGGCGGCGCCGTCGGCGGAGAAGATCTTCACGCTGCCGTCGTCTTCCACGTCGATTTTGCAACCGGTGGCCTCCACGATGCCGCGGATCACCTTGCCTCCCGGCCCGATCAGCTCGCGGATCTTGTCGGTCGGGATCTGCATCGTGAAGATGCGCGGAGCGTAGGGCGAAAGTGCCTCGCGAGGCTTCTCGATGGCGGCGCTCATTTTGTCGAGAATGAACATGCGCGCCTGGCGGGCCTGCTCCAGCGCCTCCTTCATGATCGCGCCGGTGACGTTCGTCGCCTTGATGTCCATTTGCAGCGCGGTAATGCCCGCTCGGGTGCCCGCCACCTTGAAATCCATGTCGCCGTAGTGATCTTCCGCGCCGGCGATATCGGTCAGTACCGCGTAAGCGTCGCCCTCTTTCACCAGGCCCATGGCGATGCCCGCGACCGGCGTAGAGATAGGAACGCCCGCGTCCATCAGCGACAGCGTGGCGCCGCAGACCGACGCCATGGAGCTGGAGCCGTTCGATTCCAGAATGTCGCTCACCACGCGGATGGTGTAAGGAAACTCTTTCTCATCCGGAATTACCGCGGAAAGCGCGCGCTCAGCCAGCGCCCCGTGGCCGATTTCGCGGCGGCCGGCGCCGCGCATGAACCCCACTTCCCCGACGCTGAAGGGCGGGAAGTTGTAATGCAGCATGAAACGCTTGGAGGTTTCCGAAGAATCCAGCAGCTCGATGCGCTGTTCGTCTTCCTTGGTACCCAAGGTCGCGGTGACCAGCGCCTGCGTTTCGCCGCGCGTGAACAGCGAGGAGCCGTGCGTGCGCGGCAGCACACCCACCCGACTATCGATCGCGCGGATCTCGTCGAAGGCGCGGCCATCGGGGCGGCGGCGGTCTTTGAGCATCTCATCGCGGAAAATGCGCTCCTTCAAGAGGTCGAACAAGTCGCCGGCTTCGTCGCGCTGTTCTTCGGGGAGCGGCTCCAGAGCTTTCGCTTTGCACTCGTCCACACGGCGGTAGCTTTCGAGCTTCTCATACTTTTGCGTGTTCAACGCGTCCTGTAGCTCGGCTCGGACGGCCTTGGCGATCTTATCGTAGAGTTCCTGATTCACCGCCGGCGGGGTAAACTCGCGCTTGGTCTTGCCGGCCTTTTGCATCAGCTCGCGGATGCCTGCGGTCAGCTTCCTGCAGCAGTCGTGGCCGAAGTCGATCGCGGCCAGCACCTCGGCTTCCGTCGCTTCCTTCGACCCCGACTCCACCATCACGATGCCCTTTTCCGTCCCCGCGACCACGATGTTGACTTTCGCCGTCTTCGATTCCTCATAGCTCGGATTGGCGACGAGTGCTCCATTCACCATCCCCACGCGGACCGCGCCCAACACGTGAGCGAAAGGAATATCGGAGATGGCCAGCGACGCGCCGGCGCCGATGATGGCCAGAGTGGAGGGATCGCGCTCCGGATCGGCGGAAAGCACCATGCCGATCACCTGCGTCTCATGGGAGTAGCCTTCGGGGAACAACGGACGAATCGGACGGTCGATCAGACGGCTGGTGAGGATCTCCTTTTCCGTGGGTCGGCCTTCGCGCTTAATGAACCCTCCGGGAAAGCGTCCCGCGGAGTAGGTATATTCGCGATAATCTACAGTCAGAGGGAAAAAGCTCGCGCCAGGTTTCGGCTCCGGGGCGGTGCAGGCGGTCACCAAAACCACGGAATCGCCGGACCGCACGACCACCGCGCCATTGGCCTGTTTGGCCATGACTCCCGTTTCGAGCGTGACTTTCCGTCCGCCTAAATCTACGTCAACAGAATGCAACATCTTTGTTATGTCCTTTTAATCTAGGTCCGGCCGCGCTCGCGCGGATCGCGAACCTGCTTTGATCAAGAGGAGACTGGAGGGTTCCTGAGGGGCCCTAGCCGCCGGGGCCAGGTCTCGAGAATCGAAGCCGAACGTTAACGGCGAATGCCCAAGCTTTGAATCAGCGCCTTGTAGCGTTCCGGGCTGCGGCTGCGCAGGTAATCCAGCAGCCGCCGCCGTCGCGCGACCATTTGGAGCAGACCTCGGCGGGAATGATGGTCCTTGGCGTGCGCTTTGAAATGGTCTTCAAGGTCCCTGATGCGCCGGCTCAGAACAGCCACTTGTACTTCGGGCGATCCCGTGTCGGTTTTGTGAATACGGAACTGCGAAATCACTTTGGACTTTGCTTCGCTCGCCAACGCCATTCGGGATTCGATACTCCTCGTCTTTTCTTAACCGTTTATTTCAGTTAAAAGGATAGCATAGGAGCGTACAGACCGCCGGGCGGGCGTCAAGGGAGAAACTCAGGCGAAGCGGCCGCGCCCGGCGAATCCGTTGTGCGCGAGTTTCTCCAAAGCGGGGCAGGCCTTACGCTAGTCCAACTGCAATCGGAAGTTGATATCGGCAGCCGGGGCGGAGTGCGTCAGCGCTCCCACGGAAATGAAATCCGCGCCGCTTTGGGCATAGGCGCCAACGGTTTCGAGCGTGATCCCGCCCGACAGCTCCACCGTCGCGCGTCCGGCGATGTGCCGCATCCATTCTTTGGCCTCTTCGGGAGTTAGATTGTCGAGCAGCAGATGCGTGGCGCCCCAATCGAGCGCCTGGTCCAGTTCGGCTCGCGTGCGAACTTCGATCTCCACGGGCAGGGCCGCGCCTTGGGTTCGCTCCAGCGCTTCGCGCACGCCGCCCGCGGAGCGGATGTGATTGTTTTTGATCAGGACCGCATCGTATAACCCCATGCGGTGGTTCACGCCGCCGCCGGCGGCGACGGCGCGCTTTTCGAGCCAACGCCATCCGGGCGTGGTTTTACGCGTATCCAGAATGCGGCAATCCAAGCCCTTCACGGCTTCGACGAACGCGCTAGTCAGGGTCGCAATTCCGGTCAATCGCTGGACGAAATTCAAAACGGTGCGCTCGCCCGCCAGCAGCACGCGAGCGGGACCGTCGATGATCGCGATCTCACCGCCGGAGCTCAGCCGTGCGCCGTCTTCCCCTTTCAGCTCGATGTCGCAGTCCCCCGGGGCAAGCTCCTCGAAAACCAGTGGAATCAGCTCCGCGCCGGCCAGCGTCAGCGTCTGGCGGGCGATGACGCAGCCCATGGCGCTTAGGTCGGGCGGGATGCAAAGCTCCGAAGTTACGTCGCCGGAGCCGATGTCTTCGACCAGCGCCCGGCGGACCAACTCGACGACATCCTGGGGGAACACTTTTCAATCATGCCGCAGCGCGATCGGCCAATCGGCACGGATGGCATTCGCCGCATGGTACGCCCAGATGAGGGAAGCGGCTACGGAAGCGAACACCCGGTCAGAGGCACGAGCTTCGCGTGCTCGGACGGCATACCTTTCTGTTGATCTCCGGCGTGTCTATCGCTGCGTGTCTATCGCTGCGTATCGATGCGCTGGGCCACGATCCCGGCCAGGATTCCCGCGATGGTGCTCCCGACCGCTGCCCCCAGATGCCACACCAGGACGTGATAGCGATTCAGGTTAGGGCAGAAGGTCTCAAGCAGCGCGAGCCCGCTTATGCCGGCCAGCGCACCCGCCAACGCGCCCGCCGCGGTCCGGTTCAGCGCAGCGCCGCGGCGCAGGATCAGCCAGGAGATTGCTGCGACGGCGAAGGCACACTCCAGTCCGATGCGCAGGCAGACTAACCCCGTCGCGACAAAAGCGCGCTCCGGATGGACTTGAAACAGCGCCGCGAAGATTCCAGTGAAGATCGCCAGGACGCCGGCGATGGATCGTGACGCCGGGACGAACACGCGGCTTCCCGGCGCGATTTCTCGAACCAGCGAGGACGCGAAGAGAACCGAGCCCAAGGAAAGAATCGTGAAGGCCGCGATTCTCTGGATCGCGTCGCGAGCCCGCCAGCCCGCGATTCCAAGTTGAGAAACGCCAACCCCCGCGGCCGCAATCGATGCCGCGAGCAGCAGCGCAAACAACACGGCCGGCGGGGCTAAAGGTTTCACGGGTTGGATGTCCGCCACGATTTCAGATTTGATGTATTGCAACTGTTCAGGCCCCGGTGCGGTGGACGAATCTGCCCGGGAAAGCAAGGCCGCCAGATTTCGGCAACGCTCGCATCCGGCGATGTGGGCAGCCGCCGCGCGAGGGATGGGCCGGCCGGCGGCATAGGGAACCATCGATGGCTCCACGTCGCGGCACGTCATGTCTCTCCTCCTTTCTGGGGCAATAGGCGGCGCAGCCGATCGTAGGCGCGATGAACCTTCTGCTTCACCGAACCGACCGTGGAGGAAGTCGCGCGCGCGACCTCTTCGATGCTCAGCCCGTTCACCTTGAGCATCGTGAGCACCTCGCGCTGGTTGTCGGGAAGCGGAGCGATGAGCTCGGCGAAAGACGGAAGCGTGGACGGCTGGGCTGCGATCGGCTGCGCGCGAACATTTTCGAGCGCGGCCGGGCCGACCTCCCGCCGCTCGGTGCGGTGCCGGCGGCGATAGTCGTCCACGCGAACACGCCGGGCGATCGCGTAGATCCACGGCAAGAGGGGTTCGCCGGGACGATAGGTGTGCCGCACCCGGTGGATTCTCAGCCACGCCTCTTGCAACATGTCATCGGCCCTGGAACGGCTGCCCAACTGGCTCGAAAAGAACGCATACAACCGGCCGCTGACCGAATCGATCAGGTTTTGCGCCGCAACCGCGTCGCCCTTCTGATAACCGGCCATGAGCTGCTCCAGACTGGGCGATGCCGACAGGCTGGGAGCGCACTCGCCTGCCGCCCTGTTTGACAGTTCGCTTTGAGCGTTCGGGAAGTCACGCTGGCCGCGATTCAGCACGGAAGCGCCGTCGTCTGAGCCCTGGCCGTGCATCCCCGCGATTTGTTCGCTCGGGTCAGGAAAAAAGTTACGGACATTGAAGAACACACCGAGAAACACTACACACTGCCCGCGCGGTGAAAAAAATTTCGTCCGCCCCGTAACCGGATTTCAGGGCCGCGCGAAAGTTCCTTCGTGAAACCGCGGCCCCCGCCCCGAACTGACAAATCATGTGCCAACTAAGGAGAGAACGAATGCAACACCCTCTGCGAAAGATCCACGGGATTATCGCGACTTCAATCATAACGGCCGCGCTTGCCCACGGGCAATCCGGCCGCGACACGTTCGTGGTCACGAGCAGCAATGGCTCGGAGTCCAACCAGGTCCTGGTTTTCAAAGTAAATTCGTCTTCTGGTTCGACGCCCCTATCCCTCGACACGATGTTCTCATCGGGCGGCGCGGGCGGCGCGGGCAGCGGAGCCGGAGCGGTCCAATTCAAGGGCGACTTCGGCGTGGTGACGAACTTGGGATCGAACAACGTCACCCAACTCCTGCGCTACGGCAACTCGATTACAGCCATTGGCCGAATCAACCTGGCGACCAATTGCCAAAGTCCGATTTCCGCCGCGATCGCCAGAAATCATCTGTTTGTGCTCGGATCCAACTGCGCCGAGAGCCACTCCTGGCCGCTGGGAACATTGGATGGTTCGGTGGTCGCGCTCACCGATACCTCCGGAGCGCAAATCGTCGCCGGCCAAACCTGGGCCGCCGCCACGCTCACCTCCGGTTCGGTGCTGCAGTTGCCGTTGGACGAAACCGGCGCGCTGAGCGGCGTGAGCACGTCCGTCACGCTTCCGCCGAACGCGAACAACACTCCGCTCGGAGCCGCGTTCTGGGGCAACCTGCTGGCGTTCAACCCCGCCCACAGTCCCGACAGCTTCGCTCTGTTGAGCGCCAGCGGCACGGTGACCGCGGTAGCCGGACCTCAGCCGGCCTATCCCACCAATGCTCCGTGCTGGATCGCCAAGGGACCGGGCAACCTGTGGTACACCGGAAATTCCCCCGGCCACGCGATCTCGATCTTTTTCGGCGATGGCCAGGGCGCCGTATTTTACAAGTCCGTTCCGCTGCCGGGCGCGCCGACCGATGTCGCCGTCTCCCCGGATATGAAGTGGTTCGCGGCGATTTACACCGCGACGGATAACAGCGGCGGACATATTGCTCTGTTCTCCATCGACAGCTTTGGCGACCTCAGCCCGTTGGGCACGTCCCCGGCCGTCGGGGTGACAGGCTTCGACGGCGTGGCGTTCAGCCAGTAAACCGACTTTGCGGAGGGGCGGCCCTCATCCGGCCGCGTCCTCCTGCACTGCCGATTCCGTCCTACTGCTCCAGATACGTGTAGCCGTTGAGGCCGTCTTCGTAGAACCGCAGCAGGGCGCCGGACTCCTCGTAGCCGATGCGGCCGTCGCGTACGGCGGCCTCCACGTCGCGCCGGAATTGCTCCAGCAGCGTCCGCGAATGGAACTGGACGTAATCGAGCACTTCGCGCACCGTGTCGCCTCGAATCACCGCGTCTAAAACCACTGTGCCTTTTTCGTCCAGGCTCACGTGAATGGCGTTGGTGTCGCCGAACAGATTGTGAAGGTCGCCCAGGATCTCCTGGTACGCGCCCACCAGGAATGCGCCCAAGACATAAGGCTCGCCGTTGAAGGAATGCAACGGGAGGGTCTTCTTCACGTCACGGCGGTCGATGAACTGATCCACCTTGCCGTCTGAATCGCAGGAAATATCGCCTAAAATGCCGTGGCGGAACGGTTCCTCCTCCAGTCGATGAATGGGCAAGATGGGGAACAACTGGTTCACCGCCCAACTGTCGGGCATGCTCTGGAACAGCGAAAAATTACAGAAATACGTGTCGGAGAGCAAGCCGTCCAGACCCTCCAGCTCTTCGGGAAAATAATCCAGATCCTGAGCCATCTTCTGAATCCGGCGGCAGATCTGCCAATAGATGCTTTCCGCCCAACTGCGCTGCTGGAGCGGCAAATAACCGAGGCTGAAAAGATTCAGCGCGGAATCGAGCGCCTGTTGGGCGTCGTGGAAACTTTCCAGCAGATTCTTGCCGGAAAGGCCGCGCAGCGTTTCTTTCAAGTCGATGAGCGGCTGCTCGACCTCGTCGCCGAAATCCTGGGGCGCTTCCCCGTCTCCGAACCCCGTGACGCCGAGCACGTTGAACAGCAGCACGCTGTGATAGGCGGCAATGGCGCGGCCGCTCTCGGTGACGATCACCGGATGCGGAACGTCGGCCTCGTCGCAAACGCTCTGGATGTGGTAGACCACGTCGTTGGCGTATTCCTGGAGCGTGTAATTGACGCTCGATTCGAAATCGGTTTGGGAGCCGTCGTAGTCGATGCCGAGTCCCCCGCCCACATCCATGTAAGTCAGGCCGGCGCCGGCGCGGCGCAGCTCCACGTACACGCGCGCCGCTTCCACCACGGCGCCTTTGATCTGCCGGATGTTGGTGATCTGGCTGCCGAGATGAAAATGCAGCAGCTCCAGGCAATCTTCCATTTGGCAGGACTTCAGTTGATCGAGCGCGCGCAACGCCTCCGTCACGGTTAAACCGAATTTCGAGCGGTAACCGCCGGACGATTTCCAGCGCCCCGATCCGCGGCTGGCCAGCTTGATACGCATCCCGATTACGGGCCGCACGCCCACGCGTTGGGAGTGCTTCAGGATCAGCTCCAGCTCGGTGTATTTCTCCACCACCGGGATGATTTGCCGGCCGATTTTCTTGGCCAGCATGACCATTTCGATGTACTCGTCGTCTTTGAAGCCGTTGCAGACGACCGGCGTCTGATTGTCCGAGATGGCCAGGACCGCCAGCAACTCGGGCTTGGAGCCGGCTTCCAGACCGAACCGGTAGGGCCGCCCGTACTCCAAAACTTCCTCCACCACCTGCCGCTGCTGATTCACCTTGATGGGATAAACGCTGCAGTAGCTGCCGCGATAGCCGTGCTCGGCGATGGAGGTTTGAAACGCCTGATGCAGTTCGCCGAGCCGCTGCTTGAGGATTTCGCCAAAGCGAATCAGCAGCGGCAGCGCGATGCCGCGAAGCTGGAGGTTGTCGACCAGCTCTTTCAAATCGATGCCGCGGTTGGGGTCCTTGTCCGGGTGCACCCAAAGGTGGCCGTTCTTGCCTACCGAGAAGTAGCCTTTGCCCCAGCTTGCGACGTCGTAAAGCTCGGATGCGTCCGCGGTCGTCCAGCGATCGGCGGGTTCGCGAACAGGCGCGCTTTCCATAAATTTGGTGAGTGCCATGAAATTCCAGTGTCTCTGGAATTGCGCCGGAGGGCAAGAAAAAAAATGCGAGGCGCAACCGCTGGGGCCGTGCCTAGCCGAATGGCTTAGCTTTCGGCCTAGCTTTCCACGATCCGCCGACCGCGCTCGAACAACTCCACGGCGTCATCGGCCACCTTGCGGCCTTTTTCGTAAAGCTCCCGGCCCTTGTCGATCATGTCCCGGCCCGCGTCAGCCACGGCTTCGCGGCCATGCCGCGCCTTTTTTCCGATGAGCCGGCGAGTGTCGCGGCCGGTCTTCGGCGCATACAGCAGCGCAATGCCCGCCCCTACGCTCACGCCCGCGAGAAACCAGACGAATTTGCCAGTTTGGTCCATAGCTTGATTCTACCGCCCGCAATGGGACGCAAGCTTCAGCGCACGGCGCCCCGCGCGGGACCGTTCGCTCACCCGAATTCCTGACTCCCCGCCGCGCCGGGCTGCGTTGTGCGCTGAGTCAGCGGAGAGCTTGACCGCTCCCTACAGTCACGGCTCTGTAGAATGCCCTACAGTCACGGCTCTGTAGAATGCCTCGGCGCAAAAGTCCGATTCCGCGGTTTGCTGAACGTTTCCAGCTAGCCACGCGGGGGAAAAGCCCGCACCGCCAAGGGCTGCTCCAGGCGGAAGCTGAGCAGCGATTCCGAAGGCACGTACACCCGCGGACCGCGGGTCAAGATCTCATGGCCTGCTCCGGTCGCCGCTCCTTGGCCCTCGCCGGCGATGGCGCCAATGATCGATCCTAAGAGCGGTCCGCCGCCGGTAATGGGATTAGCGCCGACTCCCGGTCCGGAAGGAACCACATACCGCTGGCCGTTGACGATCACCGATTCCAGATCCAGCACGAGGTTATTGTTGGAAGTCTGGCGCACCACTAATTCCACCGGCGACCCGCGGGGAATCGCGACCACTCCGTTGTCGCCGACGACATCCTGCTGCACAGTAGCCGGGTAGGTGCGGCCCTCCTGACGATGGGCGTCAATCCATACTTGCGTGCGCACCACGACGATCGTGCCGGGGTCGATTCGCGAAAGAAATACGTTCGGCGCCGCCTCCGGCCCGACCAGGGCGAATTCCCCGGAGCAGCCGCGGTCGACCCAGATCCCTTGATCGTTGTAGCCCCACGTTTGATCCTTGATGCAGCCGTTGGAGTCGTACATTTGCCGCTCCAGGCTCACGCCTCCGGAGGTGTCGGCGTCACAGAAAACGTGACCTCCATTGGAGGAGCAAATGACACGCCCGGAAGGACGGCCTTGAGGCTGCGCCGTGCGCGGCAACAGCAGCGCCAGCGACAGGAACCCGAGGGTCAATAGCGCAAGCCGCCATAAGGGGTAATGAAGATGAAAGTGTGAGAACATATTACCTCCCCAACGCTATAAGTGCTGCATGCGGTGATCCATTCCGCAAGTGCTATTGGCGCAAGGGCTCCGGCGCCCGATTCCGGGAAGAAGTTTCCGTGCCGTTAGGTGGAGATTACCGGGATAAACGCTCGGGGGTCTTCCCGTATCTTCGAAATAGGACAAGCTCAGGGCTGTCAAGTAGGACAAGCTCACGGCTGTCCAGGAGAGGGAATTATGAACCGAATCTTCTTGCTCGTTGCGGCTACCGCCGCGCTATCGCTGGGGGCCACGTCTGGTAGCTCAATTCGGCCCCGAGAATCGTTACAGCCCCTCGTCTGTCGACGCGCTGGTGGATCGCGTCCATGACGATCTAATCATGCCTATGGCGTTTGGCGTTTTTCCAACGCCGACCGCGATCGGCTGAATAATGCGGAAAAGCAGCTTCGCGAGTTTTCGCGGAAATGGGATCAGGCGCATTTCGACAAAGGCAATCTGGATTCGTCCATCGACGCCATCCAGCATGTGCTCGACAATAACCCTCTTCCGTCGCGGGACCGCGACGCTCTTTCCGACGATGTGACTCAGCTACACCGGATGCAGGACGCCTACGACCGGCACGAGATCGGCTATTGAGTCTCCAAAGTCGATCTACTGTTTCTTGACTACGACGTCCGCCGCGAGGACGTCGTGGTTCACATTCAGCGCAATCCGCTTGGGCGTCTTGGGCAGCGTCGCTTTGATATTGGCGCTCGAGCCCTGCACTCGCACGGTTCCCGCGCGCACCCAGTGACCATCGAAATCCAAATACAGCGGAATCATCATCAGGAACCCGGGCGAGACGTCGCTTTGCAAAAGTTTGCCCTCCAGCACCACCTTGCCGCCCTCGGCCGGAGTGAGGGTGTATTCGAAGCGGTACTTGGGAATCTCGCTTCCGTAGATCCAATCCCGGAAGAACCAGTCCATGCGGTGATTGCCTTCGGCGTCCATCGCGGGCTTCATATGTTTCTCGACCAAGTTTTTGAAATCCTCAGTGGAGGGGGCGCGATGCAGGTACGCCTGCACGTAATCGTGCATCATCGCGATAAAATCCTGGTCGCCGGTCTTTTCGTCGCGCATCAGCATCCGCAGCATTTGCAGGAAATAGGCGCCTTTGGAATAAACCAGACGGTTATACGCCCCGGCGGTTTTCTGCGAGTTTAGCCGGAAGCCTAGCCACAGCGGGCCGGCGTCGTTGGCGGAATTGCCGAAGCTGTTTTTTTGAACGATCGCATCGCGCAAGCGGTCCCAGAACTTCGCCGACTCCGCCGGCTTCTCCGTCGCCTCCAGAAAAAGTCCCGCCGAAAAATCCGCGAATCCTTCCGAAAGCCATTGATCGTGGTAAGTGGCCCAGCCGACCATATGCCCCCACCACTGATGCGAAACTTCATGCGGCGTCACTTCCTGAATGAAATCGCCAAATCGAAACGCTTGGTCTTCGAGCAAGCGCCAGCGCTGGGTCGAGTCCAAAAACGCGCTGATCGGCAGATATACCAGCGTGGGCCAGGACTGGCCGAAATCGAATTCGGGCTGCTGCGTAATCGCGATCCGGCCATAAGGCGCGTCGCCGAACCAATGCTGGTACAGCCGGATCGAGTTCTGGGCGTCCTGGAGCACCCGCTCCGCCATGCTCGACGGAGTCAGATTCATATCGGGCAGCCCGCGGAGGTAATCGGGAACGTCAGCGGTGTAATACGCTTCCAAGTTGTATTTCGTGGCCGCGTCGGTGACTTGTTTTTTTCGAAACGCCCCGTAATTGAAGCCGGCGACCGCTAGGGGGACCTCCGATATCCACTCCGTGCAAGCCAGGTTCTCCTCCGTCCACTCCTTCATCAGCTTGCCCACGCTCACCAGCGTGTACTGCTTGGGAACTTTGAAGGTCAGATCGTAGGTGGCCTGATCGGCGAACGAATTCATGCTGGGATACCAGCTTTCCCGCGCTTCCACCGAGAAATTCCCTTGGCCTTCCTGGTGAATGACCTTGGCGCCGCCGTAATCGACGTGGATCTCATAGGAACGCCCGCGCACCGTTGGTTCCGGCAGGATGACGTAAAACGCCGCGTCTTCCTTCCAGGGCTCCTGAATGAATGGCAGCGCTCGACCGCCTTCGTCGGTCACGCGCGAGACTCGGAGAGCGGAAACCAGATCGAAGGGAATCACGCGGGCGCCGTCAATCTTGGCCTTGAAGCGGATGGCTGCCGACGCGGCGAGCGAAGCGGAACTCTCGATTTTGGCCTCGATCCGGTAATGTTCCGGCGCGACGAGATTGTGATCTTCAACGGAGGAAGCCGTGCCGCCCTTCCACTCCGATTCGCGATGCGTGAGATGCCAGATTCCGTCGCGCTCCCCGGAGGGATCGATATTCACCAAGGCCACTTCCTCGGGAGACGGCATCCTGGGCAGCGCACCTCCGGGAACGACGAGGAATCGCAGATTCGCGTCTTGCTTGCCGTGCAGAAATGCCCGGAAGGAGCCGCGCTGGGCGGGATTGTAGAGCTCGGCAAGCAACTCCGCTTCGAGATTGGGCGCCCACTCTGAAAATAGAGCTTCCGTTTGGGCGTGGGGAGTCTCGGAGGGATGGCGCAGCAAGCGGCGGAAGTCTCTCAGGATATCGGCGGCGCGCGCATCCAGAGGCATGGTTCGCGCCTGCCCGCCGATTTCTTCGAACGTGTTATCGGTGAACGCGAGCAGCGCGGAATCAATCGGTTCGTCCGCCTCTGACTTGCCTGTCAGCTTGTTCAGATAGCGCTCTTCGAGGGAAAACGCGGGTTTCAGTTGAAAGCGGCCCTCCCCGTTGAAAACGGCCATCGAAACCCGATTCAATGCGGGAGCGAGAAAAGTGATTTGTCCGCTGCGGAGAGTCAGTGTCCCCACGTCGCGCTTGAGCTCGATATTTTGCACGCGGTAAGTTTCCTGGGGCGCGGCGTCACGCAGGGCGCGGTAATTGGGGTCGGCATTGGCCTGCGCGGATGCCAGCCGAGCGCAGATCAGCGGCACCGCCGCGAGACCGGAAATGGTTCGTGTGTGAAGCATGAGAACCTCCGAGATATAGCGCGCAAAAAAGCGCCGGATGGGCTCATAGTATCATTCCGAACCGCGCGTCCCACGCCGGGTTTCATTTTGGTACGACGCGAAATCCTTCCTCTAAGGCTTCCCACTGATTCTATGTGAGATGTTCCCCTAGCCGCGACTGGCCTGGACCGTGCATTTCTTGCGCACATGAAATCATCAGTGGTTCCGGCCCAGGTACAGCATTCGGCGCAGCAACCGGCGCTATGCGCCGAGCCCGTAAAGAGCGCACAGGCCGCCGGTCGCGGCATCAAGGGAACGGGAAATTCGGAGGACTTGGCCGCGACCGGCGAGTCCGTTGTGCGCGAATTTCCAGAGCTAAAATCCCGGCGCGATCAAGGGGTGCTGGAGAACCTTCCTCTAGTAAAAGCAATCGCCGCGCGGGTACACGCAAGTCTGCCAGTGCACGTGGATATGGACGATCTGGTCCACGCCGGTATTTTGGGCCTGTTCGACGCCGCGGATAAGTTCGACCCGCAGAAACAGGTGGCTTTCGCGGCCTACGCGAAGCACCGGATTCGCGGCGCGATTCTGGACAGCCTTCGACAACTCGATTGGGCCTCGCGCGACATGCGGCGCCGTCGCAAACAGGAAGAGACGGCCACTTACGATCTCACCGTACGCTTGAAACGCGCTCCGACGGAAGCGGAAGTCGCCGAGCGGCTCGGCCTGCAATTGGACCGCTGGCAGGCCATGCGGCTTGAGCTGCAGAGCACGGGTTTGGTTTCGGCTTCGGCGCGGTCCGGCGAAAACCAGGACCTGCCTGCGCCCGAATTTCCCGGCGATCCGGAAAGCCGTCCCGATTCCATTTGCGCGCGGGAGCAGATGCGCGCCTTTTTGGGCGACGCCATGAGGCAACTCCCGGAGCGCTACCGCAAGGTCGTACTGCTGTATTACACCCGGGAGCTGACCATGAAGGAAATCGGCAGCATTCTGGGCGTCAACGAGAGCCGCGTCTCGCAAATTCACAAATCGGCGCTGGGGAAAATGGCCATCGCGCTCCAGGCCAGTGGAATCACCTCCAGCCATGCGTTCTGAAACGGCAGGCTGCCAGTGCGGGGCGGTCAATTCTCGACGACCGCTTCCTCGCCGTCAGGGTGGTGGGTTAGTCTGGCCCTGCGGTCGAACACTGCAGAGGGTTTTGACTACACTCTTTGTAAAAGCCCCAAGCAATTTGCCGCGTACCGTTTGGCATGTTTCCGCCGAACGGCAATGCACCCGACGCATTAGATACTCCGAAGACCTCCTGAAATTCTCGAAAGGGTCTTTTGTGCAACGTCAGCATCCAAGCCTCTCGGGCTCGGCGCCGGGCGCTGCGCGCAGAGCCGCGCGCGTGAGCGAGGGCTATCCGGTACAGCGTGATAGGGTAACGTATGTCTTATGCCCGGTTTCTCCTCCGTGCTTTTCCCTACCGATTTTTCCGAGCAGTCGAAGGCCTTTCGTCCGTTCGTGCAGCTCGTGGCGCGTCAATTCAAAGCGCGGCTGACGGTGTTGCACGTGGTTCCGATGCCCAAGGCCGATTACGGCGGCTTGGCGAGCACGTTTCCCTCCATGACCGATTTCAGTGTGGCGGAGGAGAGATTGGGCGGGCTGTTGGAGGATTTCTTCTCCGACAAGGACGCCGAGGGCAGCACGGGAGTGGACCGGGAAGTCTTGCTTGGCGATCCCGCGGTGATGATCGCCGATTACGCGCGCTCGCACCAGGCCGGCCTGATCATGATGGCCACCCACGGGCATGGCCGGTTTCGCAGTTTGTTGATGGGATCGGTGGCCTCGAAGGTTTTGCACGATGCGGAATGCCCCGTTTGGACGGCAGCTCACGCGGAAGATCCGGCGATTCTGAGTCATTTGGGCATCAAGAACATTCTGGCCGCGGTGGACCTAGCGCCGGATCAGATCGACGTGGTCAAGCAGACCTCGGAGCTCGCCCGGGCATTTGGCGCCTCGGCGCGCCTGCTGCATGCGGTCCCCGCTGCCGAGCGCGTCCCCGGAGATACCGGCGGCAACGAATTTTCCGATTTCCTGCTGCGCACTGCACGGGAGAAGATCGATGGCGTGCAGCGCGAAGCGGGGAGCGATTTCGAGGTGCTGGTTCGTTCCGGCGGCGTGGCTCAAGCGATTCGCGAAGCGGCGATTGCAACCCAGGCCGATCTCGTGGTGCTGGGGCGGGGAGTGCGGCACGAAGCGTTTGGCCGCCTGCTCAGCAAGTCGTATGAGATCATCCGGCAGTCGCCGTGCCCGGTGCTGAGTCTGTAGCGTCGCTGCTTGGTAGAGCAGGCTAAAGCCTGCTCTACAAAGCGTCCCTGCGATAAAATGAGGAACCGTCATATCCTGTATCCGAAGGAGGCGATCATGAGATTGCGCGTCATCGTTTTCGCGAGCGCTGCGGCCGCCGCGTGGGCGCAAGTGCCGTCAAGCATTGAGGAGGGGCTGAAGAAGATCGGACAAATCGTCGATCCGGCTTGTACGGCCAAGCTCTACCGGCCGCTCATGCCCAAAAACGACTACAACAGCAACGTTGCGCCGCTGTATCCCGGAATCACTCTGGCGCGCGACGTTTCGTTCGGGCCGAACCCCAAGGATCTCATCGATATTTTCGCAGCCGATAAGGGCGGCGGCAATCGCACCGTATTCATCTACATCCCCGGCGGCGCCGGCAACAAGATCGAACAGCAGGATCGCGAGGCCAATGCGTTCTATGACAATATCGGCCGATGGGCCACCGGGAACGGAATGGTAGCAGTGACGATGCAGAGGCATCCGGGCGCGACTTGGGACGATCCCGCCAAGGATGTTTCGGCGATGATCCAGTGGTTGGAATCGAACATCGCCAAATACAAAGGCAATCCTAACCGGATGTTCATCGCGGCGCACTCGGCCGGCAACGGGCCGCTCGGAACTTACATCGGCAGACCGGAGGTTTGGGGCCCGAAAGGAGTCGGCGTAAAGGGCGCGATCTTCATTAGCGGGCAATGGAACGTCGCGCCGTTGGAGATTCCGGGGCAGGGAAGAGGAGGCGCGGGACGCGGCGCCGGCGGCGGAGCGCCGGCGGCGGGCAGCACCTGCGGCGCCAACGGATTGGCCAACGACGGCGCGATCGTGGGGCCCAGCTCGGTAAACGCCGGCAAAGAGGCCGCGGCGGGGCGCGGGCAAGGAGGGCGCGGCGCGCCCGTGGATGCGGCCACGCAGCTATCGCGATCCACTCTGCCCGAATTTAAGAAGACGCCAGTGAAACTGATGTTCATCACCGCCGAGCTCGATCCGGGCATCAACGGCGGCATGAGCGCATTTTCCCAGGCTTTGCACGATGAGCTTTGCAAGGAGGGTTCGGATCATTGTCCGGCGATGCTCCTTGCCAGGGGCGAAAGCCACATGTCGGAAGTGTTCGCCTTCGATACGCCGGATAAAACCATGTCGGGACCAATTCTGGCCTGGATGAAGAAAGCGAAGTAGAAGAACGTGAAGTGGGCGTCCCCCGGAAACACCCGCACCAGTCCGGCGCGTCTCCCGAAAGGAACGTGCGTCCATGAACACCACCGATCTGAAGCCATTGCCCGATCGCCCCGATATCGAGCAATACAGGAGAGAAGCCGGGGATCTGCTCAAATCGGGCTATTCGGGGCGAATCGTGAGGAATCATCCCCACGCGCCAGCCAGCGCTACTCTAGCCGATGCGCAGTTGGTAATTGCTCGCGAGCACGGTTTTGAAAGCTGGCCTAACTTCGAGGAAGCGATTCGTGAGCTTTCTCGAGAAGACTCTCCGTTTTCTAAATTCGAGCGCGCCGCCGACGCGATCGTCGCCGGCGAAGAGGCCAGGCTCAAATCGCTGCTCGATGAAAATCCGGAGCTGATTCACGTCCGGTCCGGGCGTGTGCATCACGCCGGGCTGATTCACTATATCAGCGCCAACGGATTCGAGAATTACAGGCAAAAGACCCCGCCGAACGCCGTGGCGATCGCGAAAATCCTGCTCGACGCCGGCGCGGATCCGAACGCCATCGCCGACTGCTATGGGAAAAGCTCGGTACTTCTCCTTGTCGCAAGCAGCGTTCACCCGAAGCGCGCGGGCGTGCAGATTGAGTTGATGCAGCTATTGCTCGATCGCGGCGCCAAAATTGACGGCGTGAACGCCGCTCTGCACAACGGCCGCGGGGAAGCCGCCGCATTTCTTGCCCGGCGGGGCGCGGAGCTAGACCTCGAAGGCGCTGCTGGCGTCGGCCGGCTCGATCTGGTCGAGAAATTTTTCTCCGAAGGCAGCGTGGAGCAAAAGAACGCAGCCTTCTCCTGGGCCTGCGAATACGGCCACAACGATGTCGTCAATTTTCTCTTGAGCAACGGCGTAATTGGAGAAGAGCGCATGCCCGGATTACATTGGGCGATCATCGGCGGCCAACTGGAAACAATCAGATTCCTTCTGGATCGCGGCGTTTCGCTTGAGACGCGGAACATGTACGGGGGAACCGCCTTGGGGCAGGCGCTCTGGTCCGCCCAGAATGGCGACCCCACAATCGAGTACGCGCCGATCGGCGAACTCCTCGTTGAGCGCGGCGCGGAGGTCTATCCCGGCTGGATGGACGCGTTGAGAAAGCTAAGAGCGCACAGGCCGCCGGGCGCGGCGTGAATCTCAGGCGGCTTGCGAGAGTCGCGCCAGCTCCGAGACCTTCTCAGCATGATCGAAGTCATGGATCAGCTTTAAAGCTTCCTCGATGCGGCTTGTCCCTTGCTGAGGTTGGGGCTGGGCTTGCGGCATGAGAGCGCGGAACTTGGCGTCGACGTCGCTCCACTCAATTCCGCGTGGCGCTGAACCGCGAGGCGCATCCACGGTGCTCGTGTATCTCTCGCCGGATTTGGCGACGATCGTGACGGTAGCGCCCCATGTCCACTCATATCGCACGGTGCTCGGGGAGGGATCTTTCTCCACCAACGAGATTAGCCGGATCACGACGGGGCGTTGAATCATCTCCGGTTCGGCGTGCTTCCATGAGAAATCCCTATCGGCGACGGCCGAGGCCAGGTAATACGACAAGCTGTGGATGGCTTCAATCATATTCTCGGGCGCCTTGCCGGCAACCAGCCTGCTTTGCGGGCCTGCCACCAGAATCTTGGCGACATCGTCCGGCCGGATGGCCGATTCGCGCGCCGCTTGTATAGCCGCCTCCACCGCCGGGTGCAGCGCGTGAGCGCCGGGGATCAGCTTAATCGCCAGGTATCGCGTGATCTCGTAATCGCCGATTGGGCGGGCGAGGTTACGGGGATCCGGCTTTCCGCCGCTGAAAACGCCGAGAAATCCGCCCGGGGCTTCCAACATGTCGGGATTGACCGTGTAGCCCCGGCCCGCGGCCAGCGCGGCCTGGACGGCGCAAAGTGCTGCATTGCCCGCATGGTATTCGCGCGCCCAGCTATTGGTGCCTATCGATAGTCCTCCTACGGTCGTCGCGGTGATGCCCATCGCATGGGCCATTTGCTCGTCGGTCAGCCGAAGCAGCCTGGCAGCGGTGACCACTCCCCCGAAAGCGACGATTGAGGAAGCGTGAAACCCCCGGCCAACGGCGCCACCGATCGCGCCCGCCCCGTTCGAGGCCGCCGAACTGGCCGCCAGCGCTTCGCCCACGCGGCCTGCGGCTTCGTATCCCGCCACCATCGCGCTCAGCACCTCTTTCCCGGTCGCCCCCACCCGCTCTCCCATCGCCAATCCGACCGCCGTAAGACACGTACCCGTATGCGCGACGTTTCGTAAGTCGCTGTCGTCGGAGGCCGCCGCATCGCTCAGCATCGCGTTCACGCGGGCACCTTGGGTTACGGGAAGTCGAGCGCCATCGAACCATACGGCCGCCTCCGGGCTCCCGCCCTGTTCTTTCGCGAGTTCCCGAACGATGCCGGCCGAGCCGATCCGGGATCCCGCGGCGGCGCTAGCCAACGTGCTCGCCAGGATCATCTTGGCGTGCTCGATCGCCGCCGGAGGAAGGCTCGTAAAATCGATCCGGTTCAGAATTCGGGAAAGAGTCAGAGCGCTTCCGGGGGATGTACTCTGAACCTGAGAAGCGGCCGGCCACACGCTGGCCCCGCCCACTACGCTCGCGAACGAGCTCTGCAAGAGCCGTCGCCGGTTGAGAAGCCGGTCCAGGGCTCCTGGGTTGGTGTCTGGATCTTCCTCATGCTCCATATCGGTTCGAGTGTACCGCGCCCACGCTGTGTGCGGAAGGGGCTTTGGAGGGCGGGCTTCAGCCCGCGCGAGGCTTTAGCCTCGCCACCCAACGGGACTCAAGTCCCGCGCGGACTGAAGTCCGCCCTCCAAAGCTTCAATGTAACGGTCTCGTTACGGACGGATTGCGGGCACAACGGACTCCCCGGGCGCGGCTCACCGCCCAAGTTGCTCATTCGTTTGGCGGCCTGTGCGCTCGCCCAAAAGTCAAGCTCTGAATCTTTCCGATTTTGAATTTGTTACAGCCCGTTTGACAAAGAGGTTTCAGTCCTGTTAACTTCGCCATTGTCTCCGGACGCCCATGTTCTCCCGAAAACCTTCCGACGAAGATTCCCCGCGCGCCATGATTCTGCTGGTGGACGACAACTCGAACGGCTTAAAAGCCCGCAAGAGCGTTCTCGAAGAGCACGGCCACAGCGTGGTCACGTCGTGCGGCGGCGAGGACGCCTTGGAGCGCTTCGGTCGCGACAAATTCGATTTGGTCGTTACCGATTACAAAATGCCGGGGATGGATGGAGTAGAGTTGATCTCCCGGCTGCGTCAAGTGCGTCCCGCGCTGCCCGTCATTCTCCTCTCCGGCTTCGCCGATACGCTGGGCTTGAGCCCGGAAAGCACGGGTGCCGACGCGGTCATTCAAAAAAGCGCGCATGAGGTTGCGCATTTGGTGCGCGCCGTGGCCAAAATCGCGCAGCAGAAATTCGTGCGCAAGCCCCCCGCTTCGCAAGGGCCGCCGCCGAAAGCCAAGCGCAAAGGCGGCGCCGCCTGATGGGAGCTTTCAGCTCTCAGCTTTCAACGATCAGCTTCTGAAGAAGCGCGGTTACGCGTGGCGCGCAACTGCTGCCATCGTCCCGAAGATCGAATGCACTCGTAAGCTGACCGCTGAAAGCTGAATGCTGACAGCTTGCCTGGCACTAGCCGCCGATCGAATACATGGGCCGGGGCGGCGGGACAAAGTGCGGCGAGTTGATCTCGTGGCCGATCCACTTGGCTTCCACACAGCGGCGAATGGCTTCTGCGATGGACTCATCGGAAGCGCCGCCGCGCAATAACGAGCGCATTTCGGTTTCTTCCACCGCGAACAAGCAGTAGCGCACATGACCGTCTGCCGTGAGGCGGATGCGATTACAGTTCAGGCAGAAGGGACGGCTGACGGACGCGATAAATCCTACGCGGCCGATGCGGTCGGCGAAGCGGTATTCGGTCGCGGGAGCGCGCGGATCTTGATCCGGAATTTCTTCCAACGGACCGATCCCCCGTTCCAGCATGGCGATCATATCGCTCGCCGTGAGCACGCGCGGCCGCTCCCACAATCCTTGCGCATCCAGCGGCATGAATTCGATGTAACGGATCTCAATTCCGTTTTCGCGCCCGAATCGCGCCAGCGGAACGATGTCCGGCTCCACCAGGTCCCGGACGGCGACGGCGTTGATCTTGATGGGCTGGTACCCTATGCGCCGGCAGGCTTCGATCCCCTCGAGAACGCGGCCTAGTTCGTCGCGGCGGGTGATCTTGAAAAACCGCTCGCGGTCGAGCGTATCGAGATGAATGTTGATGCGGCGCAAACCAGCGTCGTACAGCTCCTGAGCCTGCGCGGCCAGCAGCACGCCGTTGGTGGTGAGCGCGAGGTCTTCTATGCCGGGTATCGCCGATAACTTGCGAATGAGCGTCGCGAGATTCTTGCGGACCAGGGGCTCGCCCCCAGTGAGGCGCAGCTTGCGGATGCCGAGGCGCGCCGCCACGCGCACGAATCGCTCGATCTCCTCGAACCTTAGCATGTGCTCGCGCGGCTCGAACTTCACGTCCGTCTCCGGCATGCAGTAGAAGCAGCGGATATTACAGCGGTCCGTCACGCTGATGCGGAGATTGTCGTGCACCCGGCCGAAGCCGTCTTTAAGCGGGATCACGGGAAAAGCCTATCTCTATTGTAGAGCGGCGACTACCCCATGGCCTTGCTGGCCACCGAACGCATGGAGGGCGGGCTTCAGCCCGCGCGAGGCTTTAGCCTCGCCTCCCACCAGCGGGACTCAAGTCCCACGCCGACTAAAGTCCGCCCTCCGAAAATGCCTTCGACCGGGCGGCCGTAGTCCGGGCACAATAGGTCGTAGGCATGAGCCTTGCCGAATTTACTCCGCTGGTGTTTTCGATTTCCGCCGTCGCCGGCTTTCTGGGAGCTCTGACCGGATTGGGAGGCGGGGTGGTGATCACGCCCGCGCTGACGCTGCTGCTGGGCGTGGATATCCGGTACGCGATCGGCGCGAGCTTGGTTTCAGTGATCGCGACTTCCTCCGGCGCGGCGGCCGCTTATGTTCGGGAAGGGTACTCGAACATCCGGATCGGAATGTTTCTAGAGATCGCCACTACCATCGGCGCAGTTTTCGGAGCTTACCTTTCCGGCAGAATTTCGACGTCCGTGCTCTCGGTGATTTTCGGACTCGTGCTGCTGCACGCCGCCTGGCAATCGGCCCGGCATCGGGAGTGGGACTCGAGCGGCGGGGGTCCCGATCCGCTGGCCTCGCGGCTCAAGCTCGACGGCAGTTATCCGACGCCGCAGGGCCTCCGGCCTTATCGTGTTTCCCACGTGAAAACCGGGCTCGGATTAATGTGGATCGCCGGCGCGGTTTCCGGCCTGCTGGGGATAGGGTCGGGGGCGCTGAAGGTGATTGCGATGGATAGCGCCATGCGAATCCCCTTCAAGGTCTCCACCACGACGAGCAATTTCATGATAGGCGTCACAGCCGCGGCGAGCGCGGGAATTTATCTGCGCCGGGGATGGGTAAATCCGGATGTAGCGATGCCGGTGATGCTGGGCGTGCTGTTGGGCTCGACCATCGGAGCCAAGGAATTGGTGGGAGCCTCGACGCGCGTTCTGCGGTGGGTTTTCGGCGTTGTGGTCGCGGCGATGGCGGTGGAAATGATCTACAGCGGGATCCAAGGGAGGATTTGATGGAGCGAACCATCGGGCTCTTGTTGCGGGTAGGAGTAATTTCTTCGTCCGCCATCGTTTTACTGGGCGCTATTTGCTTCCTGCACCGCCACTCCCATGAACCGGCCTCGTTCCACACGTTTCAAGCCGCGGCGGCGGTGTATCGCAGCATCGGCGGCACCGCCGTCGCGGCCATGCAGTTTGACTGCCGCGCCGTGATTCAGCTTGGTCTGCTCTTTTTGATTGCGACGCCCATCGTCCGAGTAGGGTTCTCGCTGGTGGCTTTCGGAGTGGAGCGCGATTGGATCTATGTGGCCCTCACCAGCGTGGTCCTGGCGATACTCGTTTCCAGTCTGCTGCTCGAGAGGTGAAGGAGGTTTCGCATGGGGCTGGTCTACGCTAATCTGGAGGTGATGAGAGAGGAATTGGAGAATCAGGACACCCAAATAGGGGAATCGTCCGCCGCCGACGGCGCGCAGCCCGCGAACGAGGCGGAGATCGCCAATCTTTCCGAATCTCTGGCTTCGGTCACGGCCGAGCGCGACATGCTGGCCGCTGAAAAGGCCGGTTTGGAAGATCGCTACGTGCGCCAACAGGCCGAATTTCAAAACTTCCGCCGGCGCGTGGATAAAGAAAAAATCGACTGGCACGAATACGCCGCCACCGAAGCGGTGCGCGCTCTGCTGCCCATCCTGGACGATTTCGAACGGGCGCTGAAGATCGAATGCGCGGACAAGGACTATAGCCGTGGAATGGAACTGATCTACCAGCGATTGTCCGACGCTTTGAAGAAACTCGGGTTGGAGCCGCTTGTTTCCCTGGGGCGGCCTTTCGATCCGCATGTTCATCACGCGGTGGAAAAAAAGCCTGTCAAGAACGCTTCGGACGAAACCGTGGTCGAGGAACACCAGCGGGGATACAATTTCAAGGGACGTTTGCTGCGCCCGGCGATGGTCAGTGTGGCGGTGGCGCCGGTGTCGTCCAAATAGCGCTTTTGCCGAAGTCGAATACCCCGGGGGATCGTTCCTGCTTGAAGATGGTGCGAAAACGGGCGAGGATAACGCTCTATGGTACGATTGTCGCTCGCGACGGCCACGCCCATGTCATGTGGCCGTGCAACGCAGCGCGGCTGGATAGCGAAACATAACGTCCTTTATGTTGCGCTAAAAGCAAGGGCTCCGTGACGCCAATTTCTTGGCCTGTGCACTCTGATAGAATCGCCCCAGTTGCCTGCTAACGCGGCCTGAATCACTCGACTCGGGATGTTCACTTATGAAGCCCACTGCCCCTCTTCTCTCCGCTCTTGCTCTTTCTCTCGCGCCCGCCGCCAGCGCCGCGCCCGCCATCACCGCAGTTCTGAACAACTATAGCTACACTCAGCCGGGTTACCCGAACTCAGGCGTCTCGCCCAGCACCCTGTTCATCATTCAGGGCACTGGCCTGGCGAACGCGACTTCCGGGCCGGTGACCTTGCAATCGACCGCGGCGCCGGGATTGCCAACAACTCTCAACGGCGCGACCGTTTCCATCACGGTCGGAGGCACAACCGTAACGCCCGGCCTGTACTATGCGCTGCCGACTCAGCTCGCGGCTGTGCTTCCGGCGAGCACGCTGACGGGAACGGCGAACGTGACCGTCAATGTGAACGGAGGCGCTCCCAGCCCTGCGTTTCAATTTCAAGTGGTGTCAACCGCGCCGGGGCTGGACACCTATTGGGGAACCGGCGGCGGTATGATCACCGCGACGGACAACACCACCGGCAACCTGATCACATTCATCAATTCCGCCGCCCCCATGGAGACGATCGTGTTGTGGGGATCGGGCCTGGGAGCCGATCCAGCCGATAGCGACACGGTCTTCACCTCGCCACCCCATGCCGTGAATCAGAGCTCGACGCAAGTCTACATCGGCGGCGTGTCTGCGACCGTCACTTACGCGGGGTCTTCAGGGTATCCGGGTTTGGACCAGATTGACGTGACCGTACCCGCCAATGTCGGCACAGGCTGCCGTGTCCCCGTTGTGGCCGTAGTATCGGGCGTGGCCTCAAATTTTGTTTTGCTTCCGATAAACGTCGGCGGCGGGGTGTGCAGCGATTCCGTCCGAGATTACGACGGGAATAGTCTCGCCGCGTCCGTGACTTCGACACAGACCTCCGGGATCGTGCAGATCGCGCAGTTGCCCGGCGCCAGCTTAGCGGGGGTGACGTTCGTAAGCGATGTCGATGGCAACGCCTACACTGCGCTCGGCCCCCTTTCGCTCGGAGGATGCACGGTGATGCAAACGCCCGAACCGGCCCAGTTCGGCGGCACGCTCACGTATTTCAATGCAGGGACCGTCAGCATGCAAGGGCCGGCGGGTACTTACGCCTTGACCAGCACAACCAGCACCACCCCGGACTCCGCGACGTTGCCGTCAGGAGCAATCCCTTCAAGCGGCGGTACTTTTGTCTTCACCGGCACCGGCAGCCCCCCAGTCGGTCCGTTCACGGTGACCATAAATATGGCTCCTCTCATGACCTGGACCAATTCGAGCTCCGCGAAAACAGTGACTCGCTCGGCAGGGTTAACCATCAATTGGAGCGGCGGCCAGCCCTCGGGCTACGTCCAGATCATCGGGCAGTCGACCATAGTAGGGTCGGTGCCCAGCATGACCGGTCAGTTCCAGTGCTTCGTTCCGCAGAGCGCCGGGACCTTCACGGTTCCAGCGTATGTCTTGAACGCTTTGCCAGCCGGATCGGGATCCATAGACGTTGAAAGTTTCACTCCCAACGTGCCTCTCACGATAAGCGGCATCGAGATGCCGTACTCTCAGGGAGGCAACACCGTCTCGACCGCGAGCACTTTCAAGTAGAGCCCGGGGGGCGCAACCGATTCCCTTAGGGTCTCCGGGAGCCCTCCCCTTTATGTCAACCAAATCGTGTCGTCATGGACGTTTCGATGTAGCGCCGGACCGCATAACGAAAGGCCTCGACGGCGGCTCAGGCAGCTTCCTCGACGCCCACCACCAAGCGTTTCCCCAGCACCTCAAGCGCTTCCTTGATCCGCGGCAATTTGGTAGAGTGTCGGGGATCGAGCATCCTCCGGACTTCCCTTTCGTCGCAGCCAAGTTTTCGTGCTAACTGCACGTTGGTCATTCCGACTTCTCGCAGGGCTAGGTAAAGCGCCGCCTTGGTGGCCATCGGCGCCGGTACCGGAATCATCCGTTCGTCCCGCGTGGGTTTGGAAGCTCTTGGAATCTCGCGGCCGTCAGCGATCCTTCCAGCAATCGCCTCTTCCAGGCAGTCGGCCGCCTGCCAGATCGAGTCCTTTTCGTCCCTCCCCTGAGTGATCGCCTCCGGGACATCCCGGAATGTGATCACGAGGACTCCCGGCTTGTCCCCCCGCTCAAATCTCGCCGGATACACGAACGCTTGCACGCTCCCTCCTCTACTCGAAATCCTTCTGGCTGAGGCCGAGCTGCTTGAGCATTTTGTGATAAGCACGTTTGTCGATTTCGTCCTTGAGGTTGCGCACCGTCGTCATTTGCGATCCGTAGTAGAGAAGCCCGTGGCTGCCGTTGCCGCGATGGGCCATCCAGTGGACTTCGATGCTGCGCGCCTTGCCAAGCTCATGGATGAGCCGCACAAACTCGCTACCCCTCACCTGCTCCTAGTATCGGACAAAAATGTCCTAGTGGCAAGAGAAGCCATAGGACCGGGTGCGCGACATGGAGGTGCAGACTCGATCGGTCTTCTTTTTTGTAGCTTTTTTCTTAGCGTCTATATACGCTAAGAGAAAGGAGACCCTTGATGACCGACTCTCTGCCTCAGCTGGAGTCCCAACGCTCCGATCTGT
>DATDGT010000022.1:0-2914 GCA_036521975.1 Bryobacteraceae bacterium
CTCCGCCGCGGAGCAATCGGCGACGGAGAAGCGAGACGACAAAGCCTTCACCTGTCGGCAGGGAGGCGAGGCGAATCTGCGGGCCGCAACAGAAGTAAACGCCGTTTCAGCATCGACAACCCCACCAGTGAGTAGGCCGACTCAACTGGAGTTATTCCCGGGGCGAGCCTGTGTCCCTAAGGCGAAGCCTGTCACGATTCGGAATACAGCGAGAATGGAACCGAATCGCCGGGACGGTGTATCGGGCGGCAGCACGCAGAGACAGACCATCCAGTTAACCGGAGAGACCCTGTTCGGTCCGGCGGAGGAAACTTCGATCGGTAGGGAGGCGTATAAGGGAAGAACCCGAAAGCGCGGTAACGAAGCGGGGCAGGGAGTTGGAGGTGGCCGTAGTACCGATGAACTTCGGGAGAACCGAAGGGAGGGAAGGGCCGCTACTTTCATCAAGCGAACGAAACAGGGAAAGGCAGCCGGACTGCCCCCGCAAGGGAAGGCTCAACCCCGGCGCAAGTCAGCGGAGCGCAAAGCGCCCGTACGGCTGAACAACGCCCGCAAACTGCAACGGACGCTATACCGAGGGGCCAAGCGGCAACCGGAAAGGAGGTTCACGCTTCTCTACGATAAAGTCTGTCGGCGGGACATTCTGCAAGAAGCCTGGCAACGGGTGAAGTCCAACAAAGGGGCAGCGGGAGTGGATCAGGTGGACATCAACGCCATCCGCGACTACGGCGAAGATCGGTTCCTGAACGAACTTGAACAGGAACTGCGGAGCCGTCAGTATCGGACAGCGTTGGTACGCCGGGTTCACATACCGAAGCCCGGACAGCCGGGGAAAACTCGGCCGTTGGGCATCCCGACGGTGAAGGACCGAGTGGTGCAGATGGCAGTGAAGTTGGTGATCGAGCCATTATTCGAGGCCGATTTTCTGCCCTGCTCATTCGGATTCCGCCCGAAGAGGACACCGCGAATGGCGCTGAGCACGATCGTGCAAAGCGTCAACGATGGCTATTCTTTCGTGGTGGACGTTGACTTGAAGTCCTACTTCGATACGATTTCGCACGAACTGCTTCTCGGTTTGGTGGAACGGCGGATCGGGGACGTTCAAGTTCTACGCTTGATCCGGGCTTGGTTGAAGGCAGGAGTCATGGAGGAAGGCAAGGTGACGCATCCAGACCGGGGTTCTCCCCAGGGCGGGGTGATTTCGCCGACGCTGTCCAACATCTTTCTGCACGAGGTAGATCGTCAATGGTGCCGGAGCGACGGTGTCGCCCTCGGCAATGTTCGGCTGGTCCGTTATGCGGACGACATGGTGTTGCTGGCGCAAACGGAGCGCGAGGCGCGGGAAGCGTGGGAGCGACTCCAGGGTCAGTTCGCCGCTCTTCACTTGGTGGTGAATCAAGAGAAGAGTCGGTTGACGACGCTGCGAGAGGGTTTCGCGTTTCTGGGCTTTGAATTCCGTAAAGCGCCTGGTCGGATGTTGTGTATGTGGCCACGTGAGAAGGCCTGCCGCAATATTCGCCAGCGCGTGCGTGAAGTGGCACGGTCGTTCCCGTCGAACGGACACGTCGATGTGGTGATTCAGAAGCTGAACCCTGTCTTGAATGGGTGGTGCACCTACTTCCGGGTTGGGAACAGTAACTGGACATTCCATAAAGTGGACTGGGCGGTTCGGAGCGAGTTGCAGTTATGGCTTCGGCGTAAGCATCAGTGCCGCTGGGGGACTGCCAAGAAACGATGGGGATATCGCTTTCTTCATGAACGATGTCGGCTGTACCGCATGGTGGGCAAAGTGAGCCATCTGGAAGGATTGCGGCGCAAGCCGCCGGACGAAGATGATCGGAGAGCCGGATGCGGGAAATCCGCATGTCCGGTTCGATGAGGGGAGGCAGGAAACGTGCGTTCGCGCGGCGCGCCTGTCTCCTACTCTACGGAGCCCCCAGGATGAAGGTGACCTTTTCCTTTTTGCCTTGTGCGGGAACAGGTCTGCTGGCGTCTGATAGCCGAGCGCCTGGTGCGGCCTCTGGTGATTGTAAAAATGGAAGTAGTTTTCCAGCGCTGGAAACAGTTCGAGCCCGGTGGCGAAGTCGCCGGGATAAATCAGCTCGTACTTCAAAGAGCGCCACAGGCGTTCGATGAAAACATTGTCGAGCGCGCGACCGCGGCCATCCATACTGATGGAGATCCCGCGCTTCTTCAGCGGAGCCAAGAAGTCGGCCGAAGTGAACTGCGAGCCCTGATCGGAGTTCCAGATTTCGGGTTGGCCGAAGCGGAATGCCGCGTGAAGCGCGGCCAGGCAGAAGCCGGTTTCCATGGTGTTGGACAGTTCCCAGCTGAGCACGTAGCGGCTGAACCCGTCCATCACCGCGACCAGATAGAGAAAGCCGCCACGCATCGGAATGTACGTAATATCGGTACTCCAGACGTGATTTGCTCGTTCGATGGCGACACCGCGCAGCAGGTACGGATAGATTTCGTGGCCCGCTGCCGGACGGCTTAGGTGGGGTTTGGGATAGTGGGCTTCGATGCCCAGAATCCGCATCAGCCGTTGCGCGCGTTTGCGATTGATCTCCAGTTCGACGGCCATTTTCCGGCTGCCGAAAAACGGAAGCTTCATGTACAACTGGTCGAGTTGGCGCATCAGGCGCAGGTTCTCCGCGCTCTCCGGCTGCGGCTGATAATAGTAAGTCGAGCGCGGCACTCCCAGCAGTTCGCACTGCTGTTGGACGGTGAGCCGCGGATGGGTAGGATCGATCCATGGGCGCTTGTCTTCAGTCGATGAGGCCAGCTCTTTTTTTGAGAAAGTCCAACTCCACTTTCAGTTGGCCGATCTGTTTGTAGAGCTCGTCCTTGTCGGCGTCGGCCTGCTGGCGCATCTGCTCCCGGCCGTTGCCGAAGATGTCGGGCAACCCGGCCA
>DATDGT010000023.1:0-6626 GCA_036521975.1 Bryobacteraceae bacterium
CAAGCAATCCGGGATGTTCTGGACCGTCAGCGGCGCCAACTCCATCTTGGCGCTACGCTGCCAACACCTCAACGGTCGCTTTGAGGACTATTGGGAAGGCCGCCAGGCGGCCTGATTTCCACTTCTATGTCGTGCGCCCGAATGCATGCAGCTCCCGTGAGGACGGGGCGGAGGGCGGGCTTCAGCCGCCCCATTTATGCAAGACAGGCTTTAGCCTCGCTTCTCCAGCGGGACTCAAGTCCCGCGCGGACTAAAGTCCGCCCTCCAGAAACATCTACAATGAGCGAAGACGGAAGGCTATTGGGGCTGGTGTCCCGCGCGGTCTTCAAAACCGTTGAGCGGCTCCTCGAGTTGCTGGTGTGTTCGATTCGCACAGCCTTCCGCCAACCGCCTGCGCGCGTCGAGGCACGATATATACTTAAGGCATGCGCTATTTGCCGGTGGTTTTGCTTTGCTCTTCGATGTATGCCGCACACGTCGACGTGATCGAGGAGATCGTTTGTAAGGTGAACGGGGACATCATCACGCGCAACGATTTGGACAGAGCGCGCAAGCAGAACGAAGAGGATCTGCGCCACAATAACGTGGCTGGCAGCCGTTTGCAGGAGATGCTGGACGCACGCATGCCCGACATCCTGCGCGAAAAAATCGATAACCTCCTGTTGATTCAGAGGGCCAAGGAGCTGGATCTCAAAGTCGATAGCGACTTGAACAAACGCATGGCGGAAATTCAACGGCGCTCCGGCATTGCCGATCCACAAAAATTCCAGGACTGGGTCAAGACGCAAGTCGGCGAGCCATATGAGGATTATCGCGGCCATTTGAAGGATCAGCTCCTCGTCGAGGGAGTGATTCGCGAGGAGATCGCGCGCAAGATCACGTTCAAACGCGAAGAGCTGGAAGCTTACTATAACGAACACAAGGCGGACTACCAACGCCAGGAGCGCATCTTTCTGCGGGAGATTTTGATTTCCACCGCGGGCAAGGACGACGCGGCTGTGGCGGCCGCTGAGAAGAAAGCCAAGGACATTTCCCAGCGTGCCAAGAAGGGCGAGAGATTCGCGGACCTGGCACAAACCAATTCAGACGATTCCGCTACGGCGCAGGAAGGCGGCGCGCTGACTCCTTACGAAAAATCGCAGTTGGATCCCCAACTCGCAGCCGCGGTTTGGGATCAGCCGCGCAGCTACGTCACCGATCCTATCAAGATCGCTGCCGGCTTCCTGATTCTGCGGGTGGACGAGCATTACAAATCGGGCTTGGCCTCGTTCGACGAGGTCGACAACGAAGTCCAGAACCGGATGATGGAGACCCGCTTAAATCCGGCCGAGCGCGACTATTTGACCAAGCTGCGGCAAAACGCCTTTCTGGAGATCAAGCCCGGGTATAAGGACGCGGGCGCGGCGCCAGGCAAGGACACGACGTGGATGGATCCGGCCGAGTTAAAACCGGAGACCGTCACCAAGGAAGAGTTGGCCAAGGCCGGGAAGAAGAAGAAGCTGCTGAAGATTATTCCCGTGCCGGGCACCGCGGTAGAACAGACCGGCACATCCTCCTCGCGGTGAGAGACCAGGCCTTCGCCCGCAACGGGAGCCTTGGTACCCGGCTGCGGCTCACATGAAATCGCCCTACATTAGCGATCTCGAACCCAACCAGATCGTGCATGGCACTTTCCTGGTGTCTTACAAGGATGTCCGCCAGAAGAAAAACGGCGATCCGTATCTCTCCGTGACCCTTTCCGACCGTACCGGCGATCTGGAAGCCAAGATGTGGGACAACGCCTCGGAGTTCCTCGATGTCTTCGAGCGCGACAATTTCGTCCGAGTCAAAGGACTGTTGCAGATCTTTCAAAACCGTCCTCAGCTCACGCTTCACAGGATCCAACCGGTGGCGGATTCCGACATCGACACGTCGGATTATTTCCCGGCGTCCAAACGAGACCGGGGCGAAATGTTCCGGGAGATTCAGGGGTGGATCGCCGGCATGACCGATCCGTATCTGAAGCCGCTGATGGAAGCTATCTTCGGCGACGAATCCATCGCCGTGCCGTTCCGCGACGCGCCCGCCGCCAAGAGCGTGCATCACGCCTGGATTGGCGGCTTAATCGAACATGTGCTTTCCATGTGCCATCTCGCCAAATTCGCGGCGGCGCACTATCCGGGCATCGATTTCGACCTGTTGCTATGCGGGGTGCTGCTACACGATTTGGGCAAGATTCGCGAGCTTTCCTACACTCGAAGCATCGCCTACACGTCGCAGGGTCAACTCCTGGGGCACATCGTGATCGGCATGGGAATCGTCGAAGAAAAACTGCGGCAGATTGCGGATTTTCCGCCGCGCCTGCGCGAATTGTTGCTGCACATGATTATCAGTCATCACGGCGAGCTCGAATTCGGCTCGCCCAAAACGCCGCTGTTTCCCGAGGCGCTGCTGCTGCACCATATCGACAATCTCGATTCGAAGATGGAGTGCATGCGGTCGCTGATCGAAAAGGACAAGCTGGTGGAGGGTGCCTGGACGGCGTATAGTTCGGCCCTGGATCGGTCCGCGCTAAAGAAATGCAAATTTTTGGAGCCCGAGCCACCGGCGGCAGCTCCACCACTGGTCGAGCAAGTTGCTGAGCCGCGTAAAGGCACTGCGGAGCCGACCTCCGCTTTCGCGGCAAAACTGATGAACGCGCTTGACCGCGACGGCGGCTAGCCACCCGAAATGCTCGTCTTGTTTCATCACAGCGCTCCAGGTGTCTTCCTACCTCACCTAAAGCGAAGAAACCAGGCGATCCTCCAACGCGTCAAAGATTGTAGATCCCAAATTCTTTCTGTCTTCGAAGAGAGCCGCTTTGCCCTCCCTAGCAGTTGAGAAGCGCACAGCCAATGCGTTGTGCGCGTTAAGGAAAGTTAAACGCTCCGCGGACCTCTATCGCGAGCATGTCAATCCGCAATGGGCGCGCCTGCTCGACGTGCTCCAGATGAATGTGCGCTATACGCGCTGCTTGGGAGCGGAACTGCGCGCCGAAGACGGCCGCCGGATCCTCGATTTTCTCTCGGGTTATTGTGTGCATAACACCGGGCACAACCACCCCTACATCGTTCAGTCGATTCAGCGCGAGCTACTTCGGAATGGTCCTGCGATGCTACAAAGCCACGCGTCCGATCTCGCGGGAGAACTTGCAGCCCGTTTGATCGCGGCGGCCGGCGGCCGGGTCAACAAAGCGTTCTTTTGCAGTTCCGGCAGCGAGGGGATCGAAGCGGCGATTAAGTTCTCTCGCGCCCACACAGGCAGGGATGGCATCCTTTGTCTCGGTGGCGCTTTCCACGGCCTCACCTGCGGAGCGCTCTCGTTAATGGATCAGTCCTTCTGGCGCCAGGGATTTGGTCCTTTGTTACCCGGCGTGGAAGCGGTTCCGTTCGGCGATCTCGCGGCGCTCGGCGCAAGGCTGCGCACGAGGAAATTCGCGGCCCTGATCGCCGAACCGATTCAAGCAGAGGCGGGCGTCCGCACGCCCCCTCCCGGCTACCTCGAAACGGCGCAAGACGTTTGCCGCGAGGCCGGCACGATGTTTGTGCTCGATGAAGTGCAAACCGGAATGTACCGGATCGGACGCTTTCTCGCGGGGCACCATTTTCACCTGGAGCCGGACATGGTCGTGCTGGCGAAAGCGCTCAGCGGTGGATTGATTCCGTGCGCAGCCGTGCTGTTTTCCGATGCGATTTACGATTCGGTGTACGGATCGCTCGATCGCTCCATCGTGCACACGTCCACGTTCAGCGAAAACAACCTGGCGATGCGAGCGGGCCTGGCGACGCTTGAGGTGCTGGAGCGGGAACGCTTGGGTCGGCGCGCCGCCGCTCTAGGCGAGGTTGTTCGCCGGCGTCTGCGCGACGCCCTCTCGGACTTTGAGATGGTCAAGGACATTCGCGGGATAGGTCTGCTGAACGGCATCGAATTCGGCGCTCCGCGCAGGCTCGGTCTTCGAGCGCCATTCGAGGTTTTTCGAAAAATACATCCGGGCATGTTTGGGCAGGTGGTTGTGATGCGGCTGTTCCGCGATTACGGCATCCTCACTCAAATGTGTGGCAATAATTTTATGGTTCTTAAGGTGGCGCCGCCGCTGGTGATCGAAGAAAGCCATGCGGACGAATTTGTTCGTGCCATCCGGAACGTGGTGAATCTCATGCACACCTCCTCCTCGTTCTGGACTGAAGCCATAGGGCTTGCGCGCCGCACGATAAACGTTTGAGAATGGCTCCATTGGGGAAAGTGCCCGAGCAAACGGACGTTTTCGTCGTTGGTGGAGGGCCCGCCGGTTTGGCGGCTGCGATCGCTCTGCGCTGTCGCGGTTTTCAGGTGACCGTCGCGGATTCCGCCCACCCACCCATAGATAAAGCCTGCGGTGAAGGATTAATGCCCGACGCTCTGGGCGCTTTGGCGCGCTTGGGGGTCTCATTGGGCCCGGAGCATTCGTTCCCATTCCGGGGCATCCGTTTTTTGGGAGATGGCGTTTCGGTGGATGCTAGCTTTCCGCGAGGATGCGGGCTTGGTGTTCGCCGCACTCGGCTGCACCAGGCGTTGATCGATCGAGCGCTACAGACTGGCGTATCGCTGCTATGGGGCGCTTCGGTGCGAGGGATCTCCGATAAAGGCGCGATCCTCGACCATGGCATCGTCTCCTGCCGCTGGATTGTCGGCGCCGATGGCTTGAAATCGCGTGTTCGCCAATGGATCGGCCTGAGGGCGGCGGGGCGCGAAGTTCTGCGCTTCGGTTTTCGCCGCCACTATGAAGTAGCGCCTTGGTCCGATTGTGTGGAGATTTATTGGGGTTCGGGCAGCCAGATCTATGTAACTCCCGTGGGGCCCCGCGACATTTGCGTGGCCGCCATTTCGCGAGATCCGCATTTGCGTCTGGATCGTGCTTTGAGCGACTTTCCCGGCCTGGCCGCGAGGCTCAATGGCGTACCTCCGATCTCTTCGGAGCGGGGAGCTGTTTCCGCGTCGCGGCGCCTGCGTCGGGTATTTCGAGGCAATACGATCCTGGTGGGCGATGCGTCCGGCTCCGTGGACGCGATCACCGGCGAGGGACTTCGGCTGGGTTTCGAGCAAGCCTTCGCGCTCGCCGGCGCGCTTTCCTGTGGTGATTTAAGCGCTTACGAGGCGGCGCACCGCCGCCTCGCGCGCCGTCCGGCATTGATGGCCAATCTCATGCTGTCGCTGGATCGCTGCGCTTGGCTGCGCCGGCGCGTGTTGCGCGCTCTTGCTGCAGAGCCGCGAATTTTCGAAAAACAACTGGCGATGCACGTGGGCGCGTTATCCACCGCCGATTTCGCGCGAAATGGCATGCTTCCGCTCGGCCGGGGTATTTTGGCGGCCTCAATCCACGTGGTATGAAACGAACCTCCCTTTTGTTATTGGCCCTTTCATTATTGGCGTGCCTGCCGCTGGCGGCGGAGGAGATCGCCATTGATCTGAATCCGTCGCGCACTTCGGTGACGTTTACCCTAGGCGACGTCCTGCACACCGTGCACGGAGCCTTTAAACTCCAGCGCGGCAACGTGCGTTTCGACACCAGCACAGGCAAAGCCAGCGGAGAGATCGTGGTCGACGTGGCCAGCGGGGACAGCGGCAACAACGCTCGCGACCGCCGCATGCATAAGGACATTCTCGAAAGCGCGAAGTATCCGGAAGCTGTCTTCATCCCCGACCACGTTACCGGCACGCTGGCGGCCGAAGGCGAATCCCAGATCGACGCGCACGGGATGTTCCGGCTTCATGAGACCAGTCATGAGATGACCCTCCATTTCGTGGTCCAGAACCACAACGGCGAGTTGAGCGCGGCAGCCGATTTCGTCATTCCCTATGTGCAGTGGGGCCTGAAAAATCCCAGCACTTTTGTGCTGCGGGTAAGCGACAAGGTTCAAATGCACATTCAGGCGTCCGGATCCTTGCAGCCGTCAGGCGCCGCTACGGCGGAGCGGTAGTCTGGAGCTTTCCACATTTTGGGCCTGCATTGGACCGGATCCGTATTAGGGCACGACTTGCCTCGAAAATACTGCCCGTGAGCACTGTCAGGCCGAATCGCCGTGGGATCCCTTTTGCTGTTGAGATCGATCATGCCTTGTAGGCACCGTTTGTGCCCCGCACTGCTGGCTGACAACAGAGGACCGTTTACGTGCTGGCCGGGCCCGGAATCCCAGCTTTCCAAAAGATGCCTCGCCGCGTCCTTTGGGCACTGGACTCACCCTTCGACGCGGCTTGCCAGGGGTGCAAACCCGGTTTTCCTCCACTACACCGACTTGTTCAGCTCCGACAGGAGCCCCGGTTTGTACGGGTGTCTCGTCAGGGCGAAGTAGCTGTTGCACGATGGCCTCTACTGCTTCCGGTTCTGCCCCCAACGCACGCAGCCGCCCAGCGTGGTGGTGAACAAGCTTTTGCTTCTCCAATTCGTGCATGACCCCTGGATCCGGCTCACGGTAGGGAGTACCGTTCTTTAGCCTGAAGTTCCACAGCGTAGTTATGTGAACCTCCTGATTTAACTGAGGTTGCCGGGGATTCGGCCTCGTAATGTAGTCATGTAGATGGAAATATTACTGTTGTAATAAGGGCGGATTGGTGGCATGATGTATACATGT
>DATDGT010000024.1:0-45677 GCA_036521975.1 Bryobacteraceae bacterium
GACCTCGCCGGCCTGGAAGATGCAGGCGCGAGACACCTGGATCGGCTGGAATGACGAGCAGCGGCGATGCAACTTGCAACGGATCGTGAACAACGGAAGATTCCTCATTTTGCCGTGGGTCCAGGTCAAAGGGTTGGCCAGCAAAATTCTGGCACTGAGCGCCCGACGATTGCCACGCGACTGGGAGGCCCACTACGGATATCGCCCGCTGCTGCTGGAAACCCTGGTCGCTTCGGATCGCTTTCGTGGAACCTGTTACCGGGCGGCTAACTGGACCTGTGTCGGGCAGACTACCGGGCGCGGACGCATGGATCAGGAGCACAAAGCACACGGCTGCGCGGTCAAGGATATCTATGTCTATCCGCTGGTCCGCGATGTCCGCAACCGGCTATGCGGTGATCTCACGTGGTAAACAAATACAGGTGGTGATTCTCGGCACCGGCGGGATGTCGCACCAGTTGGATGGGGAACGCGCCGGGTTTATCAATAAGAAGTTCGATCTCATGTGCATGGAAAAGATCATCAACGAACCCGAGCAACTCGCCAGGATCTCGATGCACGATCTGATCAACGAAGCGGGCGCGCAAGGCGCCGAGTTCATCCTCTGGCTTACGATGCGCGGTGCGCTCACCGGCAAGGTGACGAAGATCCACAGCAACTACCACATTGCGATCTCGAATACCGCCACTGGGTTGCTGGTACTGGAAAACGCGTCGTAGACCTCCAGCTTTAAGCACGCCCTACAATCGCATTGAGGCTTTGTCACGCGCCGTAAGCGAAAAACTCACGAATCACCAGCCGGTCCTCCGGGTGGATGTAACACCAGCCCTTGATGGGCGCATCGTTAGCTTGGAACAGACACCAACTTCGCATTTTACTGCCCGAAATGTACTCCATGAACCGGCCCCTGCTGTCGTACACGTTCAACTCCGCTGAGCCGTAGCGTTCCACGCTTCCCTGTTGCAGCCGGCCCGCACACCCGCTGTGCCGCAGGACGTAAATCAGAACGCATTCAAAGGACAATTTCATTCGTTTGGATCCGATTTGGCGGAGACCGAAGATAGCCTCCACTAGGAGCTATCGATATTACGGCGCCTCAAACAAACGCACGCGTGCTTCGATCTTTTCACATACAGGCCGGCGACACCCCACGCAACGTCTTGGAGGCGTGGGCATCGACGTCTTCACAAGTTCGAACGCCGTCCCGGGTTCGGTTAAGAGGCCGCACTCTGATGACTGCTGCTCCGCTTCGGCACTTGCAAGGATATTAAACAAACTGGCTTGCTCAATGTGCGTCATGCTCACCGGAACTTGCAAGACCGGTGCCTTTCGCAAGCGGCAGCGTTCTCAGACATTTAAGCTCGAAATGATGCCGAGGCTGCGGAATCTGCCGCACCTGGCTTGGGTCAATCGACGCACTCGGGTTATTACGCGCAACCTGGGTGGAATCACGCAAGAAACGTCTCATTCCGCGGCTAATAGTGCCCAAAGAAAGCTGTTTCGCGCGGCCGTGGAATTGCCATGACTTAGGCAGGCGACTATTCTCATGGACCTCATCGGCGCCATTGACTCCATGCGAGACCTGGAATCCTTCATCCTAGGCGGCGATTTGAGCAGAGCGCTCGCCAACAGTTCCAACGCCGATATGCAAGCGGCGAGCTTCGCTCTGCGCCGGATCGACAGAGCCCGAGATCCAAAGGACGACGTTCGCCGCGCCGCGGATCATCTTCAGGCGGCGCACGCCCAACTCCGCCAGGCGTGGGCATCGCTGACCGCATTCCGCGCAAAGACTTTCCGGATGAAAGCTTACGCTAACGCCAATCGCCTGGATCAGTGGGTCTCCTGCGCGTTGACTGTCTGTTATCTTTTTTTGCGGGAGCCGGAGCTCGTCGGGCAAAGCATCCGCATGGCTCTGGACGCCGACAAGAACGATTCACGCCATTTGACCTGGATCGATGTGGCCATCGGCGCGGCGGGCGGGCTCGCGAGCAGCCTCCTGCTCGAATCGTCGTTCTCCTCGCTGGACGATTCCTTCGTTTTTCGCCACCAACAGTGCAAGGAATTTTGTAAGAAGGCGCAACAACTGGCCGGCGCAATATAACGCCGACAGTGGTGGGCAGAGCGTAAGCGCGTCCAGTCTAGAGTTCGTCTCGCTTGGGAACGCCCATATGGGCTCGACTCTGTGATTGATGGGAGTTCGACTCATGAGTACATGTAAATGGCTTCCATGTCGTAATCGGACATGTGGGCGAAAGCCGGATACGGCATCATCGTGAAGCCTCCTGCCTAGCCACGGGCTGCCTGGTTTCGTTACGGCCCCGGAGGAGCTGCATCGCAGGCGCTCATCCAATTCGATGTGGCACGACGCCGGATCTGGCTTGGAGCGTCATTCAGTTTTGGGGGTTCCCCTTTGCATAAATCCGTGACGCAAACGGTTTGTCCGGCGGGAGGCGGCACGGGAATTTCCGCGCTCCTCCATCAGCTTTTTGAGCAGCGCTTCCGTTTCCGGGTGGGCAATGGCCGACTGTACGCCGACCCTCACCAAACCGCGCGCGTAATCCTCCGGCATCCAGGTGTGCCCGAACAAGGCTCCGGTGAAGGTATCCCGGCTGCCGTTATCGTGAGCGTCGAGTTTGGCGCCACGATCCACAAGCAGTTGAACCACGGCGTTTCGTCCTTTGTCCGCAGCGCCATGGAGCGCCGTGCGTCCGTCCTTGTTGGCGAGAATGGGATCGATGCCCAGATTGAGACACATCTTGACGGTCTCCAGGTTATCTGCCTCGGACCACTCGAAGGTGACCTTCCACCCAGCCGATTCCCGCAGCCACCATCAGCGCCGTATCTCCATTCGAAGTAGCGACCTTTGGGTCCGCGCCATGGGCCAGCAATAGCTTCAATAACGGCAGGTCCGACGACTGAGCGGCCCGCAGGAACGGAGTGGCGCCCGCTTCATACAGCCATTGCATGGTGAAAATGGTTCGGGTTTAGGTACTATCGCCCCTGCACTCTTGCGGCGTGGAATTCCACTCCGCAGACTCGGGCGTTCACGTCCGCTCCCCGGTCGATCAGCAGCTTGATGAACTCCAAATGATCCATGTCGGCGTCGCGCACGGGATAGTCGCCCGACTCGATGTTGCGATTGTCCACGGCCAAATACAGAGGAGTCCAGCCGCTTTTATTCGCAAGATTTGGATTGGCGCCATGATCCAGAAGGTATTTCGCGAGCTGACAATGGTTATTTTGGACGGCGGTGAGCAGAGGGGTCCAACCCATAACGGGTGGTCTGGTTCACGTCCGCGCCTGCTTCGACCAAAACTGTCGCCCACTCGAAGCAGTTTTCGCGCGCGGCGAACACCAGCGGCGTGAGTCCGCCTCCATTGGTGTTCTGCGTTCGCCCGAAAGCCGCATCGGCCGCGGCAGCGTTGGCGGCGGCCACGTCATCCGGGCCTCCCGCGAAATCGGCGCGCCATCCGGCTGCGGCGCGTTCACATCGGCCTTCTGGCGCAACAGATTTCCGAGCGCCGCTTTGTCGCCGCGCATGGCCGCGTCGGCAATGGGACTCGCGGAGGCGGCGATCAGATTACTACCCGCCATCAAGACCCCGGCAAAGATAATATCGAAAGCTCTCATTCCGTTCTCCTGGTCCACAATATCGCAGCAACGCTACTGAGCGCTCCAGCCGGCATTCACGGCTTCAGGCTACAGTTCGCCGGTCGTGGACGGTTGCGCGCAGTGTTTCACGTCCGGGAGAAAGCCACGTAAAGGTAAGCGATCGCAAGCAGCAGACCAGCGGCAACTGTCACAATAGTGAGGACCTCGCCCCACCGGTCAATCGCATGAAACCTGCGAGCCGTCGTTTCCTGCTTTTCGACATCGGTGGCCTTCCAGTCCTCGACGTGAATGTAATCGTCCTCTTTCATGGCGAGGAACTTCCGGTACAGCGCCAGCCCGAGCGTCGCCGCTCCCAGACAAATCCAGATAGCTAGAAAAGGTATCCAGTTCATGGTGCTTGTGCCTCCAGTCGCGGCTTCCGGTGCACCTAGAGTTCCAATGCTGCGGTGTCAATGTGCGGCGCCTTTTTGACTCCGCTCGCGCTGCCAAGCGCCCCGGTCGGCTCAGTTCCCTGGGCGTTTTAGCCCACCAGACCCGGTCTACAACTCGCGAAATCACCCACACGGCGGCTCTCCGCTAACTTGGGCGCACAATGCAGCGGGGCGCGGCGGGAGTTAGGGGTTCCGGTGAGCGCCCCGTCCCGCGCAGGGCGCTGTGCGCTCGAGCCTGCGAACAATGAGGCGGCAGCCTTGGATCGAGAATTGCTTAACTAAAGACGCAGTTGCCAAAGGAAAGAGAAGGAAAACCGCCAGCACCCGGTGGTCCGAGATCTTGGGAAGTGCGTTATAGAGCCTGGCACAAGCGAGGGAGCGGCTGGGTAGGTGGAATTGGGCCGTAAGGCGGCGGAGTTGAGGCGCGTAATAAGAGCGCGATGCACGTAGAGTGCGAATTGATGCTCGCCTGCAGCCCTAAGCAAGACCCGTTCTGAATCGCCGCTCCCTTCAAGTTTGATTGGCTCAGATCTCCGCGCTCTCATGGCTGAAACCATTAATTAAGCTCACATTTGTCCCGAGGCTTCGGCTCAGCCCGTTGCCGGCTAAGCCGCCCGCCGGGTAGCTTCCATGCCGATACTAATAACCCAAGTGCGTCGGTTGACCCAAACCAGGTGCGGCAAATTCCGCAGCCCCGACGTCATTTCAAGGCTAAATTCCAGAGAACGCTGCCGGTTGCGAAGGCACGGGGATTGCACGTTTAGCTCATGACGCATGTTGGGCAACGCAGTTTATTTCGTATCCTTCTGAGTGCTGACGCGGAGCAGCAGACATAGGAGTGCGGCCGCTTCAACCAGCCGGAGATGGCGTTCGAATCTGTTAAAACGTCGATGTCTACGCCTCATGTACGTTGCGCGGGGTGTTGCCGGCCCGTGTGTGAAAAAGATCGGAGCACGCTCCAAGCCGTGCAGGCGCCTGCGGTTCTTTGAGTCACCATACACCAAATTAGAATGAAATTGTCCCTTGAATGCGTTCTGATTTACGTCCTGCAGCACAGCGGCTGCGCGGGGCGGCTGCAACATGGAAGAGTGGAACGCCACGGCTCAACGGAGTTGAACGTCTACGACACCAGGGGCGAGATCATGGACTACATTTCGGGCGGTAGAACGCGAAGTTGGTGCCTGTTCCAAGCTGACGATACGCCCATTCAGGACTGGTGTTATATCCACCCCGGAGACCGATCCGTCATTCAAAGGATGATCGCCTGCTGATCCAACCGCGACGGCCATCACCTGGCCTAGTCTAGAGCTTCGACGCGTCCCAACCGCCGCCCAGCGCTTTGATCAACTGAACGCTCGCTACCATCTGCTGTTCGCGAAAAGTCACGGCCGCTTGTTGGTCGTTCAGCAGGATGGCTTGCGCGGCGATCACGTTGAGATATGGATCGAGTCCAGCGCGGTAGCGCACCGCGGCTTCTTCCAGATTTCTCTGCGACGCTTCGATCGCGGAATTCTGTTGCTCGACCGCCTGCGCCAGGATCCTCAACGCCGCCAGATTGTCTTCCACCTGTTGGAATGCGGTCAGCACGGTTTGGCGGTAATTGGCGACGGTTTGATCGTAAGCCGCCTGGTACTGCTGCACCGTTGCCTTCCGTAAGCCGGCGTCGAAAATCGTCTCCGCCATGCTCGGGCCGACGGACCAGACGCGGGCGGGCCAAGTGAGCCAATTACCCACGGTAAGGCTCTGAAACCCAACCGTCGCGCCGAGCGTGACCGCGGGGAAAAATGCCGATCGCGCGATGCCGATCTGCGCGTTGGCTTGCGCCACGGCTCGTTCGGCGGCGGCGATATCGGGACGCCGCTCGAGCAATTCGCTCGGCACGCCAGAGGGAATCGCAGGGACGATCGATTTGGGAGCCTCGCTGGAAATCGAAAACGTAGAGGGCGGGTCGCCATCCAGAACCGCGATGGCGTGCTCGTACTGCGCCCGAAGCACGCCGAGATTGGTTTGCTGCGCTTCGGTGACTTTGAGCTGCGCTTCGGCTTGCGCCACGGCTTCATCGTTGCCCAATCCGGCTCGATACAAGGCCCGACTCAACTCCAGGGCTTCGCCATAAGCGATAACCGTGGAATCGAGCAATTGCTGGAGAGCATCCTCACTGCGAAGCTCGTAGTAGTCGGCGGCCAGATCGGCTTGGGCGGAAAGCCGCACATTCTCCAAGTCGGCCGCGCTCGCCTCAGCGGCGAACGTGGAAGACTTCACGGTGTTGCGAACGCGCCCGAATAGATCCGGCTCCCAGGAAGCCTCCAGGGGCGCTGAAAAGGTGTTGAAATTCGCGCCGATGGTCTGCCCGAAGGCTGTCGAGATCCGGGAATTGGTAATGGCCGGATTGGCGGTGACAGTCGGAAAGTATTGCGCGCGAGCCTCGCGAATCATGGCGCGGGCCTCTTGCAGATTGGCGGCGGCTGCGGCGACGTTTTGATTAGAGATCGAGACTTTCTCTTCGAGCGCATTCAACTGGGGATCGTGGAATCGCTCCCACCATTTCCCACGCGCCAAATCGTCGGAGGGCTGCGCGGACTTCCACGGCCCTTCGCCAGTCTCTTTATAAGCCGGCGGCGTAGGCGCTGAGGGCCTTGTGTATTTCGGACCCACGGAGCAGGAGGCCGTAAGCAGCGCGACGGCTACGAAAAAGGTTCTTCTCGCCATAATCATTCACCGATATAAACGTCCACCAGTTGCCCGGGATATACCTTCACGCCGGGAGTTTTCGGGATACGGAAGACAATCGGCAGCACGCGAACGTCGACGCGCTCCAGCCGTTCGTCGGAAAGCTCGATCTTGGGCGACACCAGCGGCTGCATTCTCACGTATTCCAGCGCCAGTTTCACGTCCGATCCGCGGATCGACATCTGGGCCTTCATCTTCGAGGGATCGGGGAGGCGCGGTACCAGAATTTCGTCCACGTAGCAGCGCACATTCAATTGCGCGGCAGGGCTTCCCAGAACCAACACCGGCGTCATGCCTTCCGTGTAACTGTCGTAAGCGCCTTGCGGCGAAACGTAGCTCCCCACGATGGGGCTAATGGCAAGCACTTTGCCGTCGCGTGGCGAGCGAGGACTGTATTTCGAAAGCAGCGCGCGTGCGGACAAATACGACCGGTACGCCGCGTTGTATTGTTTTTCCTGGTTGTTAACGTCGTAAATCCACGCGCCTGCCTTGGTCAAATCGCGCTGTTTGCGCGTCACTTCCAGATTCGCTTTCGCGGTGGCGACAGCATTCACCGCGCTGTCCAACGCGTCCTTGCTGATCGATTTGGGATTCAAATCGTACGCGGCTTCTTGCTTGTCCAGCTCATCCTGGGCGGTTTTCAGCGTCGCTTGCGCCGCCACCACTTGCGCTTCATTGACATCCAGCGTTTCTTTTCGGGGCTGCGCCTTCAATTCCTCCCAAAGAGTAAACGCCGCTTGATATTGCGATTCCAATTGCTCCACCGTGGCGTGCTGGATGGAATCGTCGATCACGAGGAGCAGGTCGCCCCTTTTGACTTCCTGCCCCTCCTTCACCAGGATTTGCTTCACCGTGCCGGATACCTCCGGGTATACGTTGATGTTTTCCCCGCTAGGCTGATCGCTTTCCAAAATTCCTTGAGCGTAAATTCCCTTGGGATACGGATTCGAAGCCGGGTTGAAGGACGGCGGCAATTGCGGCTGAGTGAGGCTCGAAATATAAGCCACCACGGAACCACCCAGAAGCCCAAACAATGACAAAGCAAAGATGATTTTCCTCATACCGCTTCTCCCTTTTCGATGCCCTTCAGCCGTCCGTCTTCCATCTTCAAAATGCGGCTGGCGTACTCGTAAATCCGGCTGTCGTGCGTGACAATGAGGATGCAACGTTTATCGGTCAAAATGTTTTTCCTGACGAAGCCCACGATGGCGTTGCCGGTATCGCCGTCCAGAGACGCGGTGGGCTCGTCCATGATCAGAATGTCGGGCTTGCCGGCGATGGCGCGCGCGATGGCCACGCGCTGCTGCTCTCCTCCGCTCAATTTCACCGGAGGAAGCCCGGCGCGCCCTTTTAACCCCACGATTTCCAGATACTTCACGGCTTCGTCTAGGGCGGTGCTCCAGTCGACGCGCTTTAAAACCAGGGGAACGGCCACGTTTTCCGCGGTGGTCAACCGCGGAAACAAGTGATAATCCTGAAAAACGAATCCGATTTTGTGCAGGCGGAAATCGGCGAGTTTGTCACTACCCAAGTTCCAGATGTCCGCGCCCTCCACGGAAACGCTGCCCGCGTCCGGCCTCAAAATGCCGCTCAGCACGCTCAGCAGCGTCGTTTTTCCACTGCCCGACGGACCCACGATGTACAGCATTTCGCCGAAATAGGCTTCCAGGCTGACGTTTTTCAGCGCCATGGTGCGCGCTTCGCCCTGGCCGAAGTATTTGGTCAACCCGTCCGCATGAATAGCTGCCGTTGGCATATCATCCTCGGAAAATATCGAACGGCTCGATCTGCAAAACCTTGCGTACTCCGAAATAACCGGAAACGGCCGCGATAATCGCCACCATCGCGAAAGCCAAGGCCAGATTCCAATACGTGATCATGGCGGCGTAATCGGGAAGCCGAAGCTTGGCAAGCGTGATGATCAGCGCGCACCAGCCGATGCCCAATCCATACCCGATGAGCGCGACGAAGCAGGCTTGGAATAAAATGATGGAGATCAACTCGCGGCTCTTTGCCCCCATGGCTTTCAAGGCTCCAAATTTTTCAAGGTTCTCCAGAACGAAGGTGTAAAAAGTCTGGCCGGAAATGGAGAGCCCGACGACGAAACTCATCACCGTCATAATCAGGATGTTAGTGCCGAGCCCCGTCTGAAATTCGTAGAACTTCGTGATGCGGTCCATGAATTCGTCCTTCGTCAACGCCAGGTACCCGAGTTCCCGCACCTGCCGTTTGATGGTCGCGACGTCCGCGGGACTTTTGGGCTCGACTAAAACATAGGAAATCGTGAAGCGTGGATTGGGCAAATATTGGAGCGCGCGATAGTAAGTGGTGTACAGCGTGGGAACGCCGAAAAGCCCGGCGCTGTTGACTTTGGCGATCCCCACGATTTTTCCACGATAATCGTTCACCTCGAACTCCGTGCCCAGGCGCGGATTGTTGAGCTTTGAAAATTCGGTGTCCTTCACCACGATGAACGCGCTTTCGCCGTAAATATCCTGGATATTGCCTTCCAGCAATTGTGGCCGCCCGAACAGGCTCGTATCGTCCAATCCCATGATGTTTACCGCCTGGTACGTCCCATCGGACAACTTCACCAACGCGCCACCGGAATAGAGTGGAACCGCGTAACTGACGCCTTGCATGCTGCGCGCCGCGTCTAGCATGTAATCCGGCATGCCGATGGTGTTGGCCACGGTTTGCACCGATGGGTCCATGATCCACATCGAGGCTCCGACATTCAGCACCGTGGCCGAGGCGCGATAGAGAACGCCCGCGAACATGGAGGTCATCGCGACCATCAGAAAGACCGCGAACGTGATTCCCACCAGCAACGCGCTGAATTTCGCCTTATCGTTGACCAGCAACTTATAGGCGAGTTTGAGGATTCCGTTCATTGCCGTTCCATGTCTGGACCGGGCATGCATGCCACCAATCGCGCCAGGAGGCAATTGACTGATTCTGAAGCGTCAACGAAAACGGCGTGCGAAGCGAGTCGGGTTTCTGCGCCATTTCGCGCAGCCTCTCCAGCAACCAGCGCAAAACGCGTCCAGCGCGGGGGGATTACTTCCACTTGATCACGTCCGGCGCGCCGGACGCTTTACGCTAAACGCTGATCACCGGACAGGGCGATTTTTGAATCACACCGTAAGTATGGGTGCGCAGGCGGCCCAAGGAAGAGTGCGCGGCGCCCCGGCCGATGACGATCAGGTCGGCGTTCTCCCGCCTGGCCTCTTCGGCGATGGCTTCCGGAATTCGACCCACGGCGATCCGCAATGGCGATTCGATCGCCGCCGTTTGCTGGACATCGCCAAGTTCGGAACGAGCCGCTTCGCGCAGCTTTTCCTGGATTTCCCTTTCCCCAGGCAGCGACAGCCAGTCGCTGATGGGAGGAACCACATGCAACAGCTTAAGGCCGGCTCCTATTGATTGGGTGAACCCCGCCGCCCATTGAAGCAACTCGCCTGCTCCGCTTGTGCCGTCAATGGCGCAGAGGACAGTAGCGGGCAGATTTCGCGAATGCTGCTCCTCGGCGTGAGCCGCCGTCCACACGGGCGTCTTCGCATCGTGCAGCACCTTCGCGGTAACGGAGCCGATCAACAAACTGCGGAACACGCCCAATCCATGCGTCGGCATCATGATCAGATCCGCGGCGTTCGTGTCCGCAAATTCCGCGATCTTCAAGCCGGGATCTCCGAAGACGATGCGGCGCTCGACAGGAAGCCCATCGAACTCGGTGGTTAGCGCCGCATCGAGGCGCGAGCGGAAGTCGGCCTCGATCCTGCGAACCTCCGAAGCGTCCCAGGCCGGGGCGATGACCGCCAGCAGGGTAATGCGGGCGCCGCACCGCTCCGCGAACGCGCGGACAAACGGCGCTGCCAGGAATCCTTGTGAAGAAAAGTCGAAGGGAAACACGAGATGTCGGATCGTCATAAGTAAGCCTAGGTTAGAGCCTACGCCACTTCAGACGCTCAACACGGGGCAAGGCGCGTGGCGAACAATGGGATACAGGCGCGACAGCATTGCGGAAAAGGCGCCTTGGGAACGGCCCCGCCCCGTGACGATCAGGTCGGCCCCTCTCCGCACGGCCTCCTCGCGCACGCCCTCGGCGACGGGGCCTGCGATTACGGCATGCGGCGCGTCCACGCCCGCCTTTTCCTTCAATTGCCGCAGCCGCAAATCGGCCGCCTCCATCAATTCTTTTTCATAGCGGCTGAAATCGATTTCGTAGGTCGCGGGCGGCGTCTGCACAACGTGAACCAGCGACAACCGCGCATCGTAATCGGACGCAAACGCTGCCGCTGTCCGGAGCGCGGCTTCCGCTTCCGGCATCTCTTCTTCCGGAGTGTCATCCAGGGCGCACAAAATGGATTTATAGAGAAGATGAGGGTTGTGCCCCAAGAAAACAGACCCGGTGCCCGTCCACACAGCCGAACTGAGGTCGTGAAGGACCTTCGCCGCCACCGATCCCAGAAGAAGGCGGCGAACCGGGCCGCGCCCGTGCGTGGCCAGCATCACCAGATCCGCGCCGTCGCGCTGAACGATAGTGTCGAGGACGCAGCCCGGCTCTCCTAGCTCTGCGATGCAGCCCGTATGGTGCTCCGGGAAGTTTTCCTCCGCGAATCGACGCAGCCGTTCTTGTTCCAGGATTCCGGCTTCCTCGGGCAGTTCGGGATCGGCAATGGGACGAGGACTTCGCGCCAGCGCCTCGGGTCCGTATGCGTGAACCAGGGTCAGGTCCGCGGAAAAGCGCCGACTCATCTCCTCTACGTACGGAACAATCGCGCGGCACGGCTCGGAATAATCCACCGGGAAGACAATCTTTCGAAACGGGAACATGATTTATTAGCCTTGATCATCCTACCAATGATGCAGATGGCGCTTCCTCCATAGCGGCGCCGTCGCCGCCAAGTAGAGCACTACCACGCCCACAACGATTCCAGGAATCAGCATCAGCCAGCCGGAAAGCGTCAATCCCTGGACCTGCGAAAAACCTCCCGTCGCGGGCGCGGCACCCGAGGCGGCCGGAACCGGTCCGGCCGATAGCGCGGCTAGATACAAGCCGCGAAAAATATTTGCGAATAGACTTAGCATTGATTTGACTCCTTATCCTAGAGCCGGAAGGATCTTCAAGAACAGGGGTTGCTCGAGAAGTTCAGGCCGGGTCGCAATCACAATGGCAAACCGCATTGGGCCGGCCGGAATATTCACGGGCACTCGCAGACGCACGGCAACGTTGTTTTGTTCAAGGATTTCCACACGATAGTCCAGCTCGCCGTTAGTCAGATAAATTTCCTTTAGATGATTGTTATCCAGGCCGAAACCCGTTACAGTCACAACGTCGCCGGGCCGGGCCTCCGTTGGGATCACTCCTTGCAGCATCGTCAAGTCACCGATGCGCAACGCCGCGCCCGCGAACCGCACGAAAGGAACCGCCGCCAGGAGCAGAACGGAACCGAGGAAGATGCGATGAATGCTTGTCATATGCACTGCCTTTCAGGCTGAGACAGCGCAATCCTATTTCCGCTGGGAAGGGGTGGGACTGGGTCTTATTTTCTGTGGGATAGCGGCTGCTTCGGGAACAGGGTGAGTACTTTCACTCAGATTCTTGGGGTGTGGTGCGCGATTTGCCCCGCCCGGGAACGCTTACGCGCTCTTGCCAGCGATGGTAGTAGCATGCGTCATTTCCGCGAGCGGCAGCACCTCATATTTGGCGAAATTAACACTGGCGCCATGGCGAGCAGTCTGTCCAGATCCTCGTTCGATTCCACTTTGTAAATCCATGCGCCCCCGTGGCACCCCACCACGTGGTAGCGGCATTCGAGCTTGCCTTGTTGTTCCAGTTTCCGTCCATAGGAAGGCTGTTCCAGAACCGCTTTCACCACTTCAGGACTCAGCCGCCCGGCTTCCAGGTGCCACAGAACCAGAAATTTCATCGTCTTCTCCCTAACGCGGCGTTTGTTCTAAGCCCAGCGCTTTCAGGACTGCGGGGGATTTCTCCTCCACTGCCAGCATGTCGTGACAGGTGCTGCAATCCTGCGTAATGGTCTTCTTGTCGCGCGATGCATGGCCATCGTCATGGCACCGGAAGCAGCCGGGCGACTCCATGTGGCCCACATTATTGGGATAGGTCCCCCAAGTGACCTTCAAATCCGGAAAGACGTTGTCCTCGTAGATGGCCGCCAGCGCCTGCCCCGCTTGCCGTATGTCGTCCGATTGCTTCGACGAAACATCGGCATATTTGGTCTGATAAAAACTCGTCAGCGTGGCGGGGATCTTTTGTGCCGCCTCCTCGTCGCTCGAGTAATTTGCCTTAAGCAATTCGACGCCGGTTTTCTTCACCAACGGCAGCGAGGGGGAAATGCGGCCCTCCGCCATGGCTCGATCCACGGCTTGCCCAGGCGATTCGAAAGAGTGGGCGGCGCGGTTGTGGCAGTCCACGCACTGCATTTCGAATAATCGTTCTCCCCTGCTGGCTCCTTTTGCGAGGTAGTCGTGAACGACGCCTGTGACAACGTTTTGGTACTCGACCCATCCAATGGTCTGGCGGCTCGCATCCGTAGCGCCGTAGCGGATGTGTACGCCCGGTCCCATGTGCGCTCCGTGGATGCCTCCGTAGGTTCCCCCGCCCACCTTCATCATCAGAACCGTCTCCGTGCGGGTGTTGGCTTCGTCGTCGCCGAACTCTGAATGAACGCGAAGACGGGGTCCGATATAGCGCGCACGTGCGTGGCATTGCTCGCAGGTATCGGCGGAGGAAACCAGCTTATTACTCTCCAACGCCCCCTCCACCGGACGCGGAAAGGTATTGAAAGCCACCTCGAAAAGCTGGCGAGTGCCGTTGAGTTTGGCATGAAGCCAGCCTTGGGCGCCGGGGGCGATGTGGCACGAAGCGCAGCTCACGGCCTGATGAGGTGGGAGGAGATGCGCCGTGTATTCGGGCTTCATGACATGGCAGCTCTGGCCGCAGAATTGGTTGGTGTCCATCTCCTGAACCGCGCTATAGCTCAACTGGCTGGCGATGACCACGTTGCCGATGGTCATCACAGCGAAGAAAATGCCTGCGCGCCTCCAGGCGGCGCGGCGTTCGGGAATGGCGGATAATTGCGCGGCGACTCTTCGCCGGTGGAGCGCGATTCCAATGGGAATCAGAATCAGGCCGGCGAAGAAGACGATGGGAATGGCGATGAACGCCAGCAGCCCGATGTAGGGATTCGAAATTTGCCCGTGAATATCGGCTGGCAGCACGAACAGCCAGGCGAAACCCGCCAGCGTCACCAGCGCCACGCCCAGCATGCCGATCCAGTGGCTGGTAAGGAGGATGATGGCGGGCTGTTTCGGTTGCTCCGGCATATCGGATTCCTAAGCTCGCTTCATGCACACGCCGGACATTGCACAGTCCGCACAACGGCCGGAGGGCGGAGTCTTGGGTTTCGGCGCCCCGGGATTCAAACGCGGCTCCGCGCCCAGCCAGTACAGCGCGTTGGCCATTACGCAGTAACCCGTCGCCGCGAACCACACCATCGCGCCGCCCACGAACAGCGTGAACGAAGCCCACCAGGCGCTGTGCACCAGCACCAGTACGGAGGCGACGGAGATGTTGATCCCCACCGCGACATAAATGCGGCGCTCCAGATACCATTTGTCTGTCTGCATGAAGTACAGGCCCCAGCGCCTTGTGGCCTTCGATCCCAGCATGGGAGTGAAGCCGAACAGGCGCAGCACGTTGCCCACGGGGCAAAAGCCCGTGAAGGCGACGTTGATGGAAATCAAGCCGGTCGCGATGACTCCGAAAATCCAGAGCCGGTTTACCAGCAACGCCAGCAGGGTGCTGGCCAGCAGAACGATTCCTGCGATTAACCAAACCGTCCGCTCGATGTACCAGCGGTTGGTGGGGACGATGTAGACACCTGTGCGTAACGTCATGCTTAGCTCACTTTCCTCGGTTCAAAAATGCAATCAAGTTCGACATCTCGCTCGCGTCGAATCGCGGCCAGGCGATTCGCTTCGCCTTCATTTCATCGAGCATTCGGGGACCATGCCGCCATAGAACGGAAAACATGGTGGCGGCTGTAAACGAGCGGCTGGAGCCAGTCAGTTTGGGGGCGCCGCTCGAAGGATCGTTATGGCAGGTCGCGCAGTGTTTGGAGGCGAACACGTGCTCGCCCGCCTTGGGATTGCCGCTATCTTCGAAAAACTGCTCGGCCCACAAATAGCTCACCAGCTCCCGTGTTTCCTCGGTGGAAAGCTGCGGAGGGTTGGAGCCCATTCTGGGCGCGTGATTCCACATCGCGGCACCGATATCGGTGAGCGTCATTCCTTTGAGCAACGGCGCCAGATCGAGTCTCCCCGTGTGGCAAGCGGCGCATCCTTTCGACTGGAATAACGCCTGGCCGTTCGCGCCTGTATCGATGAAGAACGGCGATTCGGCCACGCGCTGCTCCGGAAGGCCCCGCAAATAAACCAGCATGTCGGTCAAATCCTGCGGAGTCACCTCCGGCCATTTCACCCCGCGGAATCGGGTTTCCAGGCGCATCGCGCTCGCATGATTCCACATCGCCGAGATCAAATAAATCGGGCTGCCCACCGATTCCCATTCCGATACCGGCTTGGCTTCGGGAATCTTGGCTTGCGTCAACCCGTGACAGTCCGCGCAGCGCTTGGAAGCGAACAAATTCTTGCCCCGTCCGGCGTCTCCTGGTTTTTCGAAGAAGCGAACGGAATAGAAGTAGGCGAACAAATCGTTAGCGGCTTGCTCATTCAGGTCGCCCGCGCGGACGTTCTGCTCGCGCATGGCCGCCCACATCACGGGCGCGTGGTTCCACATCGTGGCTGCGAGCGAGGCGGGCGTGGAATCCCGGTCGATGCGGCGGCCTAGGTCCGGCGCGGTCGTTCCCCCTTTTCCGTTGATGAGATGGCACTGAATGCAGGAAAGCCTTTCGAATAAGGCTGCGCCTCGTGTGGAATCGGCAGCGATAGGCACGGCGCAAACCCCCGCGGCCGATAACAGCAACCCGGCAGCCCAGCGCTTCATCGCGAAAACCTCAGACCTGTGATCGCCATGTGCGCGCGAAAGCCTTCATAAAGATAGAAAGCTTCGCCGTATCCGTAGTACGCCCACTCTCCGAACCACCCAACGTTCTTGTGCAGCGGGAGAAAGATCTTGGCGTACGGTTGATAGTAAGTGGTGGGGCGGCTGCCGCTGGAAATAAAGAAAGACCCTCCTGCCGTGAATTTGGGAATCAAGCCCGCGTAACGCGGCAGGTTTGCCGTGAACAAGGCCGATCCGATGTGCGCATTGTCGCGATACAGCGATATTTCGGTGGCGAGGGTCCCCGGATCCAGATAAGGAATATTGGAATAAATCGTGGACCGGTTGTACGACCCTTGAAAACTGAAATTCTTGCTCTTGGAAGTCCATAGCAGCGAGAGCGATTCCTGCCGTTCCTGATACTGAAAATTCACCCCGGGCGTGGGGTTATCGTTATTCAGGTAAGTGAAATCGCCCCCGAGGCTCAAGGAACCCAAAACCTGATACCGCGCCTGCGCGCGCACCTTCTGGTAATCGTACAAGCTGGTGCGGAAATAGACCCCGCCGCTCGAAGCTCCTTCGGCCTCTGCCGTGAGCGATAGCTTTTGCCCTGGCCGGTACGTCACCGCGCCCAACCCCACGTTGCGGCGAAGCTTGGCTTCGTCCGAGCTCGCCAGTCCTGCGGGCGGAAGGATCGCGTCGTCCGCCTCGCCCCAAACATAGCGGTAGCCGCCGCGCAGCGTGAGCTTCGGCATCACGTCGAAAAACACCTCGATTTCTTCCTGACTGTAGTTCGTCGCCAGCGTAGAAGCCAGCAGCGAAGCTATCTGCTCGGAAACCGTAGCGCTCGCCAGAAGCTGATTGGAAAGTGCTCCACCGGCGTTATGGAGCCGGTCCGTCAGCCAGTTTTGCATGATCCTCACCCGCCGCAGCGGGCGGATCTCCGCGCCAAAACTCCCCGTGGTGTGCGGCAGTTTAGCCGAGGAGGAAAGCAGAAATTCCTCGCTCGTATAAAACAGCAATTGACTCTGCAGCACAAGGTTGCCGGTATCGTATTGCTTGTAGTTTACGTCCGTTTGAGCCTGGCTATAGAGGAACTGGCCATATAGATCGAGCCACGATGTAGGACTGGCGGTCAAGAAGCCTTTGCTATAGATGCTGGACCCGCGAATGCCGTAGGCGGCGAGGAGGCTTGTAAGCTCGGTGGTTTGTCCGAAATACGGCGTCCAAACGTTGCCGTAATTGATCCCCATTGGATTTTGATAAAGATCCTGGTTGCTGGCGAAGGTCGTTCCGCCTTGTTCCAGCGTCGCGTGAAACCGGCGCAGCTCAAACCGCACGCCGCCCCGGAACAGATTCGTCAAATCGTTTAAGGTATTCGGAACCGGAAACTGATTCACGTCCGTGACAAAAGCGGTCGCGCCCGTGCCGGAGCTGGAATCGCGGTCGTAGGCGAAATAGGGAACGAACCAATGATTGCGGAGAAGATCGAGCTGAAAGCTGCCTAAGCGGCGGCGGGTATCGAACGACTGTTCGTTGAGCACGATGCCGCGCGAGAGCAGCGGATCGGCGTACGAAGGCAGAAAGTCGAAATAGGCGATGTCGCGGTAATCGGCGGTGAAATCGTAGATATTCGATTTTTTCGCGTCCAGATGGAAGGTCTCGTACGGCTCGTCGCCCCAGCTATACGCCTGCACACGGATTCGATCGAAGGCCCGATGCTGGGGGTCGGTAATGGTGAAATCGGTTCCGAAAAGCTTCGGTCCCGAACCCAGATTTACGATGCTGCGATAAGTGTCGAAGCTTCCTCCGACGTCGCTGCGCCAGCGATAGCCTAAGTCGATGGACCCGGTGAGCCACGGTTCGGTGGAGGGTGCCGGGTTGGAGGGAGTCTCGGCCGGCGTCTGCGCGGGAGTTTGCGCCAGAAGCGGCGCGAGCGCGATCAGGACGACGGCCAGCCGCTTCATTTCAGCAAATCCCTATCCACGTAGCTGCCGTGGATCTTCTGATGACAGACCGTGCAATTCTGATAGACCGGCGTGCGCAGATCGTGAAACGATGGAGGCACAACGCCGATGGTTCCCGTCCTGTTATTCACCCCCGGAAGGTTGGCGTGGCATTCCAAACACACGAACTGCACTTCCGCACGGGTCAACATGCGCGGATTGGCGGAGCCATGCACTTCGTGACAGGCGGGGCATCCTTCGAAGCGAACCGGCGGGTGCTCGAACGTGAACGGGCCGCGTTTGTCGCCGTGGCACTTGAAGCAGCCGGGCTCGTTCGAGGCGAAAATCTGGGTCATCGCCGGACGAATGCTGCCGTGCGGATTGTGGCAATCCACGCAAGTCATTGCGCCCTCCGGCAGCTTGTGATGATTGGGCCTTTGAAACTGAGCCCAGACATTCGCATGGCAGCTCGCGCACTGCTCGTTGACCGCCGACGGGGTCCGCACCACAAGCCCGTCAGGGCCGTTCGCGTGGATCTTATGACAGGAGACGCAGGAGACCTGGTCTTTCGCATGACTGCTTTGCAGGCGTCCCACGTGGGTCGGCTGATTCAGATGACAAGTGAGGCAGATTTTGTCTCCGGCCGCCGCCGCGATCTTGTCCGGATTGGTGATCTCTTTCGGCTCCGCGGATTCGGCGTGCTTCTGGCCTGCGCCATGACACGCTTCGCAGGCTCGGCCCGCAAATCCCCATTTCTTGCCGGTATCGACGATGTGATGGGGGCTTTTGGCGACGGAATTATAGATGTCTTCGTGGCAAATCTGGCAGGTTTCGGAGCCGGCATAACCAGCCGGAAGTTGCGGGGCGGCGCTTTGCGCTGGGGCGGGTTGCTGCGCGGCCGCCAGCGGCGCGGCAAACAAAGCAGCGAAAATTATCAGCGCAGCATCAATACTGCGCATGCACCTGATCTACGGCGTAACCGGCGCCCGAGCCGTGACAGACGTTGCAAGCCTCGCCCAGGATGGTGGTGTTGGAAAGCGCGTGAGACGCCGACGGGATATCGGCGTGGCAACCCGTGCACGCTGAGGTGAACGGCTGAACCGGGTTGATCGGCCCTTGCGGATCGGTCACCGGAAGCAGACCGGTGAGCGCGAGATCGTCCTGCTCGGTGCTGTTGACGTGGCACAGCGAGCAGTTGCGCGTATCCAGCGTCGCGCCGGTGGGACTCATTGCCGGGAACAGAGCGGGCAACACGGCCGAAGCGGTGTCGTTGGGATTGGTGAAGTCGTTGTGGCTGCCGCCGAATCCCACCACGGTGTAATTGCGATTGTCCGCCAGCAGATTCGTTCCGTAGTGAACGCGGTGCACCAAGAGGGCGAAGTTGATGCCCTGCGGAGGCAACGATTTGTCCGCTGCTACGGTGGCGCTGGCTCGTGTCGCGGCGTCGGTGTCCATGGGGTTATGGCAGAAGACGCAATATTCGGTGTTGTTGCGAAGCGTCCCGTGAATAGATAGCGACTGGTGGCAGTTATTGCAGTTGCTGAGTTGTACCACAGTCCGCCGCGGGGTGACAGGCGAGCCGTCCACTGAGAAATACATCACCGGATTGGCCGCTCCGTATTCGATGGCCACCTGCTGAGTGGTTCCATTGATCAGCTCAGAGACGGTGTCGGTCCGCCGTGCTTCCGCGCCGATGGCATAGGTCCCGGTGGCCTTGGCGGGCACTGCATGCGTGAAAGTGTAAGTGCAACTGCCGTTGGAGCAACTAGCGCCGCTGGCGCTTTCGGTGACATATCCAGGCGTGGTCACATTGCTTCCGAAGCTGGTGGCTCCGTAATCCGTCGTCGGTCCGGCCATGGTCAAAGAAATCGATCCCAAAGAAGAAAGCGGCACGGGATTCTTGTTCTTATCCAAGACCGTAAAAGCTACCGTCGGGGTGTTGCCGGCGGTGCCGTTGGTGATGCCGGTGATACTCACGGCCAAGCCGTTCAGCAGGCTGGATTGGGTCGGCACCACATGGGCTCCCATAATGGACGCGTCGAAATCCAATTCGCCTTGAGGAATGTGGCAATTGGCGCACATGCTGTCATCTAGCTGAATACCGCCGGGGTGATTCGCACCCGTGACGAAGTTGACGTTGTCGTGGCAGGCGCCGCACGCCACGCGCGACGGATTGGTCAAATACGCCGTGGCCTGTGCCGCACCGGTGGTTTGGGAATGGCAGACCGTGCAATCCCGCGGATCGTTGGGAGTGGCCGGAAACACCACTTGGGAATAATTGAAGGTCCCGAATTGGTTCATGGCGGGAATGTAAGGAGTGCCCGACATGACGCTCGGCAAGCTCGAGCCCATATGAATCTTGTGGAAAAAGACCTTGGCGTCCAGGGTGTCGCCGGTATTCGGATCGGTGTTTTGCGGCGTGTGGCACAGCACGCACATGTTCATTCCCCGCCGCGATCCGCCGTGCGCCGAGAGCTGATCGTGACAACCATCGCAACTGGCCGTCCTGATGATGTCGTGAACGTGAGTGACACTCGAGCCATTGGGAACAAAATTATAGGTGGCGCTGGCGTAATTGGTCCCCAGATTGTACTCGGTCAGATTTCGCGAGCCGTAAATACCGATAGTGTGCGTGGCGGTCACGTCGAAACCCGAGGGAGCGGTAGTGTGGAACGTATACGTATACTGCCCCTGCGTCGAGGTAGGCGTTGAAGTTCCGCCGGAATCCGCGCCTGGCTGCTGCGTCGAAGCGATCACCGTACCCGTGGCCGTTCGCGTTGTGTAGGTCGTGTAATCTTCCTGGCCGTTGGGCAGCACCGCGGCGACGAAACTCAGGCTGATCGCGCCGGGAGTGTAAACGCCCGCGGCGTCCAAAGGCAGCCCGTTTGGGTCGGTCAGCGTATATGTTGTCGTAATGGTTCCGTTCGAAGCGATCGCCGCGGAATTAACGGTAATCGTCAAACCCGGCGCAACGAATTGCACCGTTTGCGGGTCCGCATAAAACGCTTTTTCATGCGGAGAATAAGGACTCTTGGACGCGCTCGTCAAGCCCCCTACAACCAAGGCCGCGATGGCAGCCCCGCGCCATGCAGTTCGCAACGCTTTCACTTTCTCTTCTCCTTGACCCTGGTTCTAATAGCTGTACAACGATGCGACAAAGCTCTAGATAGATGTGAGAATCCTAGCAGTTTTTTGGCCCTCGGTAAATCCTAAATGTCCTACGCCCTTCTTTCGTGCGCTAAGGCCAATTCTGCGAAGGATTTGCCCTTGAAGGAGGGGCCTCGCTCCGAAGAGGAACAGCTGGGTGAAATAACCCAATTTCACTGGGTTAACCCGGGTTAACCCACACCACACCAAAGGCGAGCTCGACCAAATTCCCCATCTTTTCCATTCCCGCAAGATGGGCATCGAGTTGCCCAGGCAGCAGTAAAAAGTGGCAAAGCCACCAAGGAGATTTGGCCATGCTCACTTCCGATCTAAATATCGCACTGGCGAAAAGAGGCATTTCCCGCCGGCAGTTGGTGAAGTTCTGCACGGCCATGTTGGGCACATTGGCGCTGCCGGAGCGCTATTTGGCGCAAACCGTCGCGGCGGTCGGCAAGGCGAAGAAGCCGGTCCTGGTGTGGCTGCAATTTCAAGATTGCACTGGATGCTCGGAATCGATTCTACGATCCAATCACCCCGACGTCGCCGACGTGGTCCTGGATTTATTGTCGTGGGAGTATCACGAGGTGATCATGGCCGGCGCGGGCGATTACGCCACGCGTGTCCTCGACCGCGTGGTGAAGGAAGACAAGGGCAAGTATTTGGTGGTGGTCGAAGGGGCGATCCCCACCGCGGACGGGGGGGTGTACTGCACCATCGGGGGGCACACGGCGCTGGAGATCGCGGAGAACGTTTGCCGCAATGCGGCGGCGACGATCGCGGTCGGCGCCTGTGCCTTCGATGGCGGGTTGGTGCGCTCTAAGCCGAATCCCACCGGCGCGCTGGGCGTGGAGGAAGCCGTTCCCGGAATAAAGGTCATCAATATGGCGGGATGTCCGCACAATCCGGCGAACACCGCGGCCGTGCTAGTCCACTATTTGACCTTTAACGATCTGCCCGCCCTCGACCAATACAATCGGCCTCTTTTCGCCTATGGCCGCATCATCCACGACCAATGCGAGCGCCGCGCACACTACGACGCCGGACGGTTCGTCACTGAATGGGGCGACGAAGGGCACCGCAAGGGCTGGTGCTTGTACAAGATGGGGTGCAAGGGTCCGGCGGCGACTTTCAACTGCCCGGTGGTGATGTGGAACGATCACACAAGCTGGCCCATTCGCGCCGGCCACGGCTGCATCGCCTGCGCGTCGCCGCGATTCTGGGATCATATGTCGCCGTTCTACGACCGGCTGCCTTCGGTTCCGGGCTTCGGCGTGGAAGTCAGCGCAGGCGAGCTGGGCCTCGGGCTGGTGGGCGCTACCGTAGCCGGGGTGACGGCGCACGGCTTGATCAAGATGATCAAGCCCGCGCCGAAACCCGAGCAGCCCGAGGCGGCAAAGGAGGCATGACATGGCGCGCCTGGTTCTCGATCCCGTAACTCGCATCGAAGGCCATCTGCGCATCGAAGCGCAGGTGGATGGCGGAAAAGTATCCGACGCCTGGAGCTCCGGAACCATGTTCCGAGGCATTGAAATGATTCTGCAGGGCCGCGATCCGCGCGAAGCGTGGATTTGGGCGCAGCGCATTTGCGGAGTCTGCACCATGGTTCACGCGTTGGCGAGCGTCCGGGCCGTGGAAAACGCGCTGGGAGTGGATGTGCCGGACAACGCGCGCATCGTGCGCAATCTGATCGCCGCATCGCAGATGGTGCAGGACCACGTGGTCCATTTCTACCATCTGCATGCCCTGGATTGGGTAGATGTCGCCGCGGCTCTCAAGGCCGATCCCGCAAAAACCTCGCAGATCGCACAATCGATCTCCGATTACGAAAAATCCAGCGCGAGCTATTTCCGCGGCGTCCAACAGCGCGTCAAAGGCGTGGTAGATAGCGGCCAGTTGAGTTTATTCGCCAGCGGATATTGGGGTCATCCAGCCTATCAACTTCCGCCGGAGGTGAATCTGCTCGCCGTGGCGCATTATCTGGAAGCCTTGGCGTGGCAGAAAGACTTCATTCGCATGCAGGCCGTGTTGGGCGGAAAAAATCCGCACCCGCAGACGTTCCTGGTCGGCGGGATGACTACTTCCATGGACCCCAACGAACCGTTCGCGGTAATTAATCCCGAGCGGATCGCATTCATGCGGGATTTGGCGGTTCAAGCGCGAAAGTTCGTCGAGCAGGTCTACATTCCCGACGTGCTGGCTATCGCTCCTCTATATAAGGATTGGTTTACGCGCGGCGAGGGAACCGGCAATTTCCTCACCTACGGCGATTACTCGTCTGGAAACGAACACGACCCGAATACTTTTCTATTCCCACGCGGCGCGGTGTTTGGGCGCGATTTAAGCAAGGTCATGCCGGTCGATCCGGAAAAAATCAGCGAGTTCGTCAGCCACTCCTGGTACGAATATTCGAACGGCGATGGGCAAGGCAAACATCCTTCGCAGGGTGAAACGAACCCGAAGTACACCGGCCCGAAGCCTCCGTTCGACCACTTGGATGTCGACAAGAAATATTCGTGGCTGAAGGCGCCGCGGTACGACGGGAAACCGATGGAAGTGGGACCGCTGGCGCGCATGATCGTCGGCTACGCCTCCGGGCAAAAAGAGATCCAGGAAGTTGTGAACGGTGCTCTGAAAAAGCTGGATGCTCCGGCCACCGCGTTGTTTTCCACTCTAGGACGCGTGGCGGCGCGCGCGCTCGAAACGCAAATTCTGGCGCGCCGCTTGGAACAATGGGTGGACGAATTGGCGTCCAATTTGGCGCATGGCAAGACGGCCATTTTCAATCCCATTCGATGGGATCCCAGCACGTGGCCGAGCTCCGCGTCGGGCTACGGCTGGCATGAGGCGCCCCGCGGAGCGCTGGGGCATTGGGTGGAGATTAGCGGCCGCTCCATCAAGAATTACCAGGCCGTGGTACCCAGCACCTGGAACGCGGGGCCGCGCGACGCTCAGGGCCAGCGCGGCATCTATGAGGCGTCGCTACTGAATACGCCCGTAGCGGATTCGGCTCGCCCCATTGAGCTGCTCCGCACCATTCATTCTTTCGATCCTTGCATTGCCTGCGCCGTGCACGTAATCGACGCCAAGGGCCGCGAGTACACGCTGCCGAAGGCCAGTTAAGAGGAGGGATTATGCAAGCCGCGCAAGCCCCGCCGCACACCCGGCATCCACGCGAGAATGTCGGTCCCGTGGTCGCCGTGTATGTCTGGCCGTACGCGATTCGCTTTTTTCACTGGGGAATGGTGATTTCCATCGGTGTTCTTTCTTTCACCGGCTATTACATTCACAATCCGTTCATCGTGGGCCAGGTGCAGCATCCGTTCCTCATGGCTTGGTTCCGCTTCGTTCATGAAGCCTTCGGGATGTTTTTCGCGGCTCTGCTCATTCTGCGCGGCTACTTGTTTTTCGCGGGCAACCGCTGGCTGAATTGGCGGCAATACGTGCCGCTGCGCGCGGCGCAGTGGGAGGAAATGTGGGAGGTGATGAAGTTCTACATGTTCATCCGTCCCACGCCTGTTTCCAAAATCGGACACAACGCCATCGCGGCGTTTTCGTATTTGGGCATTTACGCGCTGGTCTTCATTGAGATCGTCACCGGCTTGGTGCTCTTCAACTGGCTGCGCCACAGCGCAATTTTGGGCTTTTTTGTCGGGGGGATTCCGCGGATCGTCAGCATTCAAAACCTCCGGTTGATCCACTTCTTTCTGATGTTTGTCTTCATCGCGTTCGGCGTTTTTCACGTGCATCTGTGCATGCTGATTTCACGGGAAGAAAAACGCGGATTGATGGACAGTATTTTCATCGGCTACAAAGTCATTCCCAGAGCCGAGCTGGAGGAAGACGACGCGAAGGCGGCGGCGGAACGCCAGTAGGGAGGCAATCGTATGAGCTTCAAAATGCCAGGCAAAATTCTCGAAGAATATACGGTGCGCAATAACCGGCTTGGGCTTGTTCAGGTCGGCAACACCCGCCGGCCGATTTTTCTCGACCTGGTTCCGGATGCGCACATCGGCGATTACGTTCGTGTTCACGTCGGATTCGCCGTCGAGCAGGTTGAAAAATTGGAAGCCGAGCAAGCTTACGCGAAGCTCGCCCAGAACGGCAAATGGAAGACGGCCGACGTCGCACTGGAAGCCGCATTGGAAGCCGACGAGGCGCTACCCGAAGCCGCACTCCGCGTGAAAACGAGGTAACCAGAAGAACCATGACTCCGGAAGAATTCATTGAAATTGCGCACGCCTATCGCGTCCTGGCCGATTTGGAGCCAAGCCAACTGCGCAAATTGCTGCTTATCGCCGAGGAGAAGGAGTTCGCCGCGGAAACGATCATCATCCCCGAACGTGCCAAGTCCTCTTTTCTCTATCTGATCGTCTCCGGCGCCGTCGCATTGGAGCGGTGGCTCGACCATTACACGGTGCTCATTCAAACCCTTCACGCCGGGGATGCCATGGGATGGAGCGCGCTCACTTCCGATGCGCGCACTCATTTCCAAACGCGTGCCTTGACCCCCGTTTCCACCGTTGCCTTCGCGGGAGACCGGCTCCTGGCCGCTTGCGACCAGGATCCTCGCATGGGTTACGCGCTGATGAAGCGCCTTCTCGAACTGGTCACCGAACGCCTGGACCGCACCAGGCTTCAGCCGGCAAACCGGGAACAGCCGCAGGCGGTGGGCGCAAGTGACAGGTGACGATCAAATAGTGTTGGTACTCGGTCTCGGAAATCTCATCCATTCCGACGACGGCGTAGGCATTCACGCGATTCAACGCCTGCAAAAGGATCACAACGTGCCGCCCTGGGCCACTCTGATGGACGGAGGAACGCATGGGTTGAGCCTGGCCCCCCATATCTGCGGATTCAATCGGCTCGTGGTGATCGACGCCATCGATGTAGGTGAGAAGCCGGGCACACTGATCAAGTTGGAAGGCGAAGCCGTGAAAAGAATACCCGGCAAGCCGTCTGTGCATCAACTGGGATTTGCCGATCTGATGATCGCGATGAAACTGCTAGGAGAGTCGCCCGAGGAAGTCGTCGTCTTCGGCGTGCAGCCGCAATCTACCGAATGGAGCACCGAGCTCACGCCGCCCGTCGAAGCCGCGTTGGATCAATTGGTCCCCGCGGTGATCGCGCGGTTGCAACTCTGGGTTAACGCTCAACCCGTTATGTAGCGAAGCCAGGCCCCGATGCCATAAGCTGCCGCGGCTGCGCCGGCGCCAGCCACCAGCGTCTCCAGAGCCGAATGCCACCAGGGGCGGATGGACCATCGGCTCTTCACCGCTCCAATGAGTGCGAACATCGAGCAGGTCACCGACGACGCCAACCAGAAGGCTCCTGCGACAGAGGCGGCGAACGGCACGAGCGGCACCAGGCCGCAGACCAGAAAAGCCGAAAAAGTTGCGGCCGCGGCCCGCCAGGGCGAGCGCACTTCCGCTGGCAGTCCATATTCCTCGCGCAGCATCATCCGAATCCAGCGATCGCGGTCCGAGGTGACGGCCGACACCACGCGCTCCAGCAGATCGCCCGTGACTCCGAGCTTACGTACAATCTCACGGACCTCCTCCCGCTCGCCCGCCGGAAATTTTTCTATATGGCGGCGTTCCACGGAGGCGGCATAACCCAATTCCTCCTGTTCGGCGCGTGTGGCCAGGCAGTTCCCCGCGGCCATCGCGAACCCATCCGCGATGAGGGTAGCGCCGCCCAAAATCACGATCACGCGCGGCGGCAAATGCGCTCCCGCCACTCCCGAAACGACCGCGAACGTCGTCACTGCGCCGTCGATGCCGCCATAAATCCAATCGCGGAGGTAGCTCGGTCGCGGCGTCGCAGCCAGCCGTCGGTGAATGGCCTGATCCGTATGTTCATGCTCCAGCGCACGCGCCATGAAGGAAGCTCTCGGACGAGAAGAGCAAGCGAGGCTCCAACGAGACGAGTGGTGGAATTCGGCGAGTACAAGGCACGTTGAGACGGGCGTCGGCTTATATGGCGCAAAGCGAAGATAGTGACGTACTCCCCATTTGCGATAGCATCACTGGGCTGTGCCCGCCCTGTTATTCGTGACGATCCGCGTCTGAGGTCGAAATATTGGAATCTTGCGGGACAGCGTTCCTTTCGTTATTGGGAAAAATATTTTGGCTCGGGCATCGCGCCGCTGCTGGGTTTGGAAGATCGTCGCGTAGAGCGTCGGCGAGATCCCGCCTTCAGATCGCCCAACGACTGCTACAAGTAGGTGCTACAGTTCGATCACCGTATTGGTCCGCGTGGCTGTGTCCTCGAAGTCCCGAAAAGAGCGTGAACATTGCAGGGGCAGGGCCCCAAGCCGCGACCTCCGCGTGGGACAAGGAGGCTGTCAAGTCAGTTGTGCGACCAAACTGCTGCGAGTTGCCACGAAAACGGGAAGTGTCGCACCTGTGCATTTAGTAGGTTGATGGCAGGAGATCCCGCCGGGCCGCCCTTGTTCCGCAAGCACCAGTTCGCCGATCATTGGACATCAACGTCCCCTTGGCGGCCGGAATCGCGATATTTAGCGATCATTGGGGGAAAACATTCTGAGTTGAAACATCGCTCTGCCCCTGCCATGCGCCGACGGCTCCATAGTCCCAGGACCTCAGCGCGATTCTGTGCCTTGTTCAAGAGACGAACAGCAGGAAGCTCCAATGCCGCCGATGCACGCAATTGGCAAGAATTTGGCAAAGCGGCCGTCCCCGCGAATTCGGCCTTTCTTTTGACAGACTCTAAATTATTGTTGTCGGGGATAATAGTGGATTGGAACCGACCCCTGGTTCCCGAACCTTACTGGCTTTGAGAAACAGCTTTTGGGCACGTTGCGGCTGATGCCAGAGCGCGGGCAATAGCCCGAACATCGTAATCGATCAGGAGCAAGGTCAAGAGCTCCTGTTCGTCCGGGGTGAGCTTTGCTTCCAGCCGGGACAGGGAACGCCCCGCGTCGATCTTTTCACTCGAATCGTCACCGGAGGAGCCGAAGCGATCATCCAGATCGGACGCGCTGTAATAAATGGACCTCCCGTTGTGGCTCACCTCCTGGAGGATGAGGGCTCGTATTTTGGCAAAGGATCCGCCTCGATTAGCCCTGGGGTTCCTGCGCGCCATAATGCGCCCAATTGCCTTTCGCTGAATCCTGGCGCATCCCAATCATGCCCAAGGAGTTGCGTGCAGAAGCGGCGAACGCGATCCTTGAGTTCATAACCGGCTTGAACCAGACGGTCGGGAAACGCGCACTTGACCACGACTCAGGGAAATCCAAAAGGGGTCTCTTCGAGGCATACGGCACCCCCGAGGATTTTCACCTTTTACTTCAAAAAAAGCTCAAAACTCGGGCCACTTTTGCCCGCCGAAAATGCTTATTACTCTTAGAGGGCCTCCGTTCCCAACTGCTCGCACCGCGTCGAAGGAGGCTAGTCCCGAAAGTGTGCTGAGGAGGGACTCCGTGGCAATTGCGCAAAAATCCATCAACCCGGTTCCGCTAGGCGGACCGTGGCTGCCGAATAGCGAGCCGATAGTGCTCAGGAAAATCGCCGGCGCGGCTTCGGAAGACTTCGCGCGCAGCCTTTCCGAAGAATTCTTGCGCGCCCTCCATCCGAAGCTGAAATCCAACGCTATCCGGGCCAAGCTAATGCCGACTGCGCCCGACGGATCGCCTCAATTTCTGACGGCCCCTTTTTGGATCAAGGAAATCGATCTGGTCTTGCTGGAAGGGATTCAGGACGGTCGTAACGGTCAGGGCGATGTCATTAAGAGGCTCTGCGGTACCTGGCCGGGTCTGGATTCGCACATTTTGGCGTACCGAATGGAAGAGCTTGCGAATTGCGGGCTGCCTGCATACCTGCACAACGGCTTCTGGCACGATATCGATCCGATCCTGATAGCCGGGCTCAGAGAAGGTGGCCAAGCAGTCTTCAAGGCGGTCGGCAAAGTGGAAAGGGCGTATCGAGAGTTGCGAGTCGAAGTGATTTGGGCGCGCGTTCGAAGGCTTCGTAAACAGGTGCTTGGTAAGCGGGAGAGGGGCGTGCGATACAAGTGGACCAAGGAATTAGAGCAGGAATTGCTGGCCCGCTCGACCGTCGTCGGCCTTAGTACCGCGGTATCGGAAATTTCCCAAAGGGCGGGCTGGTCGCGAGCAGCCATCGTCCGCCGCGCACACAAGTTGGGCGTGCCCAGGGAAACGCGCGGTGAGCGTGTGCCTTGGACCGAGGCAGACCGAAATTTCCTGGTGCAGTCGATTTGTCATGTTCCAGTAAGAGCCATCGCGCACGAGCTTGGCCGTAGCGAGAATGCGGTCTGGTGCAAAATTTGGGAAGAAGGCCCTTGGGCGCTAGGCAGAACTGGCCCGGTAGCGCTTGGCTGAAATGACCCACCTTGGAAACAGGATTGGGAACACGATCGAGATCAGGCATCATCCACGCCACAGGCGTGTTGGTGTTTATTGGGTCGGGAGAGCAGGCGATATCATCCACGCCGCAGGCGTGCGGGTTGCTTTTTTATCATCCGCGCCAAAGGCGGGGTGCAGGCGAGAATCTAGCGCGTGGCCTCGATGCGTGCGAGCTTATGGCGCAGATAGTCGAAGTAATCCGGGCTGACGCGCAGATCCAGCACTTCGTCAATAACCGGCAGAAAATAAGCCAGCGAGCGAATCGTCCCCAGCGGCGGCGCATCAGGCGGCCGAACGAGCCGGCGTAGTGGCAAGGGCTGATCGCTGAAAGCTGATCGCTCATCTGAGACCGCATGATTTTTCAAGCGCTTACGGGCCGTCTCACGTCCGTTCTATCCGGCGCCAGCCGGGGCCGTCGCTGAAAGCTGATCGCTGATCGCTGAACGCTGCCGGCTGCGGCGGAGCCGCAATGTGGCATAATCCGGGGAAGGTAACTGGAAGCGTTTTCACCGATCTAATCTCGAGGTTTCTATGAAGAGTCCCTTTGCACTCTCCCGGCGCTCATTTTCAAAGACACTCATTGCCGCGCCGTGGATTTTGCGCGGCCAGCAGGCACCGTTGCGCGCCCGCATCAAGATCGATACCGAGCGCGCCATCGGCGACATCGATCCGAAGATCTATGGCAACTTCATCGAGCACCTGGGGCGCTCTATCGAGGGTGGCGTGTTCGAGGAGAACTCGCCGCTTTCCGACTCGAACGGCTACCGCCGCGATGTTCTGGATGCCGCAAAGAAGCTGGGCGTCTCCATCCTGCGCTGGCCGGGCGGAAATTTCTCGTCGAACTACCACTGGAAAGACGGCATCGGCCCACGCGACAAGCGCCCTCCGCGCCTCGAAATGGCGTGGGGAACCGTGGAGAGCAACCGTTTCGGAACGCATGAGTTTCTGAACTACTGCGAGATGCTCGGGACTGAGCCGTACATCTGCACCAACATGGGCACGGGCACATGGGAGGAAGCGCAGCAATGGGTGGAGTACGTGAATTCCGCCCAGGACACCGCCATGACGCGCCTGCGACGCGAAAACGGCCGCCGCGATCCTTGGAAAGTCACCTACTGGAGTTTGGGAAACGAGCTGGACGGCCCTTGGCAGATGGGCCACAAAAGCGCCGAGGATTACGGCAAGTTTGCGCTGGAAGCCGCCAAGCTGATGAAGTTGACCGATCCGAACATCAAGCTGGTCGCGGCCGGATCTTCAAATTACGCCAATGGCATCGACTGGATCGGCTGGAACCGTACGGTGCTCGATTTTCTGAAAACGCATGCCGACTATCTGTCGCTGCACATGTACGTGGGCAACCCTGCGAATAATTTCGGCGAGTTTCTCACCAGCTCCATCACGCTTCAGGACCGGATCAAAACCACCGAAGGCGTGATCAACGCCGCGCTCTCCGGCCAGGCGCGCGATCGCAAAATCTACATTGCATGGGACGAGTGGAACGTGTGGTATCGCGCGCGCGGAGACTCGCAGCGCGGACGGCGCATTCTGGAAGAACGTTATAACCTGGAGGACGCCTTAGTGGTGGCGACATTCCTCAACACGTTCGTGAACAACGCGCACATTATTAAGATCGCCAATATGGCGCAGCTCGTGAACGTGATCGCACCCATTTTCACCGACGAGAAGCGCATGTTCCTGCAAACCATCTATTACCCCCTGGCGTTATTTGCGAATTACACGAGAGGGAAAGCGCTGGAACTGCTGTTGAGGAGTCCCACATATCGAAGCCGCGCGGGGGGCGAGGTTCCGCACCTGGACGCCTCGGCCGTGATCGACAATGGAACGCTCGTGATCAACGTAGTCAACCGTCACCGCGACCAGCCGGTGGACGCCGATCTGGAGCTTCAGGACAAGGAATTTTCCGGGGCTGTGGAGGTGTCCGAAATTAATGCTCCCGACATTAAAGCTGAGAACAGCTTCGAGTCCACGACCGTGAAAACAGCGCAGCGTTCCACAACGGCTGAGAAGAACTTATTGCGATATAGCTTTCCGCCCCATTCCTACACAATGCTGAAGGCGAAGCTCGCGTAATGGCCCTGATTCTCCTCCAAGCTGCACCCCGGAGGCTGGTCCGGCTGAGCGGGGTTGACACGGCCATCATCGCCATCTACTTTGCGGCTGTCCTGGGCATTGGCTTCTATCTCAAGGATCGGACTCACACCGGCAAAGATTTCTTTCTCGCTGGCCGCGAAATGACCGCCTGGATCGCGGGCCTCGCATTCCTGTCCGCGAATCTTGGAGCTCTGGAGCTGATGGGCTGGGCCGCGGCCAGTTACCAGTACGGCATCCTCGCCACTCATTGGTACGAAGGAAAACTGCGGCCCTCCTCAGATCTGCCAACGCACCTCATCCTCTACCGCGCATTTACCGCGATCGGGGGAGTGGTGCACACGCATTCCCGAGGCGCCACCGTGTGGGCCCAGGCGGGCCAGGAGATCCCGTGCTTCGGCACCCCGCACGCCGACTATTTTCACGCCCTATCCCGGAGACGGAGCATTTGGACCCATCCGAAATCGAGGATGCCTTCGAGTCGAACACGGGTCATGCCATCGTAACGCGGTTCGAAGGCCGCGCCGCCCAGCGCATCGATCCGCTGCATATGCCGGCCGTGCTGGTCGCGGGCCATGCCCTTTTGCTTGGGGAGCATCAGAAGCCGAGGCGGCGCATCACGCCGTGGTGCTGGAAGAGATCGCGCAAACGGCGCTCCACACGCTTGTTGTAAACCCAGCAGCCGCCCCAATTTCACAAGCGTTGCTGGACAAACATTTCTTTCGGAAGCATGGACGGAAAGCGTATTATGGACAAGCGAACCGTTAAGACGCACGCCTCGCTGGCGCTGGCGATGGCCGGCTGTTCGTCTCAAAAGGAAACGGCCGTGGCGCGGGAAAACACGAAGATCTCATGGGGCAAAACCCGCGATGGAAAACCGGTTGAACTGTATACGCTGAAGAACGCGAAAGGCGCCGAGGCGCAAATCGCGACCTATGGCCGCACTGCGTTTCGCTGAAGGTCCCGGATCGTAACGGCGCGATGGCCGATGTCGTGGCCGGGTTCGACAACCTGGAAGGCTATCTCACGCCGCCTCCCTATTTCGGCGCGATCATCGGACGCTATGGCAATCGCATCGGACGGGCGCGATTTAAGCTGAATGGGATGGAATACATGCTCGCCGCCAACGACGGCGAGAATTCGCTTCACGGAGGCGTTCGCGGCTTTGACAAGCGAGTCTGGACGGCAAAACAGGTTGGGTCGCAGAGCCTGGAACTTAGCTATCTGAGCAAGGACGGTGAGGAAGGATATCCAGGCAATTTATCGGCTACGGTCATATATACCCTCAGCGACGCGAACGAGCTGAGGATCGATTACTCCGCGACTACGGATAAAGACACGGTTGTTAACTTGACAAACCACAGCTATTTCAATCTGGCCGGCGAAGGCGACATCCTTGGACACGAAGTGACCATTAACGCCGACCGCTTCACTCCGGTCGACAAGGGACTTATTCCGACAGGCGAGCTGAAGAGCGTCGCCGGAACTCCTTTTGACTTTCGAGCCGCAAGGCCAATCGGGGAACGTATCGAGCAGAAGGACGAACAGTTGATCTTCGGCCACGGATACGACCACAACTGGGCGCTCAACCGCTTCGGATCGGGACTGGAAAGTGCCGCCACGGTGAGCGATCCCGAATCCGGCCGCATCGTGGAAGTGCTCACGACCGAACCCGGTCTTCAGTTCTACACCGGGAATTTTCTGGACGGAACGCTGAAAGGCAAGGGCAGGACCTATACCCGGCGATCGGCGTTTTGCATGGAGACGCAACATTTTCCTGACTCCCCGAACAAGCCGGACTTTCCCTCCACGGTCTTGAAACCCGGCAACAGATATCAATCGGCAACGGTCTACCGCTTTTCCGCGCAATAGGCCAACGACCGTGGAGGGCGGGCTTCAGCCGGCTTCAGCCCGCCCTCCCAAAGAGCGGCTAGGATAAGAATTGCTTCCTGAAATGAGATGAGTCTCGAAGACGTAGCGCGGCGCGCGCGTGTTTCACCAGCTACCGTTTCGCGCGTTCTAAATAATATCAGCGTTGTGAAGAGCAGCACGCGCACTCGTGTCCTGAGGGCCATCGAGGAGCTGAAGTATTATCCGAATGCGCATGCGCGGGCGCTGGCCGGCGGCACGAGCCGCACGCTCGGGTTGATCGTTTCGAATCTCGAAAACCCGTTTTTTCACGACATCTTTCGCGTCCTCGAACAGGAGGCGCATACGCACGGCTATGAGGTCCTGGTGGCGAATACTGATTACGATTCGCAGTGGCTCAATTCGAGCGTGCGGATCATGCTCGGCCGGCGTGTGGCGGGACTGGGTCTGGTGGTTTCCGAAATCGATCCCGGCATCCTGGCTGAATTGGAAGAACGCAAGATCCGTACGGTGGTCTATGACGTGGGGTCGCCGCGCAAAGGCATTCTCAGCATCAAATCCAATTACCGCAAAGGCATTGAACGAGTCTCTGAATACCTCCGAAGCCTGGGACACAAACGTTTCGCGTTCGTCGGCCACCACACCGCCCCGGGACCGCTCGGCGACCGGAAACGCACGTTTGTCGAGGTAATGGAGCGCTACTCACCCGAGCTGCAATTCACCACCGTCGCCGATTCCGACGATTATGCTGGAGGCCGCCGGGCCGTGCAGCAACTGTTCGCATCCAAATTCCATCCCACGGCGATTCTTTGCGTGAATGATTTCATGGCCGTGGGCGTGCTTCGCCAGTTGCGCGAACTGGGCATCGATGTTCCCGGACAAGTGTCCGTGACCGGATTTGACAACATTACTCTCTCCGAAGTCGTCTACCCCGCGCTCACCACTTTGCATATTCCGCGAGATCAGATCGGCCGTGAGATCTTCGCCAATCTTACTGCGGGGAAGCAACCGCCGCGGGCGCAACAGGAGATCGTCATTACCCCGGAACTGGTTGTGCGCGAGTCTACAGGCCGTGCTCCCCGCCGGCGCGTAGTAGACTTGGTGTCGATGATGCGACTCTCAGCGCTCGTTTTCTTCGCATTCACCGTTTGCGCGCAAGACTCGCTGACGGTCACGATTCCTACCGGCCAACTCCGAGGCGGCGCGGCCGCTAGCGGCGCCGTTTTCAAAGGCATTCCGTTCGCCGCGCCTCCCGTCGGCGATCTGCGCTGGCGCGAGCCTGCCCCGGTGAAACCATGGCCGGGCGTTCGCGATGCGACCAAATTCGGTTCGCGTTGCATGCAGAACGGCCAAGACGTTAGCGAGGATTGCCTCTGTCTCAACGTCTGGACGCCGGAATGGCCCCCGAAATCGCGCAAGCCGGTGATGGTCTGGATTCACGGCGGCGGCAATTTCGCCGGGGCCAGCTCGGAGGCCACTTTCGATGGCGAGGCTTTCGCGCGGCGTGGAATCGTCCTGGTGAGCGCCAACTATCGCTTGGGTGTGTTCGGGTTCTTTGCGCACCCCGGCCTGACGGCGGAATCGCCCCACCACGCTTCCGGCAATTATGGACTCATGGACCAGATCGCCGCGCTCAAATGGGTGCGCGACAACATCGCGCGCTTCGGCGGGAATCGGGGGAACGTCACCATATTCGGCGAATCGGCCGGATCGCTCGATATTAATGTATTGATGACCTCGTCTTTGGCCAAGGGGCTGTACGCCCGGCTTATTGGAGAGAGCGGACCGGCGGTGGCGCCACCGCGGCTCGCCGATGGAGAAAAGAAGGGCTTGACTGTCGCGACGGGTCTGAAGGCCGAATCCATCAAAGCCCTGCGCGCGATTTCCGCGGAAGAGCTTCAGAAAGCCACTGGACAGGGACTCCAATTCCTTGGGCCGCTGTTGGGCGTCGTCGTCGACGGCTGGGTTCTGCCGCGTCCTCCTTTTCAAGTGTTCCAATCGGGGCAGGAACATCGCATCGATCTTCTTCTGGGAAGCAACGCACGCGAGTTGAGCCGGCCCTTCTTTCCCGTCGCCGGACTCAAAGAAGGCATTCAAGCCGACTTCGGACCGCTGGCGCCGCGCGCTTTGGAAACCTACGGCCTCGCCGGTAGCGCCGAACCGCCCGCGGATCCAGTACTCGGGACGGCGATGGCGCAATGGGCCACCGATTCGCAGTTCCGGTGCGGAACAGTGGCGGAGCTGGTGTGGCACTCCCACGCGCGCAATCGCTCTTATGAATTTCAGTTCTCGCGCGTGCCCCCGGGCCGCGAATCCGCAGGCGCGGCGCACGGCAGCGAGATCCCGTATGTATTCGGAACGCTGAACGTCGCTGGCCGCGCTCCGAACGCTCCGAAATACGACTCCACGGACTCGGCCGTCTCCGATCAGATGCAGCAGTACTGGGTGAACTTCGCCAAGACGGGCGATCCCAATGCCGGCTCTTTACCTAAGTGGCCAAGCTTCGATCCCGTTTCACGCGCATATATGGAGTTCACCGCCGACGGTCCCATTGCTCGCGAAGGGCTGCGCCGCGCGGCGTGTGATTTGTTTATAGAAAAGGTGAGCGCCGCAAGCCGTTAATCGAATGCCTGCTGGGAGGCGAGGGACTTATAGTCGGCCTGGTCCGCCCGCTCGAAAACCTTGAGTGTGGGATTGAAAATCGAATTCAGTAGAAGGCCGGCGAACAAAACGGCCGCGAAGCCGGTGGCGAGCAGAAAACCGTACTTGGGACTTCCCCATGCATCGCTGACGGCGCCCATCGCGAGCGGCGCCAGCACCGCGGAAACGCAAGTGAAGAACAGGATCACGCCGGCGCCCGCGCCGTGCTCGGATTTTGGCAGACAACTGATCCCTTTGGAATTGATGGTGGGATAAATTACCGACATGAACAAGCCCGAGAGCGGAAGACAGTACACTGCCCAGCCGATTCCGAATGTGATGCCGATCACGAAACATACCAGGATCATTCCGCTCGAAACCGTGAGAACCGTGCTCCAGCGCAAACGGTTCAACATCCACGCCCCCAGAAATCGTCCAGCGGCGCGTAGCAGAAAGAATACAGAGATACCGTAGGCCGCGATCCATGCTCCCGGGCCGCTATAGCCCGCGAGCAGCGTGGGCATCCAGACGTAGACGGCGGATTCTACGGCGACGTACAGAAACGCGCCCAGCGCAAACGCCAGAATAAACCGGTTCTTCAGTACCGCCGCAAGTACGTTTCTATCGGTGTTTTCGGCTGACTTCGATGCCGGGGCTGGATAATGAACGCGCCACGCCGTAACGATCAGCAGCACGCACATGCTTCCGGCGAGCACATACAGCCACTGCCAGGGCGCGCCGCGGCGCAGAAGCAAAGCCAGAAGCGCGGGACCCAGAATGGACCCTATGCCGAAGAATCCCTCCACTGTATTCATAATCGACGTGTGCTCCGCCGTGGATTTGGAGATGTCTCCAATCAGCGCAAGAGCGCCGGTCTTGAAAATTCCGATCGCCACGCCCGAAAGCGCCATGAGCACGCAGAAATACCCGAACGAGTTGCCCGCCAGGAACAGATAGGATGCCGCGGCGAACAGAGTCAGTCCGGCGACGATGGTGGACTTTCGTCCGTATCGATCCGCCAGATGGCCGAGAAAAAACCCGCCGAGCGCAATTCCCGCCATAGTTGCATATTGAAACGCACCCGCCGCACTCAGACTCAGACGAAACGATTTGACGATCTCGGGAATGATGATGCCGACGGAGTCGGTGGTCATGGCGAACATCGCAAACATCACGAACGTCAATGCCTTTATTGAGGCCATGTTCCGCTGCTTCTCGACACTCATGCATGACCCTCAATCGCTGTGTTCGGGCCGACCGCGAGTGTACGTTCTTCGCCGTCTTGGGAGTATCCGATCGTCGCGGACATCGTCCTCAGATCCGCCTCGAGGCGAGCCCAATGCCTCTCCTGGCGCCATTCCATCCTGATCACGCGATTCTCGGAGGGCAGAAGACGAAAACCGCCCGCGAAAGCCGGATGGGTATTGCGGAAGCGAATCAAGTCCAAAAGGGCGCGCACCACCGGGCGTGCGAGATCGTTTTCAATCTCCCGTCGCGTGTAATAGTGGCGATTGATATCGCGGCCGGAGCCGGTCCGATGTAAAAGGTCCAAGTCATTCGCGCCCGCCAGCAGACCGACGTAATACACCTGTGGCACGCCAGGGGTAAAAAACTGAAGAGCGCGAGCGATCAGATATTCTTCATCTCTTTGACCGAGCGCATCGTAGTAGGTGCAATTTACTTGATAAAGGTCCAGGTTGTTTGCGGCTGCTCCAGTCGCTTTTCGGCTGGCTCCGTTGCTCCGTTCGTCAATCGTTTCCACCAGAGTGTCTATTTCCCCGGGAGCCAGCAAGCCAGCAACATCGCGCACACCGATTCCATCGTGCGTATCGAGAACCGTTGCCGCGTTGCGCGGCGAGACTTCGAACCATCGTTTCAGATGCCGGGCATCCCGCGTATAGAGCGAGTGCAGAATGAGCGGAGGCAGCGCGAAATCGTATACCCAGTCTACTTGCTTCGCAGTTTCGATCTGGCGCTCATAATCGGTATGAATCTCAACCAGCACTTCCATGCCACGCGCGCGGGCTTCGTCCGAAAAACCGCGAATGAAATCGAACGTTTCAGGAATCAGGAAACAGCTTGTTCCCGGCCTCTTGATTGCGTAACCCGCTGCGTCCAGCCGGATCGCGCGAATCCCGGCGCCGTGAAACTCGCTCAGGATCTGCCGCAGGTACGCCTTGCCTGGGGACGAAAGCACGTCGATATCGACTTGCTCGGGAGTGAACGTGGTCCATATAAGCCGGTCCCGCCCGTCGTCAAAATGCATCCTGGTGAAAGGAAGCCCCGGTCGGGGCCGGTATATGTTGAGCAGATCCTCTTCGCCGGCGCCATGCGGAAAGATCCTCCCGTATGTCAAAAACATCTGCGCATACGGCGAAGTTTCACCACGCCTTCGGAAATCCTCGAACTGCGGGAAACGGGTTGAAATGTGGTTTACGATGACGTCGGTCATCAAATCCGTGCGCGCGGCCAGTGCGCGAACGTCGTCCCAGGATCCCAGCCGCGGATCGATCTTGGTGTGATCGATTGGATCGAATCCTGCATCGGCGCCGTCGATCGACCAAAAGAAAGGCAAGAGGTGAACACCGCCAAAAAGGCCGGCGAAGGGGCCGTCGAGTAACAATTGCAAGTCGCGAAATCCACCGCCCGATAGACGATCGACGTAAGCGATAAGCTGGACCTGATTCTTCATCGCGCGATTTGGACAACTTCGTGTAAATCCCAGTCTGGAATGGCGCCAGGCCGGCTCGCCACAAGCGCTCCGAGCCGATTCGCAAACGCGGCTATCCGGGCAACGTGCCATTTCGAGACGAGCCCGTGCAGGAATGCGGCGGCGAATGCGTCCCCTGCTCCCACCGTATCGGCAACGTGAACCGCGTAACCCTCGGCTTCGGTATATTCGCCTCCGCTCAACATAGCGCAGCCCCGCTCGCCCAACGTGACGCAGACAGCGCTCCAGCCGTATCGCTTCAATCCTTCACGGCAGAATTGCTCTTTGGCGGCGGGTAGGCCCATGGCCTTGTGTACCGTTTGCAGCTCTTCTTCATTGAGCTTCACAACGTCCGCGCGGGCCAGCAACTCGCCGACCAGCTCCGCGGAATCGCCCCCGGGACGAAGATTCAGATCATAAAACTTGGTGCAGACCGGAAGCGCCTCTAACAACCGGTCCAGAACAGCCTTGCCTTCCGGCCGTTGCGAGAATAACGTTCCGAAATAGAACCATCCAGGCCCCCAATCCTGAATTTGCTTTACCTGCTCGCCGGAAATATCGACCGAATCGTAGGCCGCCGGCCGCGAAATCACAAACCGCGTTTGATCGCCCAGACCCAACTCCACCCGTGCCGTTCCCGTTTCGAATTGGGAGGTCCGCTGAACAAACGTGGTGTTCAGCCCCAGATCGGCCATTTTCGCCATGGTTCGATCGCCCAATTCGTCATTGCCGACGGCGCTGATCAACAAAGCTTCGTATCCGAGACGCCTCGCATGAGCTGACAAATTCAAGGGCGCGCCGCCCAGGCGCGTGGATTGGTCGAACACGTCCCAGAGGACTTCTCCAAGCGCCAGCAGCCGGTTCGTCATGCCGTTCACCATGTTCTCGCGAAGGCGCAAAGGATGCAAAGATTTTCTTGCCGTTTAATCACCGGCGTGGTAAGGTGCTGATGAATAGAGCTAGCGCAGATGGCGGACAAAACGCGATCGTTTTTGGTCATATCAGTCGCGGTGCTGGCGATCGCGATTCCTCGCGGAGCCGTCGCGCAAATCCCTTTCAGAGCGGGTGCCGCCAAGGTGGACGTCACACCGGCGGCGAACGAGCTTCCCAAGAGCTATGAAGGTATCCTTGACCACCTATACTCCAGAGCTATCGTTCTGGAAAGCGGAACCGCGGTCGCAGCTCTGATTAGCGTGGATGCGGGCGCAATCCCCGAGCAGCTTTGGCAAACAGTATCGCGGCAGATCGAAAACGACATCGGGATTCCATCGAAAAACGTACTTTTGACGGCCACTCATACGCACAGCGCGCCGCAGCAACAATCCCCCGCTTATGCGCAGAAGATCGTCGAACCGGTGAAGCTGGCGAAACAGCGGCTCACGCCGGCGCGGATCGGATACGGAACCGGTGTTTCCTACATCAATGTCAACCGCAATATCATCGATCCCAAGACGAGACAGTGGTGGGAAGGGCCGAACTACGAAGGCCCTTCGGACAAGACCGTCGCGGTAATCAAATTCGAGAGTCTCACCGGGGAGCCTATCGCCGTTTACTATAACTACGCGATGCACGCCGTCGCTGCCGGGCAACTGGACTTGGTTAGCGCCGACGCTCCGGGGACCACTTCCAAGTACATCGAAGATTCCTTCGACGACAAAATTGTTGCGCTTTGGTCCAGCGGCGCGGCCGGCGATCAGAATCCGATTTACTTCCAGCAGACATTCGATCTGCGGGATATACGGATCAAGGACTACGCCAAACGCGGCATCGATATCAGCAATGCAATGCCTCCCGGTGGGCAAGGACTGAACAAGAGCGACCCGACCGTGATCAGACTCATGAATCAGCAGAAGCGGATGATCCAGTCCATGGGCCAGTTTCTCGGGGAAGAGGTAATGCACGTGATGCGCGGCATGGACCGGATGGAGTCCGGGGCGCGGATCTACGGAGCCGGGAAAACTGTGAGCTGCCCCGGACGCGATCGGCTCGATACGGGACGAGCGGGGTCGCCTGGTACTTATAAGGATGCCGCGCCCGTTGAAATCAGACTCGGCGTGTTGACAATCGGAAATATCGCCATCGGCGCGGTCAACGCGGAGGTGTTCAATCTCATAGCTCAGCGGTTGAAGAAGGAATCGCCCTACGCCGGAACCATGATGGCGACGCTTACTAATGGATCGGCCCGGTCGGGATATATCCCCAACGATGCCGCTTACGGAATGTACACGTTCGAAGTCGTCTCGTCCAGGCTTCAGCCTGGGTGCGCGGAGACTTCGATTGTGAACGGCATTCTCGACTTGATGGCGGCGCAAAAGCCGTGACGCCCGCGTGCCACGGTTATGGAGTCGTCGGCCTTGGCAGTGATTTTGAAAAGCATCGCTAAACGCGTTAGTATGAATCACCGTATGCATCGCCTATTTCTATTGCTCGCCGCCGTCCCGCTCGTGGGGCTGGCGCAATCCGCCGTTCCATCAGATGCCAAATGCTCGGATCTTGCGAAATTCCAGATGCCCGGGAACAAGCTCGAGATCACACGCGCCGCGATGGTTCCGGCAGGCCAGGCTGCCGGCCGCGGTGGACCGGCCGGACCCGTGTTGCCCGCGCGCTGCCGCGTGGATGGCATCGTCGACCGCCGAACAGGCCTGGATGGCAAGACTTATGGCATCCGGTTCGCCGTCGCATTGCCCGACAACTGGAGCGGCCAATACCTGCAGCAAGGCGGGGGCGGATTGAACGGGACCGTTGCCGAACCTACCGGGACGCAAGCGACCGGAGACAAGCCTGCGTTAGCGCGCGGCTTTGCCGTGGCGACCAGCGATACGGGCCATCAAAGTTCCGGCGGCGGTTTCGACGGCAGTTTTATGCAGGACCAGCAGGCGGCGATCGATTTCGAATATATCGCCATCGGACGTTTAGCCGTTATCGCGAAGCAGATCATCGAAGCTTACTACGGCCGGCCCCCCGCTCACTCGTACTATGTCGGCTGCTCCACCGGCGGCCGGGAAGCGATGATCATCTCCCAGCGTTATCCGCTCTACTTCGACGGAATCGTCGCCGGCTCGCCTGCGATGCGCACCGGTCATTCGAACCTTGCGACACGCTCCGTGACCGTGGCGCTGAACGCGATCGCCCCAAAAGGCGCCGACGGTCGTCCGGGGCCCGCGTTATCGGACGGCGACAAAAAGGCCGTTATAGCCAAGCTCCTGGAAGTTTGCGACGCCCGCGATGGCGCTGCTGATGGAATGATCTTCGACCCGCTGGGCTGCAACTTCCGCCCCCGCGATCTGCAATGCCAGGGTGCCAAAGCGGAGGGATGCCTTTCGCCGGAACAGGTAGCGGCCATCGAGAAAGGATTTGCAGGCCCAAAGGATTCGCGCGGCAAGCAGATTTATCCGGGTTTCTTTTACGACACCGGAATCGCGGCCCAGGGCGGCGGCATTCCGGGTCTGTTAAATCCTGGCCCCAGCCCGGTGGGCGGTCCCACCACGGCGACCACGCAGGATGTGGACGCCGACGCCGAGCGCGTGGAGAACAATCCGACCGCCCGCATCGGCGACAGTTATAGCTGGGTTAACCTCAACAGCTTCTCCTCGCACGGCGGGAAGCTGATCTTCTACCACGGCCTCAGCGATCCATGGTTTTCGGCGAAGGACACCATCGACTACTATCAACGTATGACGGCTGCCAACGGCGGCGACGCAACGGTGAAAGGCTGGAGCCGTCTGTTCCTGTCGCCCGGCATGGGTCACTGCGGCGGAGGCAGCGCGGCGCTCGATGTTTTCGATATGCTGAGCGCATCGGTGAACTGGGTCGAAAAAGGACAGGCGCCTGAATCGGTCACCGCGACAGGACGGGCGTTCCCAGGTCGCAGCCGGCCGCTGTGCGCCTACCCATCTCACGCCCAATACAAAGGCCGGGGGAGTATGGAGGACGCCGCAAATTTCGAGTGCCGCGAATAGATCGTCTGAAAAACAATAACCAAGCGCAACAGGGTTTTTTGGTAGAAGGCGTCATGGAACGGCCTTTTGAATCGCCAATGCCAGGATCGGAGCCATCAGTTTGTACCCTTCAGCGTTCGGATGCAGTCCGTCGCCCGAATAGCCGTCCCTGAGCCAGCCCTTTTCGTCGACGAAGGCGGAGAAGTAGTCCACGTAGACGGCATTTACGCGAGAGGCATAGTCCTTCATCCACGCATTCAGCTTGAGGATGTCGCCGGGAGGACGACCATCCGTCATCCTCACGCGCAGCGGCCCGGCCGATCCCGTATGGTCCGAAAACTTGAACCACCTAAATCGCCAGATCTTGACTGCACGGCAATGATAGATTGACCAGATGTCCAGGGTCTTGGATCCATTCCGATTTGTCCTGATCGCCGTGGCTGGCTGGATGAACCAGCGTCAACTGCAGGCGATGGATTACCTCAAAGAGGAGAACCAAGGCATGAGAGCATCGAGGATCAACGTGTGCCACTCCTTTCGAGATAGGAGCTTCTTCCGCCACCCACGATATGGCAAATCCGGGGTTGTCGACCAATTGAAAAGGAGAGCTCGGGTGGCGGTGATACCCCTCTTGCTCAAGGACCGACGAGTCGATTCGGCACTCTACCTTCGTACCCCAGTTCGGTTTGTTACATGCACGGGTGCCCGTTCATATCACAAATGCAGGCAGGTTAAAGGCAGAGCGCCAGGCTACTGAGGGTTGGACACCGGCGGTTTCCAGAGCGCGCTAATGCGCGCAGCAGTTCTTAGACTTCTTCCCGCTTCCACATGGGCACGGCTTGTCCCGAGAGGCCGCATCCCACGGGAAGGGCGACCGTTGACCCGGCCTCGGACCCGTGGCTTTCGTCACGGTTGTTGACCGAAGAAACTCCCATGTCGGGGCGGTAGTGAACGCGAGGAGACCAATTTATCGATATCGACCTCTTCGTATTTGAACCACCAGCCGCCTGTCAGAGAATCGTGGCTCCGACGATAGAAAACTCCGGCGCCCCTCGCTCCCGAAACGGGCCATGACCAATCGAACCTGACGACATCATTCTTAAGCCTCCCGGTGATCAGTTCCGAGTAATCATACCCAAGCCAATCATATTCCCCGTGGACGTGCCTTCCCGAGATAGACAGCCGAAGGCGACCGGTTAGGCCGCGCCAAAGGCCCGCGAGGGAATTAGCGTTGGGATTTTGCCGGTCGGCTCGATTGGCGACCAAAGCTAGCGCATACACACGGGGCAGGACGTACGGCGGGTCATGCACGCCCACTGCGTCGAAGGCCTCGATTAAGCCTTTCAAAGCGGAATCAACCTTCCGGTTGCCCTCGCCGTCCCCGCCTTGTCGCAACTTGAGCCCTGGGTCAACCCACCAGCTCAGTTCGGAGTCAGATTGTGCGCGTGGTGGGTGGTACCGGAGGGTCAGCGTCCAGAGCAGCTTTTGAAGGCCGCTCGAATAGTCAGTGCGGAAATCGGCATAAATCCAGTCGCGCAGGAAGATCGGAATCTCACAGTCCTTGTGAAGGACAGGCAGGATGTACACTCTCTCCTCGGCGAGTTGCCGCGCGAAGCCAGCGTTGAGCTCCTCTCGAACCCATCTTGATCTGACGGAATCCGGCGACAGCACCACGACCAGCCAGGATGCTTCTCTAATCCCCCTCTGGATCGCACTCGCTAGAGAGTCACCAACCCCGAGTTCCCATTCGGAGTACCAAACGTCGAATCCCCTGCCTTTTAAATCGAGCGCGAGTGTGTTGACGAAGACTCGATCCTCACTTGCGTGGCTCAAAAAGATTTTCACTTGCTGCCCCAACTCTATCAAAGTGTTCTGCTGCGCGCCGAAGCCCGTCAGTGCGCCCCAACGGGGCAGATCACCAGTGGGGGAAAGGACCCACTGAGGATCGAGCCGCGTCCCGCGCGGAGGTAGCCAACTTCCGAATTGGGCGTGATCCGGCGGGAGGTACGCCCAGCCTGTTACGCAATCCGCGCGGCTGGCAGGTGCTCTGCTTGTTCGCGCCCGCAAGGAAGCGCGAAGCCCGCGCTGCAAACGCGCCGGTCGGTTCCCGCTCGCCCCGTTCCCGACGCGCCAGCGTGCATGGGTCCACGCCCATCTGTTGCGCACCTTCCCGTTGGGAAAGGCCTAAGGCAGTCCGATGCTGCATTGATTAGACTGATCACATAAGCCAGCAGTCGCCCCCGAGGATTCTCTTTCATATCGAGCCCATAATACCCTGCATCCTCAACTGCTTCGCGAATTTTGACCTTTCGCGGATCCCGTTTTGTCTACTCACAGGAAAGTCTCCCCCCGCTTTGAAGAACCACGGCGCGTTCTTTTTGCGGACGTACCAGCAGATCTCGTGCCGGAACCAGTAATGGGTTCTCGTCAAAACCGTCCTGCGCATTGCGATAGTCCGCCTCGAAGGAGACCCGTGTGCCGTATACGTGCCAAGGATATGCCAAAATAGCATCTTTAGCCTTTCTGGCCTTCTTCAGAATCAGGAACTTCCGTGTTTTCAGTATCCGAAGCATGTTCGACCCCCTCCTCCAGCACCACAGCCCTCCTCCAGCATTTTCCAATCGAAGAATGATACTGAAATCGAAAACGGTTTCCAACACAAGATGATCCTGAAAAGCGCGGGATGAGGGGCAAACAGTGCGCAGGGCCCTCCTGAGGTGGGCAATGGTTGGGAAGAACTTTTCGAAGCACTCGGGGCCGACCACCGGGTGGCGCGACACAGCCCCAAGCGTCGTTTCGGTGAGCGCCCTTTCCCTCATATTAAGTCTTCGGAACGGCCCGGAGCTGTCCAGGGCGCGCGCTTGGCGCGCGGCGCAGCGAACCCTTGCCAGCGAGGACCTTTCTGGAACATGGAGTCAGAGGGAAAGGGCGCGGGGGTCTCAGGGGGTGTGAACCCCCTGGCGGGTTGCGGGGCGGCGCCCCATAAGCGCTAACCTAAGTCCGGCCGCACAAATAACTGTTATCGAATTGTCGTTCCTATTTCATAATCCGCCTTCACTGCCCCGCTGAGTAGCAAAGGCCAAGTTGCCTCGCGGCGCCTTGTGGGCGTGCTTCATTGTCGTTGGACTCGGTGG
>DATDGT010000025.1:0-17671 GCA_036521975.1 Bryobacteraceae bacterium
TGGGTGACTCCCGAAGATCGGATTGCGAGGATGCGGTCCTCGCGTCTCTTCTGTATTAACGCAGGATTTTCGGGGTCCCCAAATGGGGTGCGATCTAGGGCGGCTCAAGCCGGGTTCAGTTTACCTGCATAATCCGGCTGAAACGGCTTCCCATCGGGACCCGTGCCGCTTAGAGTCTCAACCAGCGTGTTCCCTTTGACCTGCCACCGGCGCGTTTGGGGCGGGCGAGTGGCGTTGGTATCTACCATCTCAATCGTGTTGGCGTCAATACGTTTGAGGCGCATCGTATCGTCCTGATCGTCACGCTTTTGCTCCTTGTCATTGAGACTAGCCGTAAAAATATGGCGGGCGGATGTTGTCAGATCCACTTGATCGCCGTCCACCTTGATGGTATACGTGGGCGGCGGCTCAGTTTTACGTTTGGCGTAATCTTCACGCCACGTCCCCAAAAAAGCGTCTCCGCCGGAAGCGGATCCGACTCGATCAAAGGCCTGGGTCTGTTTGATAGGACCAGCAACCCCCTTCCCCTCCGTCACCTCGATGAGATGTTTTCCGTCGGAGGACGCCGTGCGCGTGGATGTGCCCCGAACTTGGCCGTTCATCTTGGTGGTCACCACAAGCGTATGATCGTTGAGTTTGTTCACGCTGATGGTCGTTCCGACGCCGGTGGGGGAATCCTTGCCATCGTAGGTGGCTAGGACCGGCTTTCCAGGCGCGTTCTGTATCGAGACGCCATTCGGGGCAGCGGTGTAGATCGTTTGCGGCGGGTTGTCATTTTGCGATTTCGACTGGATCTGCTTCCAGGTCCCTGCCAGCGGATCGGCGGCGAACAGCGAAGAACCGCAGACCGAGATCAGAAGAGTTGTCGGGACGAGAGGTTTCATTCGAATGCTCCTTGCGTATCCTGAACCACGTGTAAAGTTCAAAGCAGCTCTGCGGCTTCAGCGCTCCAAAACTTGCGAGTCATTTGGCCCGCCGCCGGGTTGCTAATTCCGAACTGGTTGTGCGTTGACCTTCTACACCAAAATAATCCAAAACGATGGCTGCGTCTAGTTCAGTTTATACGATGAAGAGACAGATCGGGAGCCGACTCATTACGCCGACCGGAACTTGGGCTGTCCGGCGTCAAGCTGCCGGGAAGGGCGCCATCGTTCGAAGTGCGCACTTGGCATCGGTGCGCTGGCGGTCCAAACCGCAGCCGGCGCGGATGGGTCGCTGCGGGAAGCCTTCCGTCTACACTCTCCGGTGTAGCTGCGGTGTAGCTGGCTCTACCTGGGTACAGCGTTGTCTTCTGATTTCGGTTCGAAGCGAATTGTCACTGGCAAGACCTTTAGGACAGCTAGAAGACTGTTAAGACGTGGGTTCCCGGAATGCGAAAGCATACGATAAAGATTCACTCGGTCAACGCCGGCCTCGTTTGCCATCCCGGACATGCCCTTGTATGCTTCGGCAACAAGACGGAGGGCCATTAGGAATGACTCCGGCGAATCGGCAATCGCGGCGGAAAGATATCCGGCTGCATATTCGGGATCTTTAAGATCCCGCAATAGATCCTCTTTATAACTACTCATAGCTTCTTCTTCCGTCCCACCTTGCTCCGCGTCCTGTAATCATTCCAGTATGCGAGAGCCGTATTAATGTCGCCTGCCTGTGTTGATTTATCGCCTCCATAGAGGAGGACTACCTTATCCCCATCCACGCCGTAGTAGATTCTCCAGCCAGGGCCGAGGTCGATCCTGGATTCAGAAGCTCCCTGCCCGATCGGTTCAGAGTCTCCGAAGTTGCCTGCCATGAATCTCGTAATCCGCGCATCGACTGCCTGCCTTGCCTTAATGTCAGAAAGCGACTTGCGCCAGTCCCGGAACGGCCGGTCTCCCTGAACGGTTTGATAATAAAGTACTTCGCGTTCTTTATTGGACACGAGCGGTTATGGGCCACAAAACTGTAGCGTATGCGCTACAAGTTAAGTCTAGCGCGTTTCTCCTTGGACCGCTATAGCCATGTTAGTATCCTGCGAATGCGCTTGCCCGTCAAGTGGTTAGCTTGGTGATGCTGAAGTGACGGAGCAGCGGGGGTCGAACCCGGACGAGAAGAGCTTGTCCGTCAACTGGCGCTCCCGTTTCGCGGATTTTTGAGGGGTAGTCCCTGTAGTAAGACGACCGCTCGAGCGGTAGATGTGTTATCATCGTGTACACAACTGAGATTTGCGCTATGGACGCCACTAAAGTCGGAATCCGGGAATTTCGTGAGAACCTCTCCAGCTATCTGGAATCGAAAACCCCCGTAGCCATCACACGGCATGGGGCAACAATCGGCATTTATGTTCCGACCCGGCCGAAACCGAGCCAGGCAGACCTGGAAGCTTTGCGCATTGCCGGTCAGCGGATGCAGGATCTGATCGCCGCTGCGGGTACGAGCGAGGACGAGATTATCTCTGACTTCAGGAAGATTCGGCGAGCTCGAAGAATGCGAAAGAGCTGACCGGTGGTGGTTCTCGACGCGAACATCCTGGTTCGCGCTGTGCTGGGCTCAAGGTCCTTCTCTTGCTGCGCAAATACGCTGGACAGGTTGAGTTCCTCGCGCCCGACGTAGCGCTTCAGGAGGCCCGCGAGCATCTGCCGGAGATTCTTGCCGCCCGCGGGATTGCAAGCGCTCCGGCGCTCGAAATTCCCGATGTGGTGGCCAGCTTGCGAACCGGACTTGAAGCGGGGTCGAGAAGGCGTGGTGATACAGTGTGGCGGTCATCCGCCCGGAGCGTCCGGCGTTATGCGCCCTGACTTGCTCCCGAGGAGGATCTTGCCGTCTAGATGACAGGAGGGATTTTGCAGGACCTATCGCTGGGTACTAGGGTTAGGTTAGGAGACGATATGTATCTCGTTGTACAGATGCACAACGGTGGTGCAGGAACGTTTCGGAGGTTCTGCCTCTGAGTAGCGCAGTGGGATCTCGGACGGCTCAAAGGGCTACTCAGGGCCGGTGGCGGCGTCGGCGGGCGGGCCGAATTCGTCGTCAAGCTCTTTCACGAGATCGGGGCGATCGATCCGCAACCAGGCCTCTCGGGGCGGCTTGCACGTGGCGGTTGCGGTCGTCTTCGGTTAGCGCGATGCGGGCGAGACGGCGGTGGGCCTCGCCAATGGAGTAGGGTTCCGGGATGCGCTCGTAGAGCGCGAGGGCCTCTTCATACCGCTGCCGGGCCTGCTCGTGATTCGAGCGTGCCAGCGCGATGTCGCCCAAGCCCTGGATGCAATTGGCTTCGCCCCAGCACGTGCCCCACCTGCCGGTAGAGCGGCAGCGCCTCTTCATACGGCTGCCGGGCCTGCTCGTAATCCGAACGCGCCAGAGCGATGTGACCCAGGGTCAGAATGCAGTTGGCTTCGCCCAGCACACTCCCCACCTGCCGATAGAGCGGCAGCGCCTCTTCATAGCGCTGCCGGGCCTGCTCGTGATCCGAACATTCCCGCGCGATGTCGCCCAGGCTCTGGATGCAATTGGCCTCGCCCAGCACAGTCCCCACCTGCCGGTAGAGCGGCAGCGCCTCTTCATACCGCTCCCGGGCCTGCTCGTGATCCGAACGGCGCAACGCGATGTCGCCCAAGCCCGCGATGCAATTGGCCTCGCCCAGCACATCCCCCACCTGCCGGAAGAGCGGCAGCGCCTCTTCGTACCGCTGCCGGGCCCGCTCGTGGTCCGAGCGTTCCAGCTCGATGTCGCCCAGGCGCGCAATGCAACTGGCCTCGCCCAGCACATTCCCCACCTGGCGGTGGAGCGGCAGCGCCTCTTCATACTGTTGCCGGGCCTGCTCGTGATCCGATCGTGCCAGCGCGATGTCGCCCAGGCTCTGAATGCAATTGGCCTCGCCCAGCACATTCCCTACCTGGAGGTAGAGCGGCAGCGCCTCTTGAAACCGCTGCCGGGCCTGCTCGTGATCCGAACGGCGCAACGCGATGTCGCCCAAGCGGTGGATGCAATTGGCTTGGCTCGTCAGGTCACCGACCCTTGCCGCCAGGCCGGCCGCGCGTGTCAGCAGACTCGTATCTCCGAGCCCGCTAAAGCGGCTGAATTCGCCGAGCGCCATTGCCGCCGGAATTGCCGCCGGATCGCCTGCGCCCAGGCTTGCGGCGATTGCCCAGGCTATGTTTGGCAAGTTCTCCGAGAGCAATGCGACCGCTTCCCGCCCTCCGACTCTGCCTGCCTTTCCACCTTCCAGCGCCATGCGCAGGAAAAAGGCCCGCGGCAGTTCCGCTTCCTCCGCGCTGGCAGGGTGCTTGCGGCGGAGATAATCGCGCAGGTTGGCCAGCAGACGGAGCCGGCCGGTCTCGAAGTACGCCAGAGTGCTGCGCTCCAGCGCGGCGGCGGCATCCAGCGGCGTGGCTTCGCCGACGGTTTCGGTAATCGACGGAACATCTTCCTGGCGGACGCCCGCGGGCAGGCATGCCAACACACGCAGCAACCGCCGCGCCCCCTCGTCCACTCCTTCCATGGCGAACTCGTAGCTGCGCGCGAGACTCGTCTCCCGATCCTTACCGCCCAGACGCTGGAGCCTCCAACGTGCCGCTCGATTCTCAACGGGCCGCCAGCAAGCTCAAATCGGGCGCGCCTCCCGTCTGGTGCGCCAGAAGCTCGATGGCGCGGGGAACGCCCTGCTGATCGGCCAGTAGACGGTCGAGCCGCGGGTCGCGGCGGTGCTCTTCCCCGGCGATCACGCAGAACGGGTCACGGGCGGTTTCCGGCGAAAGCCGCTTCGGCTCCGCCGGCTTGCTCCAGCGCATCCCGCCCGGTTGCTCATGCCCCAGAAGGGTGGCAATCAGCCAGACGGTCTTCAGCCCGAGCAAGCTCCGGAGCCACTCCTCGCTCTCGGTCGCGTCGTTCTTGCGGAGCATGCTTTCGAGGTTGTCTATCACCAGGGCGGCGGGCACCAGGGCGGCGGGCGCTTCTTCCAGCCGGGCCAACACCTGTTCCGCGATTCTGGCGCCCGGTTCCAGGCCGAACCATCGCCGGCCCATCTCGGCTTTGAGGTGCGCGGCGGATTCGAGGGCGTCGCAGCGGATTTGATAGCGGCGCGCCCCGAAGCGCTCCCGCACATCGGGATGGTGCAGAATTGCCAGCGCCAGCGTGCTCTTGCCGATGCCGCTCTCGCCCTGGATCAGCAGCGGCTGATGGGCAGGGCTGAGCCAGCGTGCGACCGCTTCTTCCCGTTCGGCCTCGCGGCCGATGAAGTGCCCCAGGTCGGGGAGGCTGTAGGTTGACGGAGGCTGCGAGGGCTGCACGCGTTCGAGCAGGACGTTCATACCCTCGTTCAGCTCGGCCATCCCCTCTTTCAACTCGGCGACACTGGTTGCAAGGTAAATGTTCGCTACTTCCTGCCTGCTCCGGACCTCGTAGTGAAAGGAGCCGCAAAGGTACCCGAACCAGTTGGCCAGGAACAGATCCCGGGCCTTCTCCGGCAGGCGGCCAAGACGATGGCCATCGGCCTCACTATTTTCGAGCACTGCATTTTCCAGCGCTTTCAGGGCCTCGGATGCGGCTTGCGCCGCGTAATCGGCGTCCTCGCTTCCGAGGAGCCTGTCGGCGTCGAGCGTGCTGGGCTGGCGCTGCTCCTCGACATGCCGCAACCGCTGGAGCGTGATCTACGCGCGAGCCGGAGTTGGCCTACGCCGGCCTCCTCAAAAAAGCCGCCGGGCAGCTCGTGCAGGTGCTTTAGCCGGTCCGGCAGCCGGTCGCGCAAAATCTGGAGCCAGCGCTCGGCGCGATTCGCCGGCAACTCCAGAGGCTCACCCGCGGCTTCGATCAGGCAGAACAGGTCGGCGTGCAGCGCCGAGCGTAGGACGGCCCGCTCGATGGCCATATTCTGGTCCGGGTGGATTCCGCGGAGCCATTGCGCCATGCCGCGCCGGATATTGTGGAAATCGGTGAAAAACTGGTTGCCGGCAGCCCCGCCGACGACAGTATCGAGCATCTGACGGACGGGATCAGCGCCGCTGCCCTTCTTCAGGGCAAGGACTGCCAAACCCGAAAGGATCGTCAGCAGGGGCATGGGAGTGGCCTGGAGGCAGTGTACTAGACTGCGACGCTGATCGGCAATCAGGAACGCGTAATCGTGGCTTACTTTGGTTGATGGCTGCCGCTCCATCCGGCGAGCACAGGCCGTTGCGAGAAGGGCCATCGCGTTCCGTCCGTATTGGCAATTCGTACGAACCTTCGGCGGCACTAGTCTCCCTATCGGGAATTTATTGTGCAGGGCGCGGACTACATAGCTTTTCATCGGTTCCAGCGGGGCTTGGATGCCCGGTCTTATCCCGCGATCCGCATTACCGGAGAAACAGGGCGGGACCGGAATCTGCTGGTGGGGCGCGCCGCCGAGGGCTTGAAGAGAGGGGTGAGTGGGACTCCCGTGGCGGCGCTGTTTGTGGATAGCGCCTTTGGCGCGCCCGTGGTGGAGTGCCTGGGCGCGCCCGATGAGACGCTGCGGCTCCATGAATACTCGCCGGGCTTTGAGCCGGAGCGGTTCGCGGCACACGAGAAGTTCTTCGTCGAGGATGTTCACCGATGGACAGAGTCGCGACTGGCGTGGCGCTGCCCACTGAACGTATTGCAGTGTTCGCGGGTGGAGAGCTGGCCCTCGCTCTTGGGCTTCGGCATCCACGTGTCTAGGTGCGGTCTTTTGCGCCTCGCCCGGCGGCGGTTACGAGCCGCCTGGCGTAATGCCGAGTCCGCTTCCGCGCACATACCTGTCAAGTCTTAGTTGACTGGAGCTTCGCCTTCGCCCCATAATCGGGCAATGCATCCGGGTAATTTATGGAGAAAAACCATGTCTAAGCTCAAATTGATCGTTCTGCCGATTTTGCTGCCGCTCTGCGCGGCGGCGCAATGTTCCAGTAATTTGGTCTCATCCGGGTCGTATCCGGGCGCAAGCGGACCGGCCGAGCATTTGGTTTTCATGCCGCCCTCGAATTGTTACAACGGCGCCATGATTTTGTTCGCGCACGAATACGTCGCGCCCGGTTCGCCCGCCAACGCCTGGCTGAGCCAGTTGGCGTTGCCGGACGGCACCAGCTTGCCCGCTCTGGTGAACGGTCTCGGCTTCGGCTTCGCCGCTTCCAGCTTTTCGAAAGAGGGCTTGGCTATTCTGCAGGGCATTCAGGACACGAAAACGCTCACCGCCATCATTGCAGGGCAACACATTCCGGTGCAGAAATATTTCATCACGGGCGCGTCGGAAGGCGGGTTGGTGACAGTGAAGTCCATCGAAAACGATCCTTCGTACGCCGGCGGAGTAGCCGTTTGCGGGCCGATTGGTAGTTTTCGGAGTCAGATCAACTATTTCGGCGATGCGCGAGTTCTGTTCGACTATTTCTTTCCGGGCGTCCTTACCACCGGAACGGCTGTAGAGAGCGCCATCAACATTCCCTCCAAATTGATCGATAACTGGACCTCGGTTTACGAGCCCGCTGTGGTGGAGGCGCTGAATGCAAACCCTCTCGCCACCTTGCAACTGCTCAGCACGGCGAAGATTCCGATCGGCCTGAGTTTGAGCAATGCCACGAGCGCCATCACCGGCGTGCTCTGGTACAACGTCTTCGCCACCAATGACGCGCGCAGCACCTTGAATGGCAATCCATACGACAATATCGACCGCCACTACACAGGGTCATTCGATGACGCTCGGCTCAACGCGCTCGTAGCTCGTTTTGCAGCGGATTCGACAGCCCTCGATAACCTGAACAATTACGAAACAACCGGGCTGTTGGAGAACCCACTGGTGACGCTGCACACCATCTTCGACCCGATTGTCCCGTTCTGGCAGGAAACCCTCTACGATGCGAAGGTGCAGGACGAGCGTGACCCGCAGCAACTTACACAGATTCCGGTGCTAGCATATGGCCATTGCAATGTCACAGGCTTGGAAGCCGAAGCCGCGCTGGCGACGCTGTTATTAAAGACAGGCCTGTAGGCCGCACAATGCCCCAGTTGTGTTCGAAGCCGAGACCCCGAGCCCCAAGGCGCTGTCGACCTTCACGGCCGTGATACGGGTTTTTAACGCGCACGACGCATTCGCTGTGCGCTTTTGATATGCTTACATCACAACGTGAAAGGCGTGGTCCCATCACGATGTCCAGACCTCAAGAGCTCTCACGCCGCGGCGCATTACGAGCCTTTGGAACCGCCTGTGCCGCTCCTTCTATAGCTGGGTGGATGGCGGCCACCGCTTCCGCGGCTCCGCTTCCGTTGGACACTACCGGACTGGAACATGTCGGCTTTACGGTTCCCGATCCGGAAGCGGCGGCCAAGTTCTATGGCCGTATCTTCGATCCACAGCTTTTCCAGGAAAAGAATCCGCCGCCGCGGTTCTATGTACGGTTTGGGACTGCATACGCCGCGTTTGGAGGATCGGCTGGGGTGGCTCCGAAGATCGACCACTTCTGTGCGTTGGTAAAAGACTACAAGGCGGCGGAAACGCGAAAAGCCGTGGAAGAAGCGGGAATCGCGATGGGCGCGGGTCCGCTAGGCATGCCCACCGATGCCGATGGGCTGCGGCTGCAACTGCTCGGCGTGCCGGGAGGGCTCGCGAAAACGATCATTCCGGCGTATCGTGTGAGTCAGGATGACGCCGCGGTTCAGCCGATAGGCATGGACCACATCATGCTGCACGTATCGGATCTGGAACGGTCGGTGCGTCATTACCGGACGTTTTTCGGAAGGGAAACATCACGGGCCACCACGCCCGCGCGGGTTTGGTTTACGGTGGCCAAGACGCGGCTGGGGCTCGAGCAGGTGGCCCAAGGCGAGGCGCCGAGCGTGCATCACATTTGCATTCGAACGGCACGCGTGTTTCCGGAACGGCTTAAGGCGCTGGGCGTCGAGACTTTGACAGAGAACGATGAACAATTGCCGCGGTTCCGCGATCCCAACGGGCTGCTGATGGAGTTGAAAGGAGAGTCCTGATGATGACGGCCCGACTGATGGCGGTAGTTTCGCTCTGCGGCGTCGTTGCGTATGCCGCTGGATCCGGCCCGAATGTCGCCGAAGCCGTGATGCAGCAGAATCAGACTGCGCTGAAGTCGTTGCTGCACGATAAAGCGGACGTAAACGTGCCGCTCGCCGACGGGTCCACGGCATTGCACTGGGCGGTGGAGAATGACGATCCCGACACGGTGGAGGCGCTGATCCAGGCCGGCGCGAAGGCCGACGTGAAGGACCGCTACGGGCTGACGCCTCTCTATTACGCTGCGTCGAACGGGAATGGGGCAATTATCCAGCACTTGTTGAAGGCAGGCGCCGATCCGAATATCGCGAATAAGGAGGGCGACACCGCGCTCATGGCTGCAGCGCGCGCGGGCAAAGTAGACGCAATCGCCGGGCTCCTGGGTCATGACGCCTCGGTGAACTCCAAAGACGGGCTGGCGGGCGAAACCGCTCTGATGTGGGCGTCGCGCTCAGGTCATGCGGGCGCGGCTCAAACGTTAATCGATCATGGGGCGGATGTAAACGCCAAGACTCGCGCCGGTAAGACTCCGGAGCGAAGGATGCCCGGCCTCGGCGGCGGCCCAGGTAATGGATCACATGGAGTCGGGATCGTTCGCGGCGGCTGGCCCGAGCGCGGGGCTCAGGATGCCACTCCGGGCGCAATGTCGCCGCTGCTGTATGCCGTGCGGGACGGCCACCTTGACTGCGTGGAGGTTTTGGTTGCGACGAAGGCGGACGTGAATCAGACTGAAGCGAACGGAATCACGCCGCTGCTGATGGCGATTACGAACGACCATCTGGACATCGCGAGGTATCTGATCGACCAGGGCGCGGGCGTGAATACCGCGGATTGGTGGGGGCGCACGCCGCTGTTCGCCGCGGTAGAAATTCGGAATCGAGATAACGGACGCGGCGGCGAACACGACATCGATCGTGGGGCGGCGCTGGAATTCGTCAAGCTTCTGCTCGATCGCGGCGCAAATGTAAACGCGCGTACGAAAGAGTATTATCCGATCCGGCGCTGGGTCACTCCACTAAACGATATCTCGTGGGTCGACTTCACCGGTGAAACGCCGTTCCTCCGGGCGTCGCTCTCCGGCGATATTACAGCGATGCGAATATTGCTCGACAAAGGCGCCGACCCGAACATTCCCACCTTGGCGGGCACGACGGCCCTCATGGCCGCCGCGGGCGTCAACTGGGCGGAGAATCAGACCTACACGGAATCGAGAGAATCGCTCATGGCGGCCCTTCAATTGTGCCTGGAGAAGGGCGCGGACGTGAACGCAGCGAACTCGATGGGCGTCACGGCGGTGATCGGGGCGGCGAATCGCGGCTCGGACGATCAACTCGAATATCTTGTGAAGCACGGCGCGAGGCTCGATGTTAAGGACAAAGAAGGCCGGACGCCGCTCGTTTGGGCCGGGGGTGTCTTCCTGGCCACCAATCCGCCGGAAGGGAAGCCCTCCACCGAAGCATTGATTAAGAGGCTGATGGCGAATGAATAGGTCCGTTGTGGCGGTTGCGGTTTTCGTGCTGGGAGGCGTCATCGGCGCCGAGCAACCCGCGCGATCGCAGACGCAGCCACCGCAGGCCGCCGTTCTCGAGCGGTACTGTGTGGGCTGTCATAACGAAAAGACCCGGACCGCCGGGCTCATGCTCGACAAGATGGACTTCGCGCATCCGGCGCAAGACGCCGAAGCTTGGGAGAAGGTCATTCGCAAAATTCGCGCCGGAATGATGCCTCCCAGCGGCGCGCCCAGGCCTGATCGAACAGTTTTGGACGGCCTTGCGGAGAAACTGGAAGTGGAGTTGGATCGGGCGGCGGCTGCGAACCCTAATCCGGGGTTCGTCGGGCTTCATCGCCTGAATCGCACCGAGTACGCTAACGCCATTCGAGATCTTCTGGCGCTGGAGATCGACACGTCCACGTTGCTGCCTGCCGACGATTCAAGCGAGGGTTTTGACAACATCGCGGACGCGCTCGCCGTTTCGCCCGCGCTCGTGGAGCGTTACGCCGCGGCCGCGAGCAAAGTCAGCCGCTGGGCAGTCGGCAACACGCTGACCAACGCTTTCACCACGACATACCGGATACCGAGCGACACCTCGCAGACGGAGCATATCGAAGGATTGCCGCTGGGCACACGCGGGGGCATTCTGATCCACCACAACTTCCCGCTGGACGCCGAGTATGACATCAAGGTTCGCGGCCGGAGCGGAGGGATTGGCGTCGGAGGTATTGGCGTCGCGGGAGAAGAGCTCGAATTAATGTTGAACGGCGAGCGGCTGAAGGTGGCCGGCGGGACGCAAATTGACGTACGGGTGAAAGTTAACGCCGGACCGCAAACAGTCGGCGCGGCGTACTTGAGAAGGTCGCCGCCGGGCGCGGACGATGTCTGGCAGATTTACGCCGCTAGTTCGGTGGTCGGGAATATCTCCATCACAGGGCCGCTCAATCCGACGGGCCTCGGCGATACGCCCGCTCGCCGCCGTATTTTCGTTTGCAGGCCTGCCGCGGAAGCGAACGAGCTCGCATGCGCGAAGCAGATTCTTGCAAAGCTCGCGCGACGGGCCTACCGTCAGCCGCCTTCGACTGAGGACATCGACACCCTGTTGAAGTTCTATCAAGACGGGCGAAGCAATGGCGGATTCGATGCCGGGATCGAGCAGGCGCTTTCGAGAATTCTGGCCGATCCGCGGTTTGTGTTCCGGTTCGAGCGTGAACCCTCTAATGTCGGGCCGGGTAAGGCTTATCGCATCAACGATTTCGAATTGGCATCCCGGCTTTCGTTTTTCTTGTGGAGCAGCATACCAGACGATGAACTGCTTAGCCTGGCCATCCAGAAAAAGCTTCACGATCCCGCGGTTCTTGAGGCGCAGACGCGACGGATGCTCAAGGATGAGCGGTCGGAAACGCTGGTGACGGATTTCGGAGATCAGTGGCTGTACTTGCGCGAGTTAAAGAATCAGCGTCCGGAGACCAAAGGATTCAACGACAATCTGAGGCAGGCGTTCCGGCGTGAGACGGAATTGCTGCTCGACAGCATTTTGCGGGAAGACAGAAGCGTAGTGGATTTGTTGAACGCCGATTACACGTTCGTCGATGAGACCCTCGCCAAGCACTATGGAATTCCGGACATCCGCGGGAGCCGGTTCCGCCGTGTTCCGGTGACGGACGACGACCGGCGCGGCCTGTTGGGTCAATCGAGTTTTCTCCTGGTGACTTCGGTAGCCACGCGGACGTCACCGGTCGCCCGCGGCAAGTGGATCCTGGAGAATCTGCTGGGAACGCCCGCGCCGCTGCCTCCGCCGAATGTTCCTCCGCTGGACACGGACGCCTCGGCTCCAGCGCTTGCGGCGGTCCGCCAGCGGATGGAAGAGCATCGCAAGAACCCGGTGTGCGCAACGTGCCACAAGATCATGGACCCGATCGGATTCTCGCTCGAAAACTTCGATCTGATCGGGCGCTACCGCACCCTCGACGGGGGCACGCCTATCGACGCGTCAGGCCAACTGGTAGATGGGACGAAGCTGAACGGCGCAGCTAGCCTGAGGCAGGCGTTGATGAGCCGATCGGATGTCTTCGTGCGGACCATGACGGAGAAGCTGCTCACCTACGCCACGGGACGGGCGTTGAAGTATTACGATATGCCGGTAGTCCGCTCGATCGACCGTGAAGCGGCCAAGAACGATAACAAGTTTTCTTCATTGATCGTCGGGGTGGTTAAAAGCGACCCATTTCAAATGCGAGTCAAGCAGGAGGCAAGACCATGAACTTCGTTACCAAGAAACATCTGTCGCGGCGGACCGTGCTCCGCGGGTTAGGCGTGACGGTGGCTCTGCCGCTGCTTGATTCCATGGTGCCCGCGCAGACGCCGCTCGCCAAGACCGCAGCGGCTTCCAAGAGCCGCTTGAGCTGCATCTATGTTCCGCATGGCGCCACGATGGACAAGTGGACGCCCGAGATGGAAGGTAAGGAATTCGCGCTTCCCGAGATTCTCGCGCCGCTTGAAAAGTTCCGCAACCAGCTTTCGGTTCTGAGTAATCTCGCCCATCCGGCGGCGGGAGGGGCGGGCTCGGACGCCGGGGCCGATCACGCCCGCTCGGCTGCCGTGTACCTAACCGGCGTGCACCCGGAGAAGGATTCGATTCACGTAGGTCCCTCCATCGACCAAATCGCGGCGGAGCATCTCGGGCAGGACACGCCCCTGCCGTCCCTGGAACTGGCTATTGAGGAAGTTGCGTTGAGCTGTGGATCGGGCTACGCCTGCGCGTATTCGAACACCATTTCCTGGAAGACACCGACCACTCCGTTGCCGATGGAGAACAATCCACAGGTGGTGTTTGAGAAACTGTTCGGCGACGGAAGCACAAATGCCGACCGCACGGCGCGCAAGCAGCAGAGCCGCAGCTTGCTTGACTCCGTGCTCGCCGAGGCTGCTTCGTTACAGAACGAACTTCCCGCTTCCGACTGGACCAAGCTAAATGAGTATCTGGATGATGTCCGCGAAATCGAACGGCGGATTCAGAAGTCCGAGCGGGTACCCTCCGACCTGAAGTTGCCGGAGCCACCCGCGGGAGTGCCGGAGACGTTTGACGAACATTTCAAACTCATGTTCGATCTGCAGGTGCTGGCGTTCAAGGCCGAGATCACACGCATCGCGACCATGATGTATGCTCGCGACCTCAGCGGAGCCGTTTATCCGCAAAGCGGCGTGCGCGACGGATTCCACGTGGCCTCGCATCACTCCAACAATCGCGCGGCAATGGACAAGTACGCGCTGATCAACAAATATCACGTGGAGTTGCTGGCTTATTTCCTTGAGAAGCTGAAGGCGACTCCCGACGGCGACGGCAACTTGCTTGATCACTCCATGATTCTTTATGGAAGCAGCATGAGCAACGGCAATCAGCACGATCACGATCCGCTGCCGATTGTTCTGGCTGGTGGCGCGTCAGGGAAGCTAGCGGGTGGGCGGCACCTGAAGTATGGTCAGCACACCCCGGCATCAAATCTGTTGCTTTCGATGCTGGACCAGCTCGGCGTGCGACGGGACTCGCACGGCGACAGCACGGGCAAACTGGAAGTATAGGCGCGGCGCCGCCGCCGAAATCTTGAAGAGAGGGGTGAGAGGGGACTCCCGTGGCGGCGCTGTTTGTGGATAGCGCCTTTGGCGCGCCCGTGGTGGAGCGGGCTGCACACGTTGGGCTTCCGCAACATCCATGAGATTTCGTTCGGAGGGCCCCTCGCGGGATCGGCATCAGGCCAACATGCGTGCCTGAAAAAAGCTCGCGCTCGAAGATCGAGCGCGAGCCTTTTCCTGAAGGGTCTAATTCAGGTTATGAACGAGTTATGAACGTCTACTAGCCGTTCGGGCTGCGCCGTGATGCGCCGGGCCCAAACCATCCAGAGTCCAACTGATCGAATTTGACCTTCTGGTCGGGAGTCAACAGAGCATAGACTTTAGCCATAGCTTTTACATGCAAGGCTTGAAAGTCGGCATTAAGCTGCGAGTTCTGTTGGAGAATCTGGTCAATCTGGCGATCGTCGCCAGCCTTGACGGCCGTCTTCAGCGCTTCGCGCTCTTCGCGCATTTTCGGCTCCAGAGCTTGCGCGCGCTGATGGGTGTCCGCGAAGATGGCTCGCACCTTGGTCTGCTGATCCGCCGTCAAATTAAGCTCCTTGGCCAGACGCTCTGAGATGTCGCCCGGGCCTTTGGTGGCCTGGGTGCCTTTGGTCGCCTGGGTTTGGACGCCGGGGACGCCAGGGACGCTTGGGACTCTAGGGACGCCGGGGACGGCCGGGACGCCAGGGACTTGCTGCGCGGCCAGCGTTCCCGCCACTATAATCGCAAGGAATGCAAGAGGCATTTTCATTTTTTTGCCCTCCTACTTCCATGACGATGCCACTTCGAGGAAGATTCTTTATCCGGCCCATTCGCACCAGATAAAAGCCTGAAGCGGTAAGGGAGCGCAGGGCCAGAATGGCCGATTAAGTGCGGTAATTACGCTGGTGCCCGGACTGTAAAGCTAAAGGCGCGGTTCTGAAACATATTAAAGTTGAGTTCCTTTCCAAGGGCGTCACGCTGCTTGCTCCGGCTTTCTAGCCGGGCCTCAAGAGGCAACCCTTTTCGGGGGCGGCGCAGAGGGTCAGGTGACGTGCCAGGCTGGTCACCTTTTAACAGCAGTGACAATTCTTTCGTTACAATGCGAACAACGCATTCACTGTGCGTTAATTCTTTCGTTACAACGCGGACAACGCATTCGCTGTGCGCTAATTCTTTCGTTACAACGCGCACAACGCATTCGCTGTGCGCTTATGACCGGCACCACAAATGGATAGAGGATATGAACCCGCTGGTGAGCGATCAGGTTTTTGAAAATTGCTACGCAGGACTTTAAGGGGGATACTGGAAGTCTCCTTTGCCTTGAGGGCCATGTGGAGGGCCAAACCCTTGCGACTCTGCGCTTTCGTTTTTACAATGCGCACAACGCGTTCGCTGTGCGCTTTCTTTACAACGCGCACAACGCATTCGCTGTGCGCTTTCGATAAAGCGGAATGGTTGGCAGGCGGTTATCGACCTAGCAAGCGGATTGCCGCGAAAACCGGTGCCACGAGGGTTGTTCCACCTCGGTATTTTCTCCTCCTGTGGTTCACAGGGACGCTGTGCGCGCAGATGTCGGTATCGATCAGTGCTTCGGCAGGGCCAAGTGTGGCGCTTGGGACGCCGGTTAGCTGGACGGCTTCGGTTTCCGGGGCCAGCCCCGGAACGCTGGCATATCGTTTCCGCGTCCGCGCGACCGGCGGCGATTTTCATACCCTCGTGGACTACGGGCCAAAAACCGCTCTGACTTGGACCACCATCGATCAGGAGGGGAGCTACCAGGTCGAGGTTAGCGTGCAAAACAACAACACGGGAGAGGTCGCAGCCGCCGATGCCATGCAGGCGTTCACGCCCCTGGTAAACGGCACTGCGCCGGTGGTCAGCCCGAGCGTCAACCCTTTCGTGTTCATCTACAGCGCACCGGCGTGTGCGCCCGGCGCGCGAATGAGAGTCCAGTTTCAATCGCCAGGCGGCTTTTTCCAGACTACGGCGTACAAGCCGTGCCTGGCAGGCAGCAGTATGAACTTCTACTTGGCCGGCATGGTTCCGGGCGCCGCCTATACGATTCAACATTGGATCGAGACCGGTAGAGCGATGGAAGGCGGGCCTTCGGTGCCGTTCACGCCTGCGAGCGTGACCGGCGTGGCCTCAAGTCCGCCTTTCACCTTGATTGGTCCGGACCTGCCGCCGCAGGGCCTATTGCTGCAGAGTCTGCTTGGTGAAGCCTCCGTCGCAACGGACCTGCAGGGGAACCTGGTATGGACCTCACCGCCGGATATCTCTTTCCTCACGCGGGCGGTATCGGGAGGGACCTTCCTTGGCATCTTCGAAGATGGCACCCAAGGCCCCGCCCAGCAGTTCTTCCGCGAATTCGATCTGGCTGGAATTACCGTCGCGGAAACCAACGCGGCCCAAGTCAGCCAGCAACTCGCCAAGTTGGGGATCCGGCCCATCAACGGATTCCATCATGAAGCGCGGAAGCTGCGGGGCGGCGGTTATCTGGTGCTGGCGGATTCCGAGCGCATCCTCACCAATGTGCAGGCCGCGGGCCCGGTGGATGTCATCGGAGACACGATCGTAGTGTTGAACCAAGACCTGCAGGTGACCTGGGCCTGGGACACGTTCGACCATTTGGACACTTACCGGACGGCCACTCTGGGGGAAACCTGCACCTACCCAGCGGGACTAGCTTGCGCACCCTTCTACTTGAGCCCCACCGCCAATGACTGGCTGCACGGCAACGCCCTGCAACTGCTGCCGGACGGAAACATACTGTACTCCGTCCGGCACCAGGATTGGGTCGTCAAAATCGATTACGCCAACGGGAGCGGCAGTGGAGCGATTCTGTGGCGCATGGGACTTGCCGGCGATTTCCGGATACTGTCGACTGACTTAAGCCCCTGGTTTTCCCATCAGCACGATCCCAATTTCGAGATGAATGGCACCGTGATGCTGGTGTTCGATAACGGCAACGTGCGCGAGGCCAGCAACCCCTCGGCTCACAGCCGTGGGCAGGTGTTGGAGGTGGACGAGCGGAACCTGGTGGTCACTACTCGCCTCGATGCGGACCTCGGCGTGTACTCCGTCGCGGCGGGTTCCGCACAACTGCTTCCCGACGGCAATTACAACTTTGACGCCGCCTTCCTGCTCAGCGCCGCTTCGGGCGGAACTCTGCTGACCGCGGCAGAGACCTTTCAGGTCGAGCCGACCGGAACCATCGATTTTGGCATCCACTTCGGCGCCTTCAACTACCGGACCTTCAGAATGCCCGACTTGTACACGGCACCGGAAGACGCCTTGCCGAAGCCTCCTCCCCGCCCGAGGCCGTGATCCGTCCGTAAGCTCGGACGGTTCAGCAAACCACTCCCTTGCGGTCGCGGCTCGGCGTGAATGCCCTGCCGCAAACATCCGATTCCGAACCGCGACCGCAAGGGAGCGGTCGCGCTATGGACGGATTTACGGCCTAGCCCAAGTTCGTCACGCGACCGTCGATTCTGAGATTTTTTGGACTTGCGGTGAGGGCAAGTGACGTGTTCCCAATAGCCGCTTTTGAAAAACGCGATGTAGTGTAGACTGACCCTCTTGTGCGTTTCCGCAGTCCA